>NZ_JAXCHU010000001.1:0-504383 GCF_035984695.1 Glaciihabitans sp. GrIS 2.15
TCTCAGCGCATGGCACTAACGCACACACAAGCCCTTGTTACTGTCACCGTCCGAGGGAACGATCTTGGTCGAGCCAGCGAAAGCCTTCGGCAAGCATTACTCCCATACTCGGATGCGCGAATCATCGCACTGACGCAGAAGACGAACTGGATGAGTTCGCTTATGGGCACTACCGCGATTCTTGCCGCCATCGAATACACCCCCACGACGCCAGTAGCCTAAAGGCGTCGTAAGCGGAACCATCAGCGGCGCAGTGCGACTGCGAAAACGGTGTCTGTTGTCATCTAACCAATCTGTTCGGGTGGCCGGGTTTTTAACGAGTGCCGACACGGAGATCAGAAGTGGCGCGTTCATGGAATACTCGCCACATGCACCCCAGCGATCTCGGGTCGGGCTTAATGCTGTTCGACGTTCTGGATGTTCGGTTTGAGGAGGTTCCGGGCCCCGCGTTATCGCTTGAGATTCTCTCCGCGGTGGACAGCGCATGGGCTGAGATGGTGCGCGCAAACCCGACCTTGTTCGATGGGCCAGTAGTCCTCTGCTGTGACTTCCGCCAGATCTCCCCTCACCTTGAGGTCAGCTGGTCCCGCGCAACCTATCGCGACCGCACGGTTCGGCAAATCCCAAGCGCTCCCGCCCTGTCATCGGTATTCGTCTGCGTGCTGCAGCCCGCGTTGGACGGCCGCCTGCTGGTGGGCCACATGTCAAGATCTACGAGTAGCCCGGGAGTGATCCAATTCCCTGGCGGCAACCTCGAGCCGCCGCCGCCGGGGCAGGAAATCACGACTTCCGCACTGCGACGCCATGCCGCAGCCGAACTCGCCGAAGAGACGGGAATTGACGCAGCCCCTGACGACCTCGCCCTGTGGGCAGTTGCGCGTACTTCCAACGGGAACGTAGGGTTTTTCTTTCTCGCCCCGAGCTTGCCCGTTGAGTTCATCCTTCAGCGTCACGGTTCTGTTGTCCTTGCCGAGCGATTGATGGGGCGCGAGCCTGAGTTCGCGGAAGTTGCCTTGGTTACCGATGCCGCAGGCCTCGCTTTGCTCGACGGGCGACCGGCCGACTATCTGTTACCGCTCTTCGAACGTTTTCGAGCAACGGGGCAATCCCTCCGGCTGGACTGACTCCAGTGAGGCGGTGGCAAGACTCCGCCGACAAGACGGAAGATCAACAACGCACCTCGAACGTGAATACGAATACGACAATTGCAGAGCGGCACGCGACGTGTGTCAGATGGGAACCGCTAGCGCGACCTGCCTATGCAGCCGACCGGAGGAGACATGAAATAACGAGCCCTCTGCGCTATTTCATAGCCACTTCGCGGCGCTGTCAGTCTCGTCGTTGACCGTCAACGAGAGTATGTAGCCATAAAGATCGGCGGTGTCGTCGTCGAAGGCACTTTCGTATGATCCATGGTGGCTATTCGCGTCAGCGCCGTGACTAGTCTCGCTTTGCGCAAGCCAGCCTTGGCACATCCATGAACCGGAAGTGTTTGCCACGGACTGCTGTATGGCTTCTCCCGTCAAGGGAACGAGACCGTCTGCAGTTTGGACCTGCCGACACCGGACGCTCATGAGCCCATCGACTTTCCCCGTCATACGAAGCGATGGCTGATCTACTGCTTCGCCTTACGTGTCGAACTGCCACTCAACCGGCTGGACCACAACTTACCTGCAAACCGACATCGACCATCGGAGGAAACAGCAACCCGCAACAGTCGGTCACCTAGACTTATAGATATATAGGTTTTACGATGGGGTGTGCCGACCCAGAAGCAGCAGTTCAACGTAACTCTTCCGCCTGAGCTCATCCGAGCGGCGAAACACCAAGCCATCGACGACCAACACTCGCTCTCCGATTGGCTGGAAAAAGTTCTGACAATCCACCTATCGAAAGAGGACTCAATGACCCAAAAACCAGCGGTGACTGTGCAGCCCATGGTGCACATTGATGACATGCCTGCATCCATCGCTTTCTACGAAGCGCTAGGAGCGAAGATCGTCAACGGCTCGCGAGACGGAGATTTCGTATTGCTGTCGCTTGGAGAGACTCAGCTATCCCTTCTTGCCCACCCGGCTAACCCTGAACAAGGCGATAGCGTCGTAGAGCTGAACTTTGAGACGAGAAACGTCGACGACCTTGAGCTATTCGTGACCGAGGCGGGAGTGGAAGTTGTCTCTTCCGTCAGGGATGAAGGATTTGGGCGACAGCTTCAACTGCGCGCCCCTGGTGGCCTTCTCATCAAAGTCAATGAACTGGATCCCGAGCTCTACGGATAAAAATGCACCACACGCCTGCCGGCCGTCGGGGCCTTGCTCCCGGCCTGACCCGTAGGCGGTAGACCCGAACGCGTCCGGAGCATGAGGACCTGCGGGCGGCTTAGCCTGAATCCACCGTTCTCGTCCTGGTCGTTTCCGCCTCCGTAGCCGAGCCAGACGAGCGAGACCGGAACAATCTCGACGCCACTGACGGTGACCGAGGCGCCGTAGTTGTGCGTGACGCCGAAATCCTTGAGCGACTCTGCGATCTTTTCAACGAGGTTTGCCATGCGCCAGAGACCAGTCGGAACGCCTGTGCTGCGAAACCCGTCTCGGTGTGCCTTCCTCCAGCGGCGACTTCTGCGAATGGTGCAAAAGATCCCAGGGCGGGACGCTCGCCTCCCCTCACATCTCCGCCGCTCGCGAAATCGGACGTCTTTGCGAGCCGGGCAACGCCTTTCCCCAAAATCAGGATCACAACCGCGGTGCTGAGAAAAATGGTGAGTGGGTTCAGGTTGACCGAGCGGGCTGTGCCGGCAACCAGGCTGCCGATGACCACGAACAGAGAAAACACCCCGTGGGAGCGGGTGATGATGCGGCTACCCGTTTGCTGCTCAGCACGGTCCGCAAGAGAGTTAATGGCGATATCTGACGCACCGGAGGCAACACCCAGTAGGAGCATCGAGATGGATGCTGAGACGAAGTTGTGCGCGGTCGCTCCAACGATTGTGGCTGCGACAGCGAGGGAAATCAGCATGATGCCGGCGACCCATACGCCCCACCGATCGACCGCGCGGCCGGAAAGGAGCATTGCCGGCAGTGCACCGACACCAATGAAGAGCAAAACGGTCCCGAACTCCGCATCGGTGAGAGAAGCCTGGCTGCGAAAAGCGGGAAGTAGCGCACCCCATGTTCCCCAGAACAGCCCGAACGCTGTCGACAAACGCCGCGAAGGCCACGTACGAAGCCCGCGACAAAATCAGCTTCACTCCACCCTGCTGCTTTATCGACAGAACCAGAGCGACACAGGCCGAAAACAATTGATCTCGACGGAACCGGCGGAAGATGTTGCTCTTCACGTTGGATTTCCGCTTTTCTTCGGAATGGAACAGCGGCACTGCTGCCCGTATGCCGGACGGCAAGCGCGACAGATCTCGGGCCACACGACCCAACCATCAACCGTGCCGATGTTGTGTCACAAGGGAACGTCAACTGACGCAGTGACCGTGGAGTTGAAGGCCGTCTCAGCGATTTGCCGATTCAGTCGCTTTCCGGGACTTGCTGTTGAGAAATTTGTTTCGCTTGATTTGAGAGCCGCGATCCATCGTCATCGAATTTGGCCAGAGCCGATGTTGGCGACGCTTGAAGCGCAAGCTCTTGCTCGATCTGTTTTGCGTACCGCCTCCGTTCGTGTCATTCCGATCCAGGGAGCCCGATCTTTACGAACAGGCGGTGGCTCAGCCCACTCGACGGCGGATTGGGAAGCGCGTCAGCGGAAGGCCTCCCTGGAGGTCAGCCCACGTGGCCTGAGTTCGTCAAACGCATCCAGCCAGGGCTCAATACCCGCGCTGGCCCGGAGCGCTCGCTCCAATCGCACGGGTCCGACGATCTTCCGGTTGGGCAGTCGGGCAACCTCATCCTTGTTTGCTCGCCGTCGCTGAGAGCCCGAGTAATTCACTACATCGAAGTGGTCGGCCGACGCCACCGCCTCTTTAAACGCGGGAAGCGGTAGATCGTCACGAACGGGAATCCAGTCCACCACCTTCCAATGGCCTGTGTGGATCTTGGCGTCCAAGGATAGGGCGAGGATTTCCGCGGGACCGGCCAGTACCTCGATAAGCCGGGTTGGCAAGTCGGCGGCTGACACTAAGGGTCCGAAGACAGCAAAGAAGTAGGCGTCCTTCCCGTAGGTCGCGACGACTTGGCCGACACCGAACCGACCATCTCCTGTCGGGATCGTGAAAACGTCACCGATCCTAGGGCGCTTGATCACCACGGGTCCCCTCCTGCTCCGACGTATCTGGGATCACCACTTCGTCTCGGCTCAACCTTGTTGCCGTGCCTGTTTGAGGACTTCGGGTCTCAGGTTTCGGCGAGCAGTGAGGAACTCCAGCCCGATCAAGTGACCATCATCATCGAAGTCCAGGACTATATCTTCGCGCACGTTGGTATCGAGGAGGGTTACGGATCTTACGGCCTGACTCCATCGACTCTCATTTGTGAGGAAGGAGATATACGCCGAATCGTTGTTAGCTTCAAAGGTGAAATCCATTCGCGAAGGCTACCGATGAGTCGCACTAGGGGGGTACATACGGAACACACCAACCCGCGTTCCCCTCACATCAGAGCTGTGTCCGTAAGCGGGACGGCGGGTTCAGCCGGTCGTTGCAACACTCGTTTGTCAGTGAGGTGTTGTCTGTGTGGTCGAAGGATGCGTTGGTTCAGAAGCGGGAACGGTTCTGGGTGTTAGTTGCCGGGGGTTCGACGTCGTCTGCAGCATGTGATGCTGTGGGGGTGGATCGACGAACTGGACGGCGTTGGCGCCAACCGACAGGAGGTCGGGTTCCGTTGCCGAAGCCGAAGCTATCGGGGCGTTACCTGTCTGTGGAGGAGCGGGTGCAGATCGCTGACCTGCACCTGACGGGGACCAGTATGCGGATGATCGCTGTCGAAGTGGGCCGCTCGGCCGGCACGATCAGTCGGGAGCTGGCCCGAGGTGGATCCAAGACCGGCCCGCGAGCACGAACCCGGTATGCCCCGTATGCTGCGCAGAAACAGGCCGAGCATCGGGGCCGCCGCCCCAAGGGGAGCAAGTTCGACCACCCGGAACTGGCATCCTTGGTGCAGGCGAAGTTGTGCGTGAAATGGAGTCCGGAACAGATCAGTGATCATCTGGCGGTGGTATTTCCGGACCGGCAGGAGATGCGGGTGAGTCCCGAGACGATCTACCAAGCACTCTATGTTCAAGGTCGTGGCCACCTGCGGGCTGACCTGCATCAACACTTGCGCACCGGCCGTGCGATCAGACGTCCGAGACGACCTGCCGCAAAAAACTCGGGCAAGATCCCGGACATGATCATGATCAGCCAGCGGCCGGCGGAAGTGGCCGACCGTGCTGTTCCCGGTCATTGGGAGGGGGATCTGATCCTGGGGTCGAACTGCCGGTCCGCGATTGCAACTTTGGTGGAACGTCAGACCCGGTTCACCATGCTGGTCCACCTCCCCGGCGACCACAACGCGATCACCGTTCGTGATGGCCTGCTGGCAACCATCAAAACCCTTCCCGAACGGCTGGCTAAGTCCCTGACCTGGGATCAGGGAACCGAGCTGGCCCAACACAAACAGATCACCCTGGCGACCAAGATGGCGATCTATTTCTGCGACCCACACTCGCCCTGGCAACGAGGCACCAACGAGAATACGAACGGGTTGCTGCGCCAATACTTTCCGAAGGGCACCGACCTCTCCATCCATTCACCCGAACGGCTGCTCGAAGTCGCAACCGAACTCAACAATCGGCCCCGCAAAACACTCGGCGGGATCACCCCCGCCCAAGCCATGCAACGACTACTGTCAAACCCAGAAAAACCCATCGTTGCAACGACCGCTTGAATCCGCCGGACCTCTTGCGGACACTCCCCGGCGGTTATTGACATCGGACCCTCTCGGCACGCAATGATTTCCCGTATAGGTGTCCCGCTAGGAATTCCCGCTCCCGTACGTCATACGCAACAGATGCGTTTGAGTCGGTCTGGGCTGCTGCGGGTATCTCGGACAGTGGGCCCTCTTAAAATGAGGGTGTACTGAAAGTAGAGATCAGCATGACCGCAGCACGCCGAAAATTCACCCAGGAGTTCAAAGACGAGTTGTGCCGCGAGGTGATCAGCACGTCCAAACCGATCAGGGACGTCGCTGAGGCCTACGGGGTCGGCCCCGAGACTCTGCGCAACTGGCTGATCAAGCACCGCGAAGCGAACGGCGGCACCGAGACGGAACTGACCGTCCCCGAACGAGCTCGTCTGAAGGAGCTTGAGAGAGAAGTGCAGGAACTCAAAGCTGAGGCCCAATTCCTGAAAAAAGCGGCCGCTTACTTCGCGTGGGAGCAGCGGTAGTGAGCCGGTACGAATTCATCGACTCCCAAAAATCTGAGCCCGATAACCGCAACCCGGTCGTGAAAATGTGCCGCTGGTTGGAGGTGTCAACGTCTGGTTTCTACCACTGGCTGACGCGCCCCCAATCGGTGACGTCGGCCCGCCGACAGGCCCTTCTCGTGCGGGTTAGGCACTATTTTGAGGAGTCCGACAGCACCTACGGGTATCGCCGAATCCACGCGGACCTTGCTGCGGAGCAGACGCAGTGTTCCCCCGAGTTGGTGCGGCAGATGATACGCCAGGAGGGCCTTGTGGCCTGCCACCCACGACCATTCCGGATCACCACGGAGGCCGACACGGTGGCCGCGGCAACCATGCCCGACCTCCTCAAACGCGACTTCACCGCCGACCGCCCCGGGCGCAAGTTCATCGGGGACATCACCTACATCCACACCTGGCAAGGATTCGTCTACCTGGCCACCGTCATTGACTGCTTCTCCAAGAAGGTCGTCGGGTGGTCCATCGCTGACCACATGCGCACCGAGCTGGTCGCTGACGCGCTCAAGAATGCTGCTGCGACGACCCTGATCGAGCCGGACGCGATTTGGCACTCCGATCGGGGAAGCGTCTACACCTCGGCCGATTTCCGAGCCTTAGTGATCAGCCTAGGAATGCGCTCGTCCATGGGCCGCACCGGCGTGTGCTGGGACAACAGTATGGCCGAATCGTTCTTCTCGATGCTGAAAAACGAGCGCGTCTACCGGACCGTTTACGCGACCAAAGCCCAGGCTCGCAAAGACCTCATCCTCTACATCGAGGGGTTCTACAACAGTCGACGCCGGCACTCAGGCCTCGGCTACCGACGCCCCAACGAAGTCCACTATGGTTATCAGCAGCCAGCCCTGGCAGCGTAGAAGAATCCACTAATTCCGCTGTCCGAAATCCTCGCAGCAGCCCAGAACCGCTTCGATGGCGATCTCAGTTCGGGTACGCTGATCGCTGCTCTGACAGGCAGGCCCGCATTGCGAAAAGTGCTAACGCAGGCGCTAAGGGCTGTGAAGAGGTTGCATCTCGACGCAGTGCCACATGGCAACCTGCCAACTGTCCGTCGATTACGGGCCAGAATGCGGATTCGTGATTCTGCGCGCGAGGGCAACGGAACAGTTCAACTCCTCCGAACACAATTGGCGTTATCTTTGACGTGTGGTGTTGCCTACATGTCTAACTTCGCACGAAGCGGAGAGTGACAAAGGGAGCGCCCCGATACATCTCGATCGGTCATCATTTACTCATCACAAACGATGGACCACAAACCCAAAACAATCCGATAAACTGCACGCAAGAAGCTAACCGGTTTCCTTGAAATTCCAAGCGTTTCCGGGGATTTCCGACAAGATTCGGGGCTGCTGAGAACACCTCAGAAAGCTCCCAGAGGTCGCAGGTTCAAATCCTGTCCCCGCAACAGTCAAAGGCCCCCTTGCCAAATCTAGATTTGGTCGGAGGGCCTTCTGTTTTGACCGGAGCTCAGGTGCCTCCCTTCTTGATTCCGGTCTAGGTCTGGATTTGCTGTCACTGCTCGTGTGGTGATTCGCGTCTCGGCATGCTTCTGGTTGTCTGTCACCATTCGTTGAGACTCGATGCGCCACAGCTGTATCTTTCTGAGACAGAGACGACTGTGGACGCTTAACCCGAAATGTTCGTGAGCAGCGGATGCCCTGTTCCGCTCAGGCGATCGCATGAATCCTGGACCCAGTGCTCGGGTTTGCGAGCGCACATCTTTGCCAGGATCCTCGGGCATCAGAACCTGACCATCACGCAGGAATACGCCGCCGGCTTCCACGGAAAAGGATCGAGAGCAGCTTCCGCGCCAACGATTACGAGCTCGCGCAGAAGACCCCGGTCATTCGACTTGCCGACGAACGCCTGCCCCGGTAGGCGCGCCCTGGTCGACAGTGCAAGGCGCACCCCGTTTGGTCTCGCCCGGCAGAGTTTGGAAGGATGATGGAGTGAGTTCTCCCCATTCTGTCGATCGTCGGAGCCGTCCGCTCTGGCTCTTATCCTTTGTCGCATCCGAAACCGACGCATGAGCACGGTTACTGGCACACCACGGTTCAGCCAGAGCCGCAGGCTCGCCATCGTCCTTGTGCTGAACATCGCCCTGATCGGCGGACTCGTCACCGTCGGCATCACAGCCCGCTCAGTGGGCGTGCTCGCGGCGGCAGGGGACACCCTGGCCGACTCAGTCGCGTTGGCCCTCGGGCTGATCGCGGTGGCACTGCGGGACCGCAACTCGGAGCATCCCGGCGCCAACAAGCCGATCGCGATCGTAGCTCTCATCAACTCCATGATTCTCGTTGCGGTCACCATCGGCGTCGTGACCGAAGCGATCGTGAGACTGCGCGAGGGTTCCCCCGCTGTTCTCGGACTCCCGATGGCCATCGTCAGCCTGATCACCCTCGCGGTGATGATCACCGGCGCGCTCGTGCTCGGCTTTTCTTCGCATCGCGAAGACATCCACATGAAATCAGTGCTCATCGACACGCTTGCGGATGCCGCCGCCGCGGCTGGAGTGCTCGTGGCCGGCACCATCATCTGGCTCACCGGCGGGCTCTACTGGCTCGATCCGGTCATTGCACTCGTTCTCGCTGCTGTGATTGGCTACTCAGGAATCCGGCTCGCCATCCAAGCGATCGCCGCGCTGCGCGGGGCCGATATCGACTTCGATAACGACTGACACCGGGTGGGTCTGCCGTCACATCAGGCTGCTCACCGAACAGCTTGCCGACGGCTTGCGGATGCCACAACGGCCGTGGCCAGCGGAGGGGCCTTCGCCCGCACGACTCCGCCCGCATGACATCGAGGCGCGAATAGTGCGTGCGTGAATTCGAGATTATCGATGCGGGTCCTAGCACTGGCTGTTCAACTGGGAGCATGGCGCCAACCTGTGTCTACACAATCGGGCATTCGACTCATCCGATCGAGTTTGAAATAATGGACCAACCGGCCTCACTCGCGGCCTCAATGAAGTGACAACTAAGCCTTCAATAGTGACCTTCTTCATGCCGCGTGGCCAGAGGCGACCCACAGGCACCCGGACTCCGTCCTGATCCCCAGCCTCGTCCTCCACGCGGCCCGGCTTGTAGGCCGAGACCGATGACTCGTCCGCTAACCAGTATCGCCAGGAGAAATTCGTCGCACTTCCACCGGGACCACTGACTCCAACGCGCGGTCCGGTCCGGTGGGGTAACACCACACCGTCATCCGGAACGAAAAATTTCCACTGTCCGCCAAAAAGATCATCACCATCGTTTACCAGGGTTGCCCCGAAGCTTTGGGCAACACAGGCAGGGCCCCGCGCCAAACTGGCATCAAGAAGAGGTGCCTTTCGCGGTCGGCTTTGTCGACGACTGCGGGCGATGTCGATACCCTCCATCACCTCTCCCGCCCTGATGAGACAACCGTATGGTTGCCCCGGTTGTCCGGCGACGAGATTCAGCGCGTGATGCATCCCGTAGGTGAAATAGCAGTAGAGGTGCCCGGCGGCACCGAACATCGTCTTATTACGATTCGTCTTGCCCCGATAGGTATGAGCGCCGGGGTCGCGTTCACCCGCATACGCCTCGACCTCGGTGATCCGGATGGTCACCGTGCCCTCGTCATCCGTCCGTTGAATGATGCAGCCGAGAATTTCGGGTGCGACGTCGAGCACCTCACGGGCGAAAAACTCTCGATTCGCCAGGTGAAATCCATTCAGCACGCTCGCTCAATCCGCCGTTCCATCATGATGCTTCGTCGACTACAGCAGCGCCCCGCACCGTCACGATCGACGCGACCACCTGGTCAGCCGACACCTGCGCGCCCGGTTGCACCTGCAACACCACCGTGCCTGCTACGGATGCCCTGAGCACGTGTTCCATTTTCATCGCCTCGATGCTCAGAACCGGCGTGCCCGCCTCGACCTCGGCACCGTCCTCGACGAAGATCGCAACCACAGCTCCCGGCATCGGCGAACGAAGCTCCGGGTTCATACCGACCGCGCCCGCGGACTTCCGTTCGGACCGAACGTCCGTGATACTCCAGGACGCACCGCCGGAGGCAAGATACAGCCGAACGCTGTCGTGGGCGAACCGCAGCGTCACCGTCGAGTCGCCGAATCTCACCCGCGCCGAGGCTCCCGTGATGCTCACGCTGGCCTGTGTGGGCTCACGGTCATCTACGGTGACGAGGGCGTCAACCGGCGTGCCAAGCACCCGCACCAGAGTGCGAGCTTCCTCCGGTCCGGTGGCCAGCCGGTACACGGATGCCGCCGCCGCTCCCAGACGCCACCCGGATCGCTGCTGCCACGGCCCGGCACCCGTCCCGGGGAAGCCGCGAGCGTGCATGATGAGCGCCGCTGCCGCGAAAACATCAGCGTCGGCCGCGTGGAATGCGGATCCGTCGAGGCGCCTCTCGATCAGCTCGGTGTCGAGAGTACCGGTGATGACATCAGCGTCGGCAAGGAGCAGCGTGAGGAACTCGACGTTGTTGGTGACGCCGAGCGTCACGGTGTCGTTCAGGGCGGCCCGCAGACGTTGCAAAGCGCCCTCCCTATCGGGAGCCCAGGCGATGACCTTCGCGAGCATCGGGTCGTAGTCCGAGGAGACGGTGAGACCCTCAATCAGGGCGCTGTCGACTCGCACACCCTGCCCCGTGGGGTGGGTCAGCGAGAGCACGGTGCCGCCGGTCGGATGAAAACCGTGCTGCGGGTCCTCGGCGTAGATGCGTGCCTCGATGGCATGTCCGGTGAGCACGACATCGTCCTGGCTGAAGTCGAGGTTCTCGCCAGCGGCGATCCGCAACTGCCACTCGACCAGGTCGAGTCCGGTAACAAGCTCGGTGACAGGATGCTCAACCTGAAGGCGGGTGTTCATCTCCATGAAGAAGAACTCATCGGGCGAGTCGGCGGAGACGATGAACTCGACCGTGCCTGCGCCGCGATACGAGACGCTCTTCGCCGTGTCGACCGCGGCCCGGCCGATCCTCGCGCGGACGACTTCATCGAGCAGCGGCGACGGCGCCTCCTCGATCACCTTCTGGTGGCGCCGCTGGAGGGAGCATTCGCGCTCTCCGAGGTGCACGGTGTTGCCCTCGTTATCCGCAAGCACCTGCACCTCGATGTGGCGCGGATTCTGCACGAACCGTTCGATGAACAGAGTGTCGTCGCCAAACGAGGAGGCTGCTTCCCTGCGCGCAGCGGCGATCGCAGCTTTCACCTCACTCTCCGTGCGAACGAGGTGCATCCCCTTGCCACCTCCACCGGCCGATGGCTTGATCAACGCAGGGAAGCCGATAATGAGGGCCGCCGCTGCAAGCTGCTCATCGGAGAGTCCGTGCTCGGCGAGACCGGGCACGATCGGCACGTTGCGCTTCACGACCTGCGCCTTCGCGCTGATCTTGTCTCCCATCACCTCGAGGGCCTCAACGCTCGGCCCGATGAAGACGATCCCCGCTGCCGCACACGCCGTCGCAAATGCGGCATTCTCGGCGAGGAAGCCGTAGCCGGGATGGATCGCCTGCGCACCAGTGGCGACGGCTGCCGCGACGATCTTCTCGATGTTGAGGTAGCTGTCCGCCGCCGCGGCACGCCCGAGGCGCACCGCGACGTCGGCGAGCGCAACGTGCCGCGCCCCTGCATCCGCGTCGCTATAAACACCGATCGACCGGATACCGAGCTTCCGGAGGGTGCTGATGATGCGGCAGGCGATCTCGCCTCGGTTCGCGATGAGTACGGTATCGAACATCGGCGTCACATCCTAAAAACGCCGTAGTTGACGTCTTCCATCGGCGCCCGTGAGCAGATCTCGAGGGCGAGTCCGACCACCATACGAGTGTCGGCCGGATCGATGATCCCGTCGTCCCACAGCCTCGCGGTCGCGTAGTACGGGCTGCCCTGCACGTCGTACTGCTCGAGCACCGGCGCGATGAACTGTGCCTCGTCCTCGGCCGAGAATTCGGTGCCTGCCGCCTCGAGCTGGTCGCGACGAACAGTCGCGAGCACCGACGCCGCCTGCGGGCCACCCATGACCGAGATGCGGCTCGCCGGCCACATCCAGAGGAAGCGCGGGGAGAAGGCACGACCCCCCATCGAATAGTTACCGGCGCCGAACGATCCGCCGACGACCACGGTGAGCTTTGGTACGCGCGCGCACGCGACGGCGTTGACCATCTTGGCGCCGTGCTTGGCGATGCCGCCGCGCTCGTATTCGCGGCCAACCATGAACCCGGTGATGTTCTGCAGGAACAGCAGCGGAATCTTTCGCCTGTCGCAGAGCTCGATGAAATGCGCGCCCTTGAGCGCCGACTCCGAGAACAACACACCGTTGTTTGCGATGATCCCGACGGGATGGCCATGGATGCGGGCGAAACCGGTCACGAGCGTCGCGCCGTAGTCGCGCTTGAACTCGTGGAAGTCGCTGCCATCGACGACGCGCGCGATGATCTCGCGAGAATCGTAGGGCGTCGAGAGCGCAGCGGGCACTACGCCGTAGAGCTGGGACGGATCGACAGTCGGCGCAACGGGTGTGGCCACCTCCCACGCGCGATCGCGCGGCTGAGGTAGCTGCGCCACGATATCGCGCACGATCTGCAGCGCATGTTCGTCGTCGTCGGCGAGGTGGTCGGCTACGCCGGAGTACTTCGTATGGGTGACGCCGCCGCCGAGGTCCTCTGCCGATACGACCTCGCCCGTCGCCGCTTTCACCAGCGGCGGCCCGCCGAGGAAAATGGTGCCCTGGTTCTGCACGATGATCGTTTCGTCGCTCATCGCGGGCACATAGGCACCGCCTGCCGTGCTCGATCCAAGGACCGCCGCAATTTGCGCGATGCCCCGGGACGACATCCGCGCCTGGTTATAGAAGATGCGGCCGAAGTGATCCCGGTCGGGGAACACCTCGTCCTGCCGGGGAAGGAAGGCGCCGCCGGAGTCGACGAGGTAGATGCAGGGCAGCTCGTTTTCCGCCGCGATCTCCTGTGCTCTCAGGTGCTTTTTCACGGTCATGGGCAGGTAGGTACCGCCCTTCACCGTCGCGTCGTTGCAGACGATCATCACCTGGCGGCCGTGCACGACACCGATTCCGGTGATTACTCCGGCGCCGGGGACCTCGTCGTCGTACATGCCGTTGGCAGCGAGCGGCGCGACCTCGAGAAACGGACTGCCACGGTCGACGAGGTGGTCGATCCGGTCACGCGGCAGGAGCTTGCCGCGGCTCACATGCCGTTCGCGGGACGCCGGGGAGCCGCCCTGTGCGGTAGCGGCCAGGCGCTCGCGAAGTTCTGCGACCGCGGCGAGTTGAGCCGCCTCGTTGGCGTGGAACTCGGGGCTCGCCAGGCGTGCTTCGCTTGTGAGTCTGTGCATAAATTTAGGTTATCGAGCGCTAACTGAAATGTCCAGCGTCGCCTATAGTTGCCGTGTGGTGGAGACGTGGCGCGCAACCGAGAAGGCTCACCGACGGGAGAAGTACCTCGCCGCGGCCGGACACCTGTTTGCCGAGCGCGGCTACCGTGCGGTCTCCATCGAAGATCTCGGCGCCGCCGTCGGAGTGAGCGGCCCGGCCCTCTACCGACACTTCGCCAGTAAGGAGGCGATGCTCATCGAGCTTCTGGTGGACGCGAGCGAGAGACTGCTCGCCGGTTACGAGAGGACGATCGCGGCGGATGCCCCCGACCTAGAGACCCTGCGCAACCTCGTCTCCTTCCATGCCGACTTCGCGATCACCGAGCGAGACGTCATCCGAATCCAGGATCGCGAGCTCGCCAACCTCCCGGTCGTGCCCAACCATCGGGTGCGGGAGGTGCAGCGTCGCTACATCCAGGGCTGGCAGCGGATCGTTGCGCGGCTGCGCCCCGAGTTGTCGGAGGCCGATCTTGAAGTGAAGATGCATGCCTTGTTCGGAGTGCTCAATTCCACGCCGTACAGCACAAAGCTCGACGGCGCGACCGACGTGCGCGCCGTTCTGGTCGACACGGCGCTTGCCACGGTGCTCGGGAGCGCTCCTGCGGGCTGACGACTGCTACAGTCCCAGCAGCCCGAGGGCCGTCTCACGCATCTCGACCTTGCGGATCTTGCCCGTCACGGTCATCGGGAACTCGTCGACGATATGCACGTAGCGCGGAATTTTGTAGTGGGCCAGTCTTCCCGTGCTGAAAGTCTTGACCTTCGCGGCGTCGAGAGAGGTCGTATCGGGCCTCATGCGCACCCAGGCCATGAGCTCTTCCCCGTACTTCTGGTCGGGTACGCCGATCACCTGTACGTCGAGGACGTCGGGATGGGTCAACAGGAATTCCTCGATCTCCCGCGGATAGATGTTCTCTCCGCCGCGAACCACGAGGTCTGTGATGCGGCCGGTGATGCTCACATTGCCCGCGGCATCCATCATCGCGAGGTCGCCGGTGTGCATCCATCCCTCATCGTCGATGGCCTCGGCCGTCTTGGCGGGCTGGTCCCAGTATCCGAGCATGACCGAATAACCACGAGTGCAGAACTCACCGATCTCGCCGCGCGGCCGAACCTCGCCGGTCTCGGGGTCGATCATCTTAATCTCCAGGTGCTCATGCACGCTCCCGACAGTCGAGACCCGCACCTCAAACGAGTCATCGAGTCGCGTCTGCATCGAGACCGGAGATGTTTCCGTCATGCCATAACAGATACAAATCTCGCCAGCGCCCATCCGCTCGATCACCTGCTTCATCGTCTCGGCGGGACAGGGTGACCCAGCCATGATTCCGGTACGCAGGCTCGAGAGGTCCGACTGGTCGAAGCTCGGGTCGTTGAGCATCGCGATGAACATGGTGGGCACGCCGTAGAGGGACGTGCAGCGCTCCTCGGCGACCGCAGCGAGGGTTAGCCGCGGATCGAAAGCGGGCGCGGGGATGACCATGGCCGCACCGTGGCTGGTCGCCGCGAGGTTGCCCATCACCATTCCGAAGCAATGGTAGAAGGGCACGGGAATGCAGATCCGGTCGTTCTCCGAGTATCGGATCAGTTCGCCGACAAAAAACCCATTATTGAGGATGTTGCGGTGCGACAGCGTCGCGCCCTTCGGGAATCCGGTCGTTCCTGAGGTGTACTAGATGTTGATCGGATCGTCGGCTTCGAGTCTGGCACCGATGGCGTCCAGCTGTGAGCGGTCGCCGTGCCGCCCCGCCCTCATCAGGTCGTTCCATAACTCCGATCCGATCAGCACCACATCCTTGAGCGCCAGGCAGTCGTGCCGGATCGCATCGATCATGTCGGCATAATTCGAGCCCTTGAACTCGGAAACAGCCACGAGGGTGCGGAGGCCAGACTGCTTGGCCACGAAGGCTAGTTCGTAGGTGCGATAGGCCGGGTTGATGTTCACGAGCAGCGCCCCGAGCTTCGCGGTCGCGTATTGCACCAAGACCCACTCGGCGCAGTTCGGCGCCCAAATGCCGACCCGGTCGCCCGTCGTCACACCGAGCGCAAGCAGGCCGAGGGCCACGGCATCCACTTCCTCGTCGAGCTCGGTATAGGTCCACCGCCGGCCGCTCGACCGTTCGACGAGGGCTTCCCGTTCCCCGAACCGGGCAACCGTCGACGAGAAGTTTGCGCCGATGGTCTGGGTGAGCAGCGGCTGGGTCGCTGCGCCCCGGTCATAGCTGTCTTGTGGTCCGAAAGGTCCTGGCTGCATTGGGTTCTCCACACTGAGAAGGGATGCTCGACACGAGTTGCATCGCATCTCACGACGCACTGGGATTTTCAGTTATTGCTTGCTAACCTTACTTCACAGTTAGCCGCGCATAACTGAAAATTCCGAGTGATATCGCGGATGACATAGCCACGAGAGGGTACCGATGACCGATTACCTGACGACGGGTAGCCTCCCCGACGATTACCGACAACTGGTCGAGAGCGTCGCGGACTTCGCGAGATCCGTGGTCGCGCCCGTCTCCGCGCAGCACGACACCGATCACAGCTTCCCCTACGAAGTTGTCGCGGGGATGGCTGAGATGGGCCTCTTCGGGCTGCCGTTCCCCGAAGAATTCGGCGGGATGGGAGGCGACTACTTCGCCCTCTGCCTCGCCCTCGAGGAACTTGCCAAGGTCGACCAGAGCGTGGCGATCACGCTAGAGGCCGGCGTCTCGCTCGGTGCTATGCCCATCTATCGGTTCGGCAACGACGCGCAGAAGCAGGAATGGCTCCCATCGCTTACGAGCGGAGAGGCTCTCGCTGCCTTCGGTCTCACCGAGCCCGGCGCGGGAACCGATGCGGGCGGAACACGAACTCGCGCGGAGCAGGAGGGTGGTGAATGGGTGATCAATGGCAGCAAGCAGTTCATCACCAACTCGGGCACCGCCATCACGACGCTCGTGACGGTGACCGCGGTCACGGGCGTCGGGGCGGAGGGCAAGAAAGAGATCTCGACGTTCCTCGTGCCGACATCGACCGCGGGGCTCACTGTCGAGCCGGCGTACAACAAGGTGGGCTGGAATGCATCGGACACGCATCCGCTCAGTTTTGTCGACGTGAGAGTTCCGGAAGCGAACCTTCTCGGCGAGCGCGGTCGCGGCTACGCGAACTTCCTGCGCATCCTCGACGAGGGACGGATCGCCATTGCCGCTCTCAGCGTCGGCGCAGCGCAGGGCTGCGTTGATGAGAGCGTGAAATACGCGCAGCAACGAGAGGCCTTCGGGCGCCCCATCGGCGCCAACCAGGGCATCGCCTTCAAAATTGCCAGGATGGAGGCGCGGGCACACGTCGCGAGAACGGCCTACTACGACGCGGCCGCTCTCATGCTCGCGGGCAAGCCGTTTAAAAAGCATGCGTCGATCGCCAAAATGGTCGCCTCGGAAGCCGCGATGGACAACGCGAGGGACGCCACCCAGATCCACGGCGGCTACGGCTTCATGAACGAAACCGTTGTCGCCCGGCACTATCGAGACAGCAAGATTCTCGAGATTGGAGAGGGCACTACCGAGGTGCAACTCATGCTCATTGCGCGGGAACTCGGCTTCTAGGCTTACCGCCTAACAAGGGTGTTTCGCCGGCCGAGAGGAGAACAGAGGATGCCGATCTCGACGTGGTCGCGTGGGTGGTTATCCGCGCGCCACATCAAAACCGACAGTCCATGTCATTAGCTGTTAAGCCGCAAACAACGTCGCGCCCTACGTGCGGCTCAAGTCGATCCACCGAGCGACCTCCTGAGAGGCTTACTCCTCCAGCTGGGCGTCCAGAGTGATCTCCACCCCGGTGAGAGCCTTGCTCACCGGGCAGCCGGTCTTGGCGTCGGCCGCGGCGGCAAGGAAGGTGGCGCTGTCAATGCCGGTCACCTCGCCACGCACAGTGAGGTGGATACCGGTGAGGCGGAATCCGCCGGCCGGATCGGCACCGAGGCTCACGTCGGCTTTCACGTCGAGTGATTCGACAGTGCCTCCGGCCGCACCCAGCACGGCAGAGAGTTGCATTGCGTAGCACGCCGAGTGTGCGGCGGCGAGTAGCTCTTCCGGGCTGGTGAACCCGTTGGCGTCCTCGGCGGCGCGCTTGGGGAAGGACACGTCGTAGGTTCCGATCTTGGAGCTGGTCATCTCGACCTGGCCTTCGCCGGTTTCGAGGCTGCCGTTCCAAGCGGTGCGTGCGGTGCGAGTTGGCATTGATTTTCTCTTTTCTTCTCACGGGCGGGAGATCCGCCCGAGTGGACTTGGGTACTCTTGGACTCAGGAGCTACTGGGAGGCACGGGCGTTGGCTGCGATCGCGGTGACCTGACCGGTGAGGCGCTGGAGCTCCCCGAGGGGGAGCCCGGTTGACTCGCAGACCAGTTCGGGCACGCCCACCGACAGCAGGCGAAGGCCGTCGCCGTGGGCTGTGAGCGATACCTGCACACTCCGCTCGTCTTCACTGCGCCGGCTCCGCTTGACCAACCCGGCCTTCTCCATGCGACGCAGCAGGGGGGAGAGCGTTCCCGAGTCCAGTTGGAGCCGATCGCCCAGCTCACTCACCGTGATCGCATCGGTCTCCCACAGCACCATGAGCACGAGGTACTGCGGGTAGGTGACCCCAAGGGGGGCGAGCAGTTCGCGATAGCGCGCGGTGATGGCTCGCGAGGCGCTATAGAACGCGAAGCAGATCTGGTCTTGGAGCTTCGGCACGGCATCTGTGCTCGGGGTCATGCCATCACCCTAGCGCATTGAACACAATTCAATTGTGTACAACCTATTTAAAAAAAGGATGGAACCCGCGCCGAATTGAGCCAAGGGTAGGATTTGGCCCACGACGCGCGGCAAATCCGTTGCGTGCAGCGACCACAACGTCGAAGAGGATGCCGTGCCTGCACCGCCTGAGGATCGCCCTTCGATCACTCGCGAAGATGTCGCTCTACACGCCAAAGTGAGCACTGCGGTGGTGAGCTATGTCGTCAACTCGGGGCCGCGCAACGTGGCGCCCGCGACCCGTGCGCGGGTGCTCGAGTCGATCAACAGCCTGGGCTACCGTCCGAATGCGGCCGCCCGAGCACTCAAACTCGGCGTCAGCGAACTCATCGGGCTTGTGCTCTCTGATAACACCAACCCCTTCTTCGCGGAGTTCTCCCGCGCCATTGAGAAGGCGGCAGCGGACACCGGGCTCTCGGTCATCTTCACGAATTCTGCCCTCGTCCCGAGCAAGGAGCACGAGCAGGTGCAGAAGCTGGTCTCGCGCCAGGTCGATGGACTCCTGCTCGCCAGCACAGACGATGAACCCAACCTCAGCAGCGCGACAGCGGCCAAAGTGCGGGTCGTCATGCTCGATCGATCAGAGCCGTTGCCCGGGTTCTCCAGTGTGGGAGTGGACTTTCGAGTGGCGTCCCGAGTGGCAGTCGAGCACCTCATCGGCCACGGTCATCGTCGAATCGGACTGGTCTCCGGTGCGCCCGGCGGGCTTACCACCACCGCACGGGAGCAGGGGTGGGAGGATGCGTTGGTCGCGGCGGGCCTGCCCCTCGGGCCCGTCGTGCGAGGCGAATGGGGGCGCAACGGCGGCTACCAATCGGGGATTCGGATGCTCGCGGATCCGCAGCGTCCGACGGCGATTTATTCGATCTCCGACCTGCAATCAATCGGGCTGCTCCGCGCCCTGCACGAGGCTCACATCGACGTTCCGGGAGCGATGGCGGTGGTCTCCTTCGACGGGTCCTCGGAGTCGGAATTCAGCTGGCCACCGCTCACGGTGATGCGCCAGCCGGTCGAGGCGATGGCGCGAGCAGCAGTTGCCGCACTCGGTCGAGGTGCCGACGCGAAACCCGAGCATCGGTCGTTCACCTCCGAGCTGATAGTGCGGCAATCCTGCGGCTGCCTACCCCTCTAATCGCTCGCGCACAGTGCCGGGAGAAATATTCTGCGCCGAAAATCTACTGCAGTAGACCCAGCGCTCGCACGGGCGTATATTTGAGGCACCGACCGGCGCTCCCGACGTGTGATTCGTAGATGGTCATAGCGAGAAGCTCGATTTGAGGGCCAGTCTGTACCTGTCCTGCTTTACACAGCACTGCACATTACAAAGGAGTAATCGCGATGACATCAGATAAGTTGAGCGCCTTCGGAAACATCGGAAGCAGCCAGCTCGGCCGGCGGGCCGTTCTCACCGGAGCGGTAAGCGTGGCGACCATCAGCATGCTCGCCGCCTGCAGCCCGGGAGGCAGTACACCGACAGCGACCGGCTCGAAGACCACGACCCTGGGGTCGGGCTCCTCGGATGACGTGCCCAAGCGCGCATACGCGGCAGTGGTCGCGGCTTTCCAAGCAGCATCCGGTGACACAGTCACGACCAACACCGTCGCTCACAACGACTTTCAGAACAACATCAACACCTACCTGCAGGGCAGCCCGGATGACTCGTTCACCTGGTTCGCCGGTTACCGGATGCGCTACTACGCCGGTAAGGGGCTCGCGGCGCCGATCGATGACGTGTGGAGCAAGATCGGAGGTAACTTCAGCGCGGGACTCACCAAAGCCTCGACCGCGGACGACGGCAAGAAGTACTTCGTGCCGAACTACAACTACCCCTGGGGCTTCTTCTACCGCAAGAGCGTGTGGGCGTCCAAGGGCTATACGGTTCCCACCAAGTTCGATGACCTCATCACGCTCTCCAAGAAGATGCAGGCGGATGGCCTCGTGCCGATCGCTTTCGCGGACAAGGACGGCTGGCCCGCCATGGGCACGTTCGACTACATCAACATGCGCACCAACGGCTACAAGTTTCACATGGACCTCACCGCGCATAAAGAATCGTGGAACCAGAAAAAGGTCAAAGACGTCTTCGACAACTGGAAGCAGATGCTGCCCTACCAGTCGCCGAACGCACTCGGCCTCACCTGGCAAGAGGGTGCCCAACTGCTCGGTGAAGGCAAGGCCGGCATGTACCTGCTCGGTTCCTTTGTGACCCAGCAGTTCACGGATGCCGCCGTGCTCGCCGATATCGACTTCTTCCCGTTCCCGGAGATCGCGGAGGAGGGTATGACCGCCGTCGAGGCCCCTATCGACGGACTCATGCTCTCGAAGAAAGGCGGCAGCAATCCGGCTGCAAAGGCGTTCCTCGAATTCATGGGAACCCCGGCCGGCCAGCAGGCTTACTTCTCGGTCGATAAGTCGAACCTCATGACGGCCAAGGGTGCAGACACCTCCGGCTACAGCGACTTCAATAAGAAGCTCGCGGATGTGATCAGCAAGGCGAAATCGGTCAGCCAGTTCTTCGACCGGGATGCGCTGCCGGCCATGGCCAACAACGTCATGATTCCTGCGCTTCAGGGCTTCCTGAAGGATGGAACGATCGACACCGCCAACCTCGAGGCGCAGGCAAAAGCGCTCTACGCCGCCCAGTAGCAGAAAGCATCATGGCCGACACGACCCTCGGCGCACCGGCATCGGCCAGGGGAGTCCTTTCTCCTGGCCGGCCCCGCCGCCGCCGCTATAGCCTGCTGTCCCGTCGCGACAAGATCGTCCTCGGGGCCATGGTCTTCGTGCCGACCCTGATCCAGCTCGTACTGATTTGGATCCCGACGGTGATCTCGGTATTCCTGTCGTTCGTGCGCTGGAACGGGCTCGCCTTTTCGGACATTCGCCCGGCGGGCCTTGCGAATTACGCCTATGTCTTCAATGACTATCCGCCGTTCTGGCCTGCTCTCCAGCACAACGTGCTCTGGCTGGTTTTCCTGGCGGTGATCGCCACACCCCTTGGACTGCTCCTGGCAATCCTGCTCGACCAGAACATCCGAGGAACCCGCATCTATCAGAGCATTTTCTTCGGCCCGGTGATGCTGTCCCTCGTGCTGATCGGAGTGATCTGGCAGCTGTTCTACTCCCAGAACAATGGCTTGCTCAACTTCCTTCTCGGCACCTCCGGCACAGCCAGGGCGGTGGACTGGTTCGGCGATCCAAAGGTCAACATCTGGGCGGCCCTCATCGCGGCAACCTGGAGGCATGCCGGGTACGTCATGATTCTCTATCTGGCCGGTCTGAAAGGAGTGGATCCGTCCCTTCGAGAGGCTGCGTCGCTTGATGGGGCAAATGCCGTCCAGACCTTCTTTCGGGTGGTCTTCCCGGTGATGCGACCGATAAACATTGTGATCGTGGTGATCACGATCATCGAATCGCTGCGGGCCTTCGACATCGTCTACATCATCAACCGTGGAACGAACGGCCTGGAACTGATCAGCGCCCTGGTGATCCAGAATCTGGTGGGGGAGGGGCAGGTCATCGGGGTCGGCTCGGCTCTGGCCGCAATCCTGCTGGTCGTCTCGCTTGTGCCCATCATCATCTACCTCAGTCGCACCTTCAAGAAGGAGGTCTGAATGTCCACGGTCAGTGCTCGACAGTCGACAGCGAACACGAAATCAGGCAAACCGACCAAGGTCGGATCGATGCAACGCCCTCGGTACGGCATCCATCTCTTTCTGATCGTCATGGCAATCCTGTGGCTGATCCCGCTGGGTTGGGCGGTCTTTACTGCCCTTCGGCCGAAGGCCGACACCGACAAGTTCGGCTACTTCAGCTTCGGCGGTTCCTTCAACTTCCAGAATTTCATCACGGCGTGGAATCAGGGCGGCTTCGCGACGCTCTTCACTAATTCGGCGATCATCGTGGTTCCCAGCGTGATCCTGACGCTACTGTTCGCGTCGATGATGGCCTTCGCGGTGAGCCGCTTCAGCTGGAAGTTCAACATCACCCTGTTGATCATGTTCACGGCAGGAAACCTCTTGCCGCCCCAGGTGCTCGCTGCCCCGCTGTTCGAGATGTTTAAGCATTTCGAACTGCCATACAGCGTCAGTGATTCCGGAAATCTTCTGAATACCTACTTCGCTGTCATCGCGGTCGATACGGCATTCCAGGTCGGTTTTTGCACCTTTGTGCTGTCGAACTACATGAAAGCCCTTCCGCAGGACATGACCGAGGCTGCCTTCGTAGACGGCGCGGGTGTGTGGCGCCAGTACTGGTCGATCATCATGCCGTTGACCCGCCCGGCCCTGGCAGCACTCGGAACTCTGGAGATCATCTGGATCTACAACGACTTCTTCTGGCCACTCCTGTTCATCCAGAGCGGAAGCAAATTGCCGGTTACCACCGGGCTCAACAATCTTCAGGGGCAGTTCCTGTCCAACTACAACCTGCTCGCAGCCGGGGCCATCATCACGGTGATTCCCACGCTGATCATCTATCTGGCGCTTCAGCGCCAGTTCGTCGCCGGGCTCACCCTCGGGGCAAGTAAAGGATAAAAATGCTTTCCATCTCGTCACGGCTCAGCGCTGACGGCACTGCCGCGTTCGGCTTTGGAGGCGACTACAACCCCGAACAGTGGCACCCATCGGTCTGGCAGGAAGACGTGGCACTGATGAAGGTCGCGGGGGTCAACCTCGTGAGTGTTGGCATCTTCAGCTGGGCACTGCTCGAGCCCTCCGAAGGCCGCTATGAGTTCGGTTGGCTTGACGACGTGCTCGACCTGCTGCAGGAGTCTGGTATCCGGGTAGACCTCGCCAATGCGAGCGCATCCCCGCCGCCGTGGTTCTCCCACCGATACCCGCAGTCGCTGCCGGTCACCGCGAACGGGGTGCGACTAGGCTACGGATCTCGCCAGGCGTTCTGTGCCTCGAGCCCGGAATACCGGCGGGCGGCCGCGGCGCTGACCACAGAGATTGCGAAACGCTATGCGTCGCATCCGGCAGTGGTCATGTGGCACGTACACAACGAGTACGGCTGCCACAACCAACCCTGCTACTGCGAGGTCTCGGGGGCAGCATTCCAGCGCTGGCTTGAACGCAAATACGACGACATCGACGCGCTCAATGAAGCGTGGGGCACCGCTTTCTGGTCGCAGCATTATTACCGGTTTGACGAGATCACTCCGCCGCGGCAATCCGGCACTTTCGTCAACCCGACCCAGGTGCTCGACTTTGCACGGTTCTCGTCCGATGAGTTGCTCGACTGCTACCGGGCTGAGGCCGATATTCTTCGCGCTCATTCCCCCCTTCCGGTGACCACCAACTTCATGGGCTTCTCCATGGGGCTCGACAAGCCGATCGACTATTGGGCGTGGGCGGACCACATGGATCTGGTCTCAAACGATCACTACCTTGTCGCGGAGGATCCGCGCAACTTCCAGGAGCTCGCGATGGGTGCCGACTTCGTGCGGGGGCTTGCCTCCGGGGGGCCGTGGGTGCTGATGGAGCACTCCACATCGGCCGTCAACTGGCAGCCGCGCAACATCGCCAAGCGGCCGGGCGAACTGCGACGCAACTCGTTGCAGCACATCGCTCGCGGTGCCGATGCAGCCCTGTTTTTCCAGTGGCGTGCCGCGAAAGCCGGGTCGGAGAAGTTCCACTCTGCGCTACTTCCTCATGCCGGCACCGATTCCCGGGTCTGGCGTGAAGTGGTCGAGCTGGGCGCCGACCTCGTTGCGATCGCCGAGATCGTCGGCTCCCGCGTGTGCGGAGCGGCCGTCGCGATCATCCACGACACGGATGCGCGCTGGGCGAGCGAGCTGGATTCGCATCCCACGATCGACGCGAGCCTGCTGAACGAGACTCGACTCTGGCACGATGCCCTCTACCGTCTCGGGGTGACGACGGACTTCCGCCGATCTACTGATGACCTCTCGAGCTACGGCCTCGTGGTCGTGCCAATGCAGTACCTGATGACGGATGCCGGCGCCGACTCCCTGAGATCGTTCGCAGGCAATGGCGGCACCGTCGTCATCACCTACCAGTCGGGAATTGTCGATGAAGATGATCACATCCGTCTCGGTGGATACCCGGGAGCCTTTCTCTCGCTAACCGGTACTCGCATCGAGGAGTTCTACCCGCTGCACGAGGGTGAAGAGGTGGAGCTCACCCGGTACGGCTCGGGTCGCGTGTTCAGCGAACTCGGCCGCCCTCTCACCTCCGAGGTACTTGCCGAATTTGCGGGTGGACCGACTGCCGGCTCGCCCGCGATCACTCGCAATCGCGTCGGCATGGGAACGGTCTATTACGTTGGCACCTCGCTCACCCCGGCCGGCGCGCGCGAGCTCGTGACCGAAATCCTCACCGCATCAAGCATTCCTGTTCCGCAGAAGAGCGGCGACGACGTGGAGATCACTCGCCGATCCGATGGAACCCGCACCTGGTTGTTCGCCATCAACCATGGAAGTGCCGACGCGGTCGTGACAGTGGACGGGGTGGACCTTCTCACCGGCGCGGCGACGGAAGGAACTCTGACCGTCGCTTCCGGTGGAGTCGCCGTGGTGCGCGAAACAGTCGCGTGAGGGACATCGTCAACCTGCGAGGCGGGGGATCTGCCTTCGTGCTCGACCTCTCCGGGCCGACTCCGGTGATCGTGCACTGGGGTGCAGATCTCGGCGAGTCAATTCCGGACGGGGTTCCCGCGAGCCCGGTGGCGCACTCTGCGCTGGACCGCCCGCCCGTGCAGGAACTGGTGCCGCAGGCTTCCAGTGGGTGGCGCGGCCGCCCCGCTCTCGAAGGCCATCGCGCCCGGGGACGGGCTTTTTCGCCGGCCCTGGTCACTACGGGGTCGCGTGATCTCGGCGTAGAAGGTGTCGAGATCACAATGACGGATGCCGCCGCCGGCCTTGTCCTTTCGCTCGAGATTCAGCTCTCGCCGGAGGGCATGCTGCGGCTACGCAGCACCCTGCGCAACGACGGCGATGACGACTTCACCCTGCAGTCGCTCAGCACCGCCCTTCCTACCGGACTCGGAGCGTCGGAGATCCTCGACCTCACGGGCCGCTGGTGTCGGGAGCAGCATCCCCAACGCCAATCTTTGCGCCAGGGTACCTGGCTGCGTGAATACCGTCACGGTCGCACCGGCCACGACTCGTCGCTCTTCACGGCGGTCGGCACCACGGGATTCAGCAATCGCTCGGGCTCAGTCTGGGCGACTCACTTCGGCTTCAGCGGTAACCGCGTCACTTCCGTGGAGAAAACACCGACCGGTCCTGCCCTGATCGGTAATGCCGAACTCCTCGGAGCGGGCGAAATCGTTCTCACTGCGGGGGAATCCTATGAGACACCCTTGACCTATGCCTCCTACTCGGCGCGCGGACTCGATGGGGTAACGGACACCTTCCACCGCTGGCTCCGGTCTCGGTCAACGCATCCCGCCACCGCGCGTCCGGTGGTACTCAACACCTGGGAGGCGGTGTACTTCGACCACAAACTGGACAGCCTCGTTGAGCTTGCGGACCGGGCCGAACTTATCGGTGTCGAACGCTTCGTGCTCGACGACGGGTGGTTTCGACATCGCCGTACTGACCGCGCCGGACTGGGGGACTGGTATGTGGATGAGGACGTCTGGCCGGGGGGCCTCGCCTCGCTGATCGATGCGGTGCGAGCCCGCGGTATGCAATTCGGACTCTGGGTCGAACCCGAGATGGTGAACGAGGACTCGGATGTGATTCGCGCACACCCCGACTGGATCAGCGGTGCCGGGTTCGGGCGCACGCCGGTCGGCTGGCGACACCAGCAGGTACTCGATCTGGTGAATCCAGCGGCCTTCGCCTACATCCTCGAGCGACTGGATGCTCTACTCAGCAACAACGCGATCTCCTACCTGAAATGGGATCAGAATCGCGACCTCACCGAGATGGGACACACTGGTGCTCCGTCGGCCCACGAACAGACTCTCGCCGCCTATCGACTGATCGACGAATTGAGACAAGCGCACCCCGAAGTCGAAATAGAGAGCTGCTCCTCCGGCGGTGCGCGCGTGGATCTCGGCATCCTCGAGCGCACCGAGCGGGTCTGGGCGTCCGACTGCAACGATTCCCTCGAACGGCAGACGATCCAGCGCTGGACCGAGGCGATCCTTCCGCCGGAGCTGGTCGGAACCCACGTGGGTCCGACCACCTCACACACGACCTCCCGCACGCATTCGCTGTCCTTCCGCGCGATCAACGCGATCTTTGGCCACTTTGGCATCGAGTGGGATGTGCGCACCCTCGGTGACTCCGAGCTTCTGGAGCTGAGCGAGGCCGTCGCCCTCTACAAGAAGCATCGCGCGCTGATCCACTCCGGAGTCGCTGTTCACGGCGACCTGGTGGATCCGGCCTACCTGCTCGGCGGATCGGTCGCCCAAGACGGCAGCGAGGCGCTCTACTCCTTTGTTTGCGTCGCGACCTCGTTCGACGAAATTCCGGGCCGGGTCGGATTTCCGGGACTTGATCCCGATGTCCGTTATGACGTGACTGTGATTTTTCCCACCGCCACCTCGCCCTACAACCAGCGTTCCAACGTGGGCTGGATTCCGGACGGCATCACGGCCAGCGGACGGTTCCTAGCGGAGGTCGGGCTTCCGATGCCGATCCTCAATCCCGAGCAGGGGGTGCTCATCCACCTCGTTTCCTCGCTGGAGGCGTCAGGGCTGTAGCGGCGGTGCCGGAAGCGCGCGGTCGGGTGCCGTTCGAGTTACCAACCTCGAGCAGGCCAGGATTATTGCTCGCATCAATGAGCATGAGCACGGCGGAGGTCAGACCGAGATCCGGCCAAGGGTCCCGGAATGCCGTGCCGGTGAATTCACAATCTGGATGAGACTGTCGCATGAAGTTGCGACCAAGTGATCGTCAAAGTGCCACTTTCAACTTCGCGAATTTCGTCTCAAGATGGGTGGCATTCGTCCACGCCGGTCCCTCGGCACCATCCGCTGGGGCAAACGCCCCGAGTCGCTGGGTCGCTGGGTCGCTGCAATCCTCGACGCCGATGACCGATAGCGACAGATCTGGGGCTAATCCACACAGCGATCGAGCACACCGATTCTGTGTGACTTGAGAATCTTGAACGGGCGGAATCAATCAGTATTACGAGCGGATGTGCCCCAAAATTCGATAGCGCCGACCGTTAGACGATCAACCGGCCGGTCACCCAGCGATCAAGAAGCCCGATCACAGGACTGCATCGAGTTGCAATTGGGCATCCTGGGCATGGTGCTGATGCGGGTGTAGCCGGGTGCCTTAGTACGACAGCCTGTCCCATAAACGTCGATTCGGCCCCCTCGAAACAGAGACAACTGCGAGACGACTTTCCGAGATAAAAAGCGCCCAGCGACATCGGCGATCATGCTCCGGAGTATCGTGCGTGATTTAACAGGCTCTACATTTTCGAGACGGCCTGTGAGGGTGCAGCTTTTCAATGGTCTGCGCCGCTTCAAAATCGCTGCGAATTAGGTGGTTTTTCCACCGACCGGGTACCCACGATTGTGGGAAGGCGCGCCTAGGCTAGCGTCATGCATCGTCGAGCATTTCTCTCCGCCGTGGCGGGCGGTGCGGCGCTCGCGCTCGCTGGCTGCGCGAGGATGCCACCATGGGATTTCCCGACGGCGAGTCCCCGCGTGGGCAAGCGACCGACATCCACGCCTCAGTCCGTTCCCAGTTTTACACCACCCGTTCCTTCCCCCGAGCCCACTCCACTTCAGGGACCGCCGCAGCTGGCCAAAGTGTCGCTGCCCGCAGGCGCGATCACCGAACTCCCCGGTAATGCCGCGCTTCTCGCCTGGACCGTCGATGACGGTATCGATGCCGATGTGGTGTTGAAGTACATCGAATTCGCCGCGGCAACGGGCACAAGGCTCACCTTCTTCCTCAACGGCGCCGACCCCGGCTGGACAACGCACGCCGCGCTTCTGCGGCCGCTCGTCGCATCGGGCCAGGTGCAGCTCGGCAATCACACCTGGGATCATCCGAACCTCACCAAGCTCAGCGACGGCCGGGTGGTGGCGGAGCTCCAGCGCAATCATGACTTCATCAGCACCACCTACGGCGTCGATGCGCGCCCCTTCTTTCGCCCGCCCTATGGCTTTCGCAACGCACGGGTGGATCGCCTCGCCGCCAGCATCGGCTACTCGACTCCGGTGCTCTGGTACGGGACTCTGTCCGATTCGGGGCTCATCACCCCGGAGCAGGTCGTGTCTTTCGCCGACCAATGGTTTCTCCCCGGGCATATCGTCATCGGGCACGCCAATTTCCCGCCGGTGACAACAGTCTTCTCGCAACTCAGTGCGATGATTCACACGCGCGGTTTACAGACTGTCACGCTGAACGACGTTTTCCTCAAACCCTGAAGCCTACGGATCCGGCCCCGAGACGGCAACGGGGGATAGCTGCGAACCGCGTCACGACCGGGCCGCCTCGTGAGGTCAAGCAGCTCGAGCCTGGTGGGCTCGGTGCCGGGGCGCGCTCCGCCTGATGTGGCGTTCACAGCAGTATGGATGCGTTCGGGCACCGCACGAACGCATGCCTGCCTCTGACGACTCCCCGACGTCTCCGTAGCGCAGGCCCGTCGTCGCTCCCCACACACTGCCGCACTCCGGCGTCTCTCGTAACACCGTGAGGCAGATTGTGATCGCCCGGAAGACGACTCATCCGCGGCAGCTGGCTACGACTTCGTCTTACCGTGTCGCTGGCAGCGGCGATATCGGGGTTTGCTGATTCAGGCGAGGATGCGGGTGTCCCTCAATGACATTTGCCACAGTTCCCGCTCAATTTTCATTGCAAGGTCGCGTAACAGTGGTTCTTCTTGGCCACCAACCACGCGAGGCTGGGTATCGAATACGCACAGAACCCCTATTCGTTGCCCGTCCGGCGACTCAATCGGGTAGCCGGCGTAGAACCTCAGGTGTGGGTTGCCGGTGACCAACGGGTTGTCGCGGAACCGGGTATCGTCTCTCGCGTCGCCGACGATCAGCCCACTGTGGGTGTGGATGGTCGTGTCGCAGAACTCGGTTCTGCGTGCGCTTTCCCGAACGCCTGGGCCGATGTGTGATTTGCTCCACCGCCGGTCGTGGTCGATCAGGTTGAATGAAGCGCTTTGAGTGCCGAATATGCGTTGTGTTTGCGCAACGATCCGGTCAAAACGCAGGTCGGGTCCGGTGTCAACGATCCCCAACTGATCGACTGAGGCTTGGCGGCGTTCTTCCGAAAAGATGGGTTCACTTCGGGGGGCACCAGCAATAAATTCCGCTTCGAGGTGCGCGATGACAGGCGGGGTGAGAGTCGCAGCGAAGCCCTCAAATGTGCGCGCCGTGTGGAGGCGGTCGGTAGGCTTTTCGCGCTGCACCGGGAATGGCACAAAACTCGCATTCTCGAACCCGTCAATGATCTCCTGAGACCTCAGATTGAACCGTGAAAACGCGTCCGCGACAGCGTGACCGTGCGGGCATCGGAATGCGGGCACGATTGTCGGATCGGGGCTTTCGATAAAAAAAACGTGCGCCGAGGCCGATACCCTTGAGGTCAGGATTTGGAGAAGCACTTCCAATTGAGCCGCCCACTTGCCCGGAAGAGTCCCCGCAAGGGCGTCTGCTGAACCAAGATCGACCATCACCGCGTCGTAGCGGTCTAATTCCAGCATCCGGGCTTCGGCAACGGCCTCTTCGATCGTCAACGACGAATGGGCCGCAATAACAACGTCGACTCCCCGACCCGTTTTGCGGGCGATTGATCGGGCCAGGTACCCGGGGAACGCGACCTCATGGCTAAGGACTCCCCGCCCAACGAAAATGTCACTCCCGAAAAGCAGAATACGATCCGGATCAAGACCGCTCGCATGCACTCGAGGAATGTCCGTCGGTGTCTCTACCGCCGCTAAAGATGCCCGCATCCGGAGCGACCACAGACGAAAACGGCTCTTCGCAAACAACGACTCGAATTGTGCCACGTCAGAAACCCCCGTTCTACCGCCTGCAGTTAAACTGTAATTTCGCAGTCGCCTCGTCGCCAACCCCCAAAGCGGGGCGCTCGGATTTCCATTTCGACTTCGGCACTTTCCTCGAAGTGCAATGCCAGAACTGGCCCTGGATTCGATGAGCATCGACAGGGCTAAGAATTCCGCCGATATTGACACCGGGAAGAAGTTGTCAGTGACGAGCGGGCCGACCAACGGTCGAGCGAGATCTGGGCCGCTGATCAAGAAAACAAGGACGGTTCACCATGACTTGCGCTGGAGAATCCTACGGGCTTAGGAAGCGGGCCGGCGCACTTCGACGCCTGCCTCACTGAGGTGGTCGCGGAGGTTGTCGACGCCCGTAAATGAGTGGGTTCGCATCGAGAGGATGTCGGCGCCAGCAAGTTTCGACGCAGGTCATCAGTGAAGAACACCTGCACCGCTGCCACGCCGAGGGCATGACGCACATGCTCGAAGGCGCGAACATCCGACTTTACGAAACCAATGTCGGCCGAGGTGAAGATTGCGTCGAACCGGTCGGCAATGCCCAGCGCGGCGATCTCCGCAGCCGGTGCACTTCAGGCCATCGTGCTGACCCGGCTCACCCAATCAGCTCGAGTGATTCGACCGGCGGTGACTTCCTCGATCAGCGGTTTCGCGAAGGCGATGCCTTCGAGCGTCCCGGCAGCCAGCCCATGCTTCAGTTCACTAGCGCGGACCTACCTCGGGTCAAAGTGTCGAATTACTCCGTCGCATCCCAGGAGTTGCGCCGCGTGACTACCGGCATAAATCTGCGCTAGCCTAACCCCGCGACCCGGGGAAATTTGATGAGCAAGACTGGGGAAATTCGATGAGCGCCGTCAACGGCAGGCCTCGCTCTCGATCCGGACCGAGAAAGGGCGGTCTTCCCGTCACCAATCCAGCCGGTTACGCGCACCGACACGGACACCAGCATTCGAAACGTCGGCGGCGGTCGCTACTCTGCCAGCATGGCTATGGATCCGAACGTCCTCGACTGGCTGCTCGACTCTGACCCGGCCCTGCGCTGGCAGGTGCAACGTGATCTCGAGGGTGCCACACCCGAGGCGTGGAAGTCGACCCGTGCCAGGGTCGCGACAGAGGGTTTTGGTGCTCGGCTGCTGTCGGCGCAGGACACAGATGGCCAGTGGGCCGGCGGTGCCTATTTCCCGGCGGGTTTCTTCGACAGTCCCGAAGCAAATAATCCCGGGCAGCCCTGGATTGCCACCACCCGGTCGCTCAAGGACCTGCGTGAATGGGGTCTCGATGCCTCGAAAATTGCTGGGACCGCGGAGAAGCTCGCAGCGAACAGCCGCTGGGATTACGACGACTTGCCGTATTGGGGCGGAGAGGTCGACGTGTGCATCAACTCCTTCACACTGGCCAACGGTGCCTGGCTGGGCGCGGACGTCACGCAACTCGCGTTATGGTTTCCGGCCCATCGCCTCGGTGACGGCGGCTGGAACTGCGAGGCGGAAGAAGGAAACTCGACCTGCTCGTCTTTTCACTCAACACTCAACGCGATCCGCGGCATACTCGCCTACGAAAAGATAACGGGAGATACGAACCTGCAAGATGCCCGTCGCCGCGGTGAGGAGTACTTGCTCGACCGGCAACTTCTCTATCGTGCGACGACAGGCGAGCCAGTCGGAGAGTTCGTGACACAGTTCGTGTATCCAAACCGATACCGTTACAGCGCCTTGGCTGCACTGGACCACTTCCGGGATGCCGCCCTGCTCGACGGGACCGCGCCCGATCCGCGGCTCGCCGAAGCGGTCGATGTCGTCCGCGCCGCCCGCAGATCGGACGGCAAATGGGTGCAGGCAGCCCCCCTCACGGGTCGCACGTGGTTCGACGTTGACGCGCAAGAGGGTGAGCCCTCCCGTTGGCTTACCATGATCGGAAGTCGAGTGCTTGATTGGTGGGATGAGGGCTACTGACCCAAGTTCGGCAGCCCGCCATCAGCAGTCCGACCAGCACGGGATCCTCAATGCCCGAATCGGGAATGGCACGCCTGAGATTTTCGGCCCTCAGGAGGCAGTTGCCTCACTCAGCGACGGGGGTTGGTGAAGGGCAAGTAGGTTGATTTCACCGGTGATCAAGCTGAATTCGTGCACCCGGTCATGGCGTCTCAGGGGACCGCCGTTGGCAGGTCAGCACGTCAACAAAAACGTCGGCGCTCCCTCGCACCGGCCAGGGTCCCGGGGGCCCGATAGTGGTTCGTCGTGATGAGGTTCTCCTGTCCGACATCACATCGCTGCAGGGCCCTCCCATAACGAGCTGATATGACTGTCTGGAGGCCTGGTTTTCATAGTTGACGAAAGCTGATTCTGAGAATAGACATTAGGTAGTTGAACCGACGTGTCTCGCCTTCCTCTCGAGCGGCCCGCCTGAACAAGAGCGCGGCGAATCATCCCGGATGGTTGTTGGGAGAGCGTCGACACAATTTTTCCAAGTACGAAAGACGGAACGCACATGGCTATCAGCCTCACCGATCTTGAACTCTCGACCCTCGACAGCCTCATCACCCCGGTCGACCCCAAAGACGACTGGATCGTCACTGACGGCGGCTCAGCTATCCGTTGCGATGTAGAGGGTATGAATAAGGAGCTTGCAGACGCTCCTAGCGAGCATCGACCAGCACAGACCTTGAAGGTCCTTCGGGCCCACCGAGCGGACGCAATCGCCGCGCGATCGAAATGACCCGAACTTTGCCTAGAATCATCAATCCATCAACTGCTGCCTGGTACCAAAATTGGCACACGATCTCGCTGCGAGTTCGTCCGTCAAGTCGCCTCGGTAGCAAACTATTCGCTGGCCGATTGCATCGGGGGGGAGCCGCAAGATGAATGGTACTGCAAGCTCTGTCTTCGGCATCATTGGACTCGTCGTTTTTTCTGTCTGGTTCTTGTTGACCATCGCATTTCAGAAAAATAATCCGCTCAGCCGGTTCACTACAAGGTTTGACCGCTTCTCTTTGATACCAAGATGGTCATTTTTCACGCCAGATCCTGGTGCAAGTAACTACCACTTTGTCTATCGCAGTCGCGACGATGAGTCGAGCGTCAGTCCCTGGTTGGAGATGAATTTATCCCCGAGAGGAATTCTCTTTCCCCTTTGGAACCCTCGAAAACGCTACCGAGAGGGCATGATCGAATTGTTTCAGCTGCTGGCGCTTTCCAGTATCAACCACTCTGCAGAGCGGCTTCAGTTCACCGCGCCATACATAATCTTGCTCGACGTTGCGCGCAAGCGACTCGGAGGTTCATTGTCGTCGCAGGCGTTCTACCAGTTTGCTTTGGTTGAAACACGCGGTCCAAGCGGAGCTTCTGCGCCACGCGTTCGTTTCTATTCGCTGACTCACCCGGTGTCGTAAGCCATGTTGACAATCGAAAGCGCCGCACGAATTACCGCCGTCATCGTGGGCATAGGCATCCTTCAAGGTTCTTTGCAATTGCTTGTGAGTTTAAGAGAATTCAACGCGAGCGGGCTGTTTGACTGGAACAGCAGACAGATCCTCGCCAGGTCACACGGTGCGTCACGTGGATGGATGGTCGGGCACAGCGGCTCAGTATGGCTACGTATTGTCGTGATTGCTCGAGTCGTCTGCTCCGTAGCGCTTATAGCTCCGTTTCAGAGCAATCTGCTCTACGCAAGTTACGCAGTCATCATTTTGCTGTCGAGCCTCTTCCTGGCCTATCAAATTCGCTACGGCAAAGATGGCTCTAACCAAATATCGTTCATCATCCTTGCGGGCTTGGCATTCACTTTCCTGCTCCCCACGTCGAGTCCATTCCAAGCCGTAGGTTTGTATTTCATCGCAGCGCAGGCTCTGTTTTCCTATTTTGCTGCAGGAATATCGAAGATATCCAACGCACAGTGGCGTGAAGGATCAGCCCTGCAAAGCATTCTCAACACCGCTACTTACGGACACTCCACAGCCGCGGCCTTACTTCGTAGACGACCTTGGGTCGGAGGCTTCGTCGGGTGGACAGTTATCGTCGTGGAGATCATTTTTCCTGTAGCCCTTGTAGCTCCGCCAGGCGTGCTGGTAGCTCTGCTTTTTGCCGGGGCCATGCTCCATCTCGGAACGGCCGTGCTGATTGGCCTCGATACTTTCTTTTGGGCCTTCACTGCGACATTCCCGGCGATTATCTTCGCGCACGGGGTTCTCGTCGGTAGGTAGAACAGCTGAGAAGAGTCCAGATCTCTCACCGCTTTTTCCGGTGGAGAGATGCCGTTATGCCCACCACGCACCCACTTGTGGTACCCGATCGCGCCGTGGGGATACCGCTCGATCGTGTGATTGGTACTTCTGTCGGTTTGCTTGAGATAGGGACCGACCCAGGGCAGAAGTGGACCTTTTTTCAGTCACACCGCACCAAAACCAACCCGAGGGGTTAATAATCAAACGACGATACGGGGTCAAAATTCATCCGACGTCGCCGTAGCACCTTGCTCAGGCCACGAAGATGCAGAACGGGTGCCCTGCCAAGTCAGCGAACACGTACAAGGGCTCGTCGGGATCGTCATTCCGATCGAGCAGAATCACTGCACCAAGAACTACCGCGCGCTGCCGTTGCCGCTCAAGCTCAGCGCGGCTCGGAACAGTGAAATCGAGGTGCAACTGCTGCGGCACTCCCGACGACTCTGGCCAGGTGGCCCGCGGCAGGTCATCGACCTGCTGGAAGGCGAGCTTGCGCAGTCCATTCGCGTCTGTCAAGACGAGCCAGTCCGCATCATCGGGCGTACCGTCGGTAGGCGGCTCGTCGCCGCTGCGGTAGCGTACACCGAGCAATTGCCGGTAGAACTCCGCGAGTTCACGTGCGTTGGTGCAGTCAAGAACTGTATTCAGCAATTGGGGGTACTCGCCCATGAGGGCCTCCTCTGCGCGTTAGGCAAACCGCCAGCTCCACTCTAGAGCGGACCGGAAAGCGCGCGACAAACCCGTCAGAGCTGGGGGCACACGATCCAAACACCGACCGGCCGACGATGAGTCACCGGGGAACCCTGTCTGGTCACCGAATCCTTTACCGTTCCGCAAAGTTGCAGAGTCGAGAGACGTGGTACTTCCAACCCCCACGATGAGTTGCGGACACAGCGTGGCTGCTTGGGATTCTGTCGCACCCGAATTCCCGTAAGGATATCCGGGTGCCACACCGACCATACGAACGCTGTCGACTCAGCGACGACGACGAATTCGTTTTCGGAGGATTGTGACTGATCGTGTCGACCTGACTGTCGAGTCCGATAAGGGAATCAGACAGAGTCGCCTCCGTATAAGACCTTGCGCCGTTCCAGTCGGAAGCCACGACTGTGGTTCCGGCAAGCCAATGCCGATTTCTCACTTCGCCATTGACCCGCAGGACGACGTGGCCAGCGCTGGGGATGACGGTGCCCGTTTTGTCGATGCTTCCGGACTCGGACGTGATGCTGAGTTCTGTCGGATTAGGACGCGGGCTTGCATCGCTATCGTCAAGGGTCGTGAAGCACAAGCGGGTCTCTCCTGCGAGGAGCATTCCGCGGATCACCATCCACTCGGCGTAGCTTGGCACGCATCCGTGAGCAAAACGGTCGTCGCGAGCGACCTCAATCCGGAGATCGTTCCCGTGTTCCGCGTATGAAAATGATGTCCAGCCGAACACGTCGTGGTCGGATTCGGTGCGACTTTCGTTATGCACGAGAGGACCACCGGGAATCTGGAAGCAGGTGATCGTTGTCAGGGCCCTATCGGGCATTTCCCGGAGACTGACACCCGCGGGGAGACCTGCAACGTGGAAGCTTTAATGCAGTGAAACCATCCCTCACCCCATCGAGCCGGTAGCGCGGGTGTCGTCGTCAGGGCATATCGGGGAAGCGAGACTCCACAGTGGTCGCCATGCTTACAAGCGCTGCCCGAAAAGGATTCTCGGGTGCGTCAACTACGACACGGGATGTGTCCCAAAAGCAAAGGAGCCGTCTGTTGCGGGAAGACTGGCCCAGCCTGTCGCGCACGGGGCATCCCACCCCAGCGCCGCGGCTGAGCCGTTCCGCAGCCCTGCCGTTCCGCACCACGGGCGTCAGAATTGCCAGGGGAAGGGTGACCAGTCCGGTTCACGTTTTTCGAGGAACGAATCGCGGCCCTCTACCGCCTCGTCGGTGCCGTAGGCGAGCCGCGTGGCTTCCCCGGCGAAGAGTTGCTGGCCGACCATCCCGTCATCCACGGCGTTGAAGGCGTACTTGAGCATGCGAATGGCGGTAGGTGACTTACCGAGGATCTCGTTCGCCCACTCCAGCGCGGTCGTCTCAAGTTCGGTATGAGGCACCACGGCGTTGATCGCCCCCGTGTCGAGGGCGCGTTGGGCGTCGTACTCGCGGGCGAGGAAGAATACTTCACGCGCGAATTTCTGGCCGACCTGGCGGGCGAAATAGGCGCTGCCATAACCGCCGTCGAACGACCCGACATCGGCATCCGTCTGCTTGAATCTGCCGTGCTCAGCGCTCGCGATCGAGAGGTCGCACACGACGTGGAGCGAATGCCCGCCACCGGCCGCCCAACCGGGGATGACTGCGATCACCACCTTCGGCATGAAGCGGATGAGCCGCTGCACCTCAAGGATGTGGAGGCGGCCCGTGCTGGCCGACCCGTCGGCATACTGGTAGCCGTCTCGACCGCGAATGCGCTGGTCGCCACCCGAACAGAACGCCCAGCCGCCATCCTTCGGGCTCGGTCCGTTGCCGGTGAGCAGCACGACCCCGATGCGGGTGTTCTGTCGCGCGTCATCGAGCACCCGATAGAGTTCGTCGACCGTCTGCGGACGAAAGGCGTTACGCACCTCCGGCCGGTTGAAAGCGACGCGCGCCACCCGTCCCGCATTGTCGTGGTGGTAGGTGATGTCGGCGAGTGTGGAGAAGCCGGCGACGGCTTTCCAGGCACGCGCATCGAAGAGCTCGGAAACATCGGTCATTGTTTCAGTTTAGGTTCGCCGCGATCGGCGGCGGGAGCACCAGATTGCCACTTGCACTCGCACCCCTGAATTTCGCAGGGAACCGCTTCGCAGTGCGCACCATCAGTGCCGTACTCGGATCGGCCTGCAGAATAGCTAGAGCGCGCCGAGTCGGGCGGCGACATCCTCGGGAAATCCCCCGGTGCAGATCGGGCTCCATCTGGTGGGGGCGATTCGAATCAGTGACTTGTCCTGAATCGCCATCGCCTCCCGGTACTCGTCCCAGTCCGAATGCTCGCCAGAGATGCACCGGAAATACTCGACGAGTCCCTCGGATGCCTCGGGCATGTGCAGCACCTCGGCGTCGCCGTCCAGCTGGATCCAGGCACCGTCCCAGTCATCGGAGAGCACGAGCACGGAAGCCCGCACGTCACGCTCGGTATTGCGGGTTTTTGCCCTGGTGGGGTAGGAGGAGATGACGATCCGTCCGGCGGAATCGACGCCCCCGGAGACCGGGGAGATCTGCGGTCGACCGTCGGTCCGTGTGGTGGCGAGGAGCATCCGGTGCCGAGACCGGACGAAGTCGAGCATGTGGTGTCGATCGACGGCAGTGGTAGTTGCAATGCTTCGGCCCATAGGGTCAAGGCTACGGGGGTGCTGCCGCGTCGTGCAGTCAGGCACCGTTTCCCAGAATCGAGGCGAGCTCGTCCAGGGTCGATACAGTGATATCGGGAGCGGTGAAATATCCCGGATAGGTGGCGCCGGCGCGGTTGATCCAGGCTGTGCGCAGCCCGGCCAGAGCGGCCCCGTGGATGTCCCAGGGATGTACGGCAGTCAGTAACATCCGGCCCACTTCTACACCGCAGGCGTCGGCGGCGTATTCGTAGGCTGCTCGCAGCGGTTTCCAGCCGGGCGCGTCCTCGACGGAGAGCAGCATCTCGAATTCTTCCCGGATGTTGGCGTCGCGAAACAGTGTTTCCGCGAGCTGGGTTGATCCGTTGCTGAGCGTCACCAGGCGCATCCCGGAAGCGGCGAACGTGCGGACCGCGCCGGCGACATCCGGGTGAAGGGCGAGACTGGCGAATCCGCGCAAAATATACTCGACGGCTTCATCGACGCTGCGGTTCAGCGGGAGCCCGGTGAGGTTTTCGTGAAGTAATTCAGCGGCGATCGTCGCGAATTTCTCGTTGGCGCCGACCACGGTAAGAGCGAAGCCGTCTCGCAGTAACCCGGCGAACCAGACTCCGGCCATCAGCCCGGGCGCCCCGACATCGACGAACCGATCGGCCAGGGGCGACATGTCAGAGAGAGTTTCGTTGACGTCGAAGACGATCACTGCCAAATTATTAGTCACGATGGCGTCCTTCGCATGGGAGTAGCAAGAAGGTTACGACGAGGTGCTGCAAGCATCAAAGGGGCGATCAACAACTTCTCAACGGGGCTTGCTCCGTAACGCATGTCACAGGGCATTCGTCGGAATGTGGTCGCCCCAGTCCCCACATGGCGCGTGCTATCGGTAACCGGTGGTTTGGATCCAGAAAGCCTTCCAGACTTCGGGTAAATCCCGAGAGAAGAATAAGCCGGGGAGCCAAGAAGCGGATAGAGTCTGCAGCTCTGGTTGGGGCGTCGGTGAGCACGGCAGCCATCACGGGATGGGGACTTCCGAGAATGAGGGCCACCTTGGTGGACTGTTTCTTGATCTGCGCACGGTCGGGCCGCGCGCTATGACTCGTGTCTTGACCTTTCGGGTCGAAACGCCAGTGCACACGGGGGTCCATCACAACAGCGAATAGCGTCTGGTTCACGTGGCGGCGCCGCTCCAGCAGGGGCGGCAAGAATAACCCGACGCGCAGCAGGATCGTCCATGGTGAAGAAATAGCGACGATGGTGATCCTTCTCGTGCGGGTTACTGCAATCCTCGCCGTGCTCCCTGCGGCCCCCTGTTCCGGCCCTCACTGCGCTCATTCGAATTCTTGGACTCGGAACGACTGGCTGGCTCGGCAAGGAACCCAAAATTATCGGCCCGTCTCGACCGAACGCAGAATTATTGAAAAATCTTGATGTCAACGTTGACATAACCCCGGTCAGCCCTTGTAACATAGTGCTTGACGCCCAACTTAAGCGGAAAAAGTCAACGATGACATTCTTAAAAAACCGAGATCATCCGAGGATTGTGGCAGGCACGATCGCCGTGATAGCGATGCTCGGAGCTCTCTGGGCTCCGACTGCAGCCGTGGCAACCACCAGCTCCAGCGGGACCATGAGGACTGACTCTGGTCGAGCATCCACCGTGACCTCATCGAAAGTTTCCCCTGGCTTCGTGACGCGCCATGGAAGCAAACTGAAACTCGACGGCAAGCCATTCGAGTTCGCGGGAACCAACAATTACTACCTGGGCTATAAGTCGCCGGCGATGGCCGACAGGGTGCTCGACGACGCTCAGGCGGCCCGGTTCGACGTGATGCGAACCTGGGGATTCCAGGACTTTCAGAACCCGGACGGCTCCGGTTCGGTGCAGTCGAGCTTCGAGGGGGTCTGGTACCAGGCATGGGATGCCGCGGCGGGACAGCCGATGATCAACGACGGCGCAAACGGCCTTCAGAAGCTGGACTATGTGATTGCGGCTGCGGGTGCGCGCAACATCAAGCTGATCATTCCATTCGTCAACAATTGGAATGGTTTTGGCGGAATGGACCAGTACGTTCGCTGGGCTGGCGGCAGCACACACGCGCAGTTTTATACCGACCCTAAGATTCAGGGCTGGTTCAAGACGTACATCAGCACGCTACTCAACCGCACCAACAGCATCACCGGCGTGAAATACAAGGATGATCCCACCATCATGTCGTGGGAGCTCGCGAACGAACCACGATGCACCAGCGCTGGCGTGTATCCCGATGGAACGTGCGACACGACGACCATCACCAACTGGGCGTCGACGATGAGTACGTTCATCAAATCCATCGATAATCGTCACCTGCTCGCGGTGGGGGACGAGGGCGCATTCTGCCGGGCACCGGCGGACTGGACGCTCACGCAGAAATACGGTGCTTCCGGATACGGCCCAGGACTCGGCGAGGACTGTAAAGACGGTATCGATACGATCGCCCTGACTGCGTTGCCGAATATTGACATGATGTCGATGCATCTCTATCCGGATAACTGGAAGGAGAGCGTTGCGTGGGGCAATGGCTGGATCGAAGAGCATGCCGCTGCAGCGAAAAAGCTGGGAAAGCCCGTCTATCTCGGCGAGTTTGGCCTGCTTGACAAGAGCACCCGACTGCCGGTGTTTGCGCACTGGCTCGAGACAGTTCGCTCTACCGGTGTCGCCGGTGCGTTGTATTGGATCCTGTCGTCGAAGCAGGATGACGGCACCCTGTACGCGGACTACGACGGCTTCACCGTGTACTGCCCGAGTCCGGTCTGCACATTGATGACAACGCAGGCCGCCCTCGTGCCGAAGCCGGACACCCCGGCCATCCGTCAGACGATCATCGCGGATAACGACACAGCCACCACGCAAGCGGACACACCGGTGAGCGTGAATGTGCTGGCGAATGACATCTCGATCACACTGGCGATTCGCGCTGCCAGCCTCGATCTCGACCCCGCGACGGCCGGTCGGCAGTTGTCCTTCGACACTGCGGGTGGCGTGGCGACGATCGTCTCGGACGGGACCGTGAGGTTCGTGCCGACGGGTAAATCGGGAACTTTTGAAGTGCCGTATTCGGTGAGCAACGGTGTACGAACGTCGACGGCTGTCCTGACGGTCACGGTCAAACCGGTTCCGGGCGCACCGGTAGTACTCGAGTCCTGGGAGAACGGACTGAACGGCTGGGCCGCGGCCAACTGGCAGAGCAATCCCGGGTCGGTAGCGCTGACGACGAACGGTGTGACGGATGGCGCCAACGCACTCGAGATCACCGCGCTCGGATCGGGAGCGTGGTTCGGTTCCGGGTCGTTCACTCCGCTACTCGACCTGTCGACTCGGTCTTCGATTTCGTTCTCACTCAAGACCGGCGCTGCGGGGAGTTCGATCGCTCTCGCTGTGCGAACCGGGGACGCCTACACCTGGTGCCAATCACCGTTCGTCTACGTTGCACCCAACACGACCGAGACGCACACTATCGACCTGTCAACGATGGGATGCGCCCAGTCCACGCTGACCGGCGTGCACGATGTGTTGCTGTACTTCAACGCGGGCACCTTTGATATCGATCGGATGACCCTGAGCTGACGTGCGCTTCGGTGAGGCGCCCACAATAATTACGACGTCGCGGCCTGCCTAGTCGCGAACCGATTTCTCTCTCGGCTTCGCAAGCTTCTGGCGCCACGCCGAAAAACTCTTGATCGAGCCGGCATGAGGTTCGGCGAGCCAGGGCCACGGATGAAGCTCCGCGGTGATTCCGGCGTATTTTTCAAAACTCGGCACCGGCGCCCAGGTGATCGCGGCGCCGAGGTGTGGAGTGATCTGTCTCGGGTCTCCGAGATGCACAATCACCTCACGCCGCTGAGCCAGGTCCTGGAGCGTCTCCACGAAAAACACCAGTCTCTTGCTCGAAAGTTGCAGTTTCTCCAGGGCTGGTTCGTCGAAGATAAAGACAGCAGTGAGCTGCGGATGTGCGAGGAGTGCCGGATCCGCATCCCCAAGCGATTCGACCGTGAGTAATACCGATTGTGGCGCTGCGCGTTCGACAACCGTAGGGGGGCCTCTGGTGGTTGCGAGATCGTCGTCTCGAACGAGTCGCGGACTCGGTTCGGAAAGCGGGCGCGGAACCGAGTCAGGAGGAAAGTTTTGAATCGGGCAGTTACGATTCAGAGGGCACGCTGCACACAGTTGAGGCGCACGTTTTTCGACCTGCCAGCGCGCGAATCCGTAGGGCTTACCGGAGCCTGCGCCCACCGTCCATTGCCACCCGAGCAGGTTGGCTGCGCGAGAGCCGTCGAGTAGCTGGCGATGGAAATACTCCTGCCCGGCCATCCATCCTGCTCCGGACCGCACGGCATACTGCGAGGCAAGCCACATTCGAGTCTGGTTCACGAGCCAGCCATTCGTTTCCAGGCTCGAGAGCGCCCAGTTGACGCAAGTCATTTCGCGCGGCCACGCTTCCGGCGCGAAATCTCCCGACCAGGGAACATCGAATCGCAAGTTGCGGTGCAGCTGCATACCAACTCGGGCATACAGGTGTCGGGCGTACTCCTGCCAGAGCAGTTCGTCGCGGAATTTTGAGACATCCGCGGTCGGGCCTGCGACCGCGTTCCAGACCTCCTGCAGTGGTAGCAACCCGTGGCGAATGTAGGGCGACAACCGCGAGGCTCCGCGAGCCGATTCCGGAAGCACTCGGCTGCGCGTCGCGGCATACCCGGCCACGTCGAACGCGTTGAGCGCAGCATCCGCTGCCATTTGGCCACCGCGGATGTCGGGGCTCGCCCTGATCCGATCGCTTACGAGATGCGACAGGTGTCGTTCAACCACGGCTACGGGGGAGACGCCGTCGAGGGAAATGATCACCCGCTGAATCTAGGCCGAGGAAATGAAGGAACGCTCTGTCTTGAACCGGCGCGCAGGCGTGCGACCGTTTTCAGCTCCCAGATAAATACCCTCTTAAATGAGGTCAGATGAGGCCGATCGTGAGGTGGTTGGGTGTGCCGAACCGGTGGGCTGTGATGCTTATCGCCTGCTCGCGCAGGAACGGCAGAAGCTCGATTCGACCGGCCGGAGTGACCGGGCCGCCATAGATCGCGACATCAGGGCGTCCGCCGAGTGCGGCAGCGAGGGCCGAATGGTCGCCGCCGATGAGACGAATACGGCTGGGATTCAGTGACGGCACTCGCGCAAGCCAGGTCGCGTCATTCTCGACCACTACCGGGATGCCGACCAGCGCGTCGCTTGCGACAGCGGTGGACACGCTGAGGTCGGATCCCGCACGGAGCCCTGCGCCCACGACGCGCAGCAGCTCGGACAGTGGCGCTCCCTCAGAGAGTCGGATTGTCACGGGCACGGGGAGGTAGCGGAACACGTTGCGCTCCACGGCAAGGGCAGAGACATCCTGAGCCTTCCCGAAGGTGCTGTGCCAGGCCGCAGCGTCGCTGCCGAAGGCGCCGGACAGCGAGTCATCTGCCGCAAGCAGCGCTCTCACCCCGGCATGCGTGTTCGCTTCGCCGGGTGCAGAGTGGTGTGCTGGCACCCAGGAGCCGAGCCCGAACAGGTAGCTCGGTCCCCCCGCCTTTGTGCCGGCTCCGACCGAGGACTTCTTCCAGCCTCCGAAAGGCTGGCGCTGCACGATTGCCCCGGTGATGCCGCGATTCACATAGAGATTTCCGGCCTGAACGGTATCAAGCCACAGGCCGAGCTCCGCAGGGTCGAGGGAATGGATGCCCGCGGTGAGCCCGAAGTCAGTCTCGTTCTGCATGGCGATGGCCTCGTCGAGCGTCAGCGCGGTCATCACGCCGAGCACGGGCCCGAAGTACTCGGTCTGGTGAAAGGCCGATCCGCGACGTACTCCGGTGCGCACCCCGGGCGACCAGAGCTGGCCATCGCGGTCGAGTTTCTTCGGCGCCAGCATCCAAGCCTCGCCCTCGCCGAGAGTGGTGAGAGCGCCGAGAAGCTTGCCGTTGGCCGGCTCGATCAGCGGCCCCATCTGGGTTGCCGGGTCGGTCGGGTAACCCACCTTGAGCGAGGCGACCGCGTCACGCAGCTGGTTGGCGAAGCGCGCCGAGTGAGCGACCGAGCCGACCAGGATCACCAGGGAGGCCGCCGAGCACTTCTGCCCGGCATGGCCGAACGCCGATGCGACGACGTCCTTGACGGCGAGGTCGAGGTCAGCGCTCGGCGTGACGATGATCGCGTTCTTACCGCTGGTCTCGGCAAGTAGAGGTAGGTCGGGGCGGAAGGAACGGAACAGCTCTGCGGTCTCATAGCCGCCGGTGAGGATCACCCTGTCCACTTCGGGGTGCGAGATCAGTTGCGTGCCGAGGTCGCGTTCGCTCAGTTGCACAAGCTGCAGCACCTCCCGCGGCACACCGCCCTCCCAAAGTGCCTCAGCCAGCACGGCTCCACAGCGGGCCGAGAGCGCCGCCGGCTTGAGGATGACGGCGCTGCCGGCCGCGAGAGCGGCCAGCGTGGAACCTGCAGGAATCGCCACCGGAAAATTCCACGGCGGGGTCACGACGGTGAGCCTCGAGGGTACGAAGGTGGCGCCGTCGACGGTCTCAAGAGTGCGGGCGAGCTCGGCGTAGTAGTGGGCGAAGTCAATGGCCTCGCTCACCTCCGGGTCTCCCTGGTCGATGGTCTTGCCGGCTTCGCTCGCCATCACTTCGAGCAGCTCCGCACGGTGTGCACTGAGGGAGTCTCCCGCGCGATGCAGGATGGCGGTACGCTCCTCGGCGCTGCGGGCACCCCACTCCGCGCCAGCAGTGGCGGCCGCGGTAATCACCCGGTTGAGGGCATCCTCGGTGCTGATGACGGAGTCGGTAACCGCGGAGATGCCGAGCCGTGAGCCGGGGACGCGCTCGAGGATGCGGGCGCTCCACGCGCGGTTGGCCGGAAGCGAGGGGTCAGTGTCGGCCTGATTGACGAAGCGGTCGGTCGGTGACATTTCGGTGACGGAGCGATTCTGGGTGCGTCGCGGCAGTGGGATGGCCCGGTCGAGCGAGGCGAGCGAGGCGAGGAAGCGGCTCTTCTCCCTCTCGAACAGCACTTCGTTGTCGGACAGCTCGAACACCGCCGACATGAAGTTGTCCTGGCTCGCGCCCTCTTCGAGCCGACGGATGAGGTAGGCGATCGCGACATCGAATTCTTTCGGCTGCACGACGGGCGTGTACAGCAGAAGGCCACCGACATCCTTTTTCACCGCTTCCGCCTGGCCGGTAGCCATGCCGAGCAGCATCTCGAACTCGATGCCATGCCGCACGCCGCGCATCCCGGCGAGCAACCATGCATAGGCCACATCGAAGAGGTTATGACCCGCCACGCCGAGGTGTAAACCATCGATACGCTCCGGTCGCAACGCGTAGTCGAGGATCCTCTTGTAGTTTGTGTCAGTGTCCTGCTTTGTCGACCAGGTGGCGAGTGGCCAGCCGCGCACCGAAGACTCCGCCTGCTCCATCGGCAGGTTGGCGCCTTTGACCAGGCGCACCTTGATCGCAGCGCCACCGGCCGCCCGACGACGGGTGGCCCAGTCACCGAGTATCACCATCGCGGCGAGGGCATCCGGCAGGTAGGCCTGCAGCACAATGCCAGCCTCGAGCTGCGCGAATCGAGGCTGGTCGAGGATGCGCGTGAAGACGGCGACGGTGAGATCGAGATCCTTGTATTCCTCCATGTCGAGGTTGATGAACTTGGCTGGCGTCGAGGAGGCTGCTCGCTCGAACAGCGGGGCGAGGCTCGCGACGACGTGCTCGACATCCGCTTCGAACGCCCACGGCGAGTGCGGAGCCACGGTCGACGAGACCTTGATCGACACGTAGTCGACGTCATCCCTGGCAAGCAGAGCGTGAGTACCGGCGAGGCGACGCGCCGCTTCCCGCTCTCCCAGCACCGCTTCCCCGAGGAGGTTCATGTTGAGCTTCGCGCCGTGAGCGCGGAGAGACCCGATCGCGGTGCCGAGTTTGGCCGGCGTGGCATCCACGATGAGGTGGCCGACCATACCGCGCAGAACCCGACGGGCTATCGGCACGACGACTCCTGGGAGGAGCGGAGCAAACACGCCGCCGAGGCGCACCGCGGCGCGCAGGGGCACGGGCAGGAACGCGGGCACTCCAGGCGCGAGTGCTGCCAGGTTACGCGCGGCAACTCGGAGGTCCTCCGGGCGGATGACGCCGTCGACGAAGCCGACCGTGAAGGCGAGCCCCTTCGGATCCTTCAGTACTCCGGCGAGGCGCCCGGCGGAGGCGTTCACCGGCACTCGTGCACCCTCTTCGAGCCAGTGGCGCACGAGCGCTACGGTGCGCTCGGCAAGCTCGGGGGAGAGGGCGTCGTCCAGGGACGTAGTCGTGGCGGTGTCGGTCACGGGGATCCTTTCGCAGCAGTCTGATTCCAGTATTGATTCGTACATCCGGTTAGGTAAAGCGACCCTTTCTGACGAGTATTCTTAAGTGCAACTAATGGATAGGGTGCCCCGATGCTCGATGTACGACGCCTCCGCCTGCTTCGCGAACTTCAGATCCGCGGTACCCTCGCTGGCGTGGCCGAAGCGCTGAGTTTCAGTCCCTCTGCGGTGTCGCAACAACTGAGCCTGCTCGAGAAGGAAGTGGGTGTGGAACTACTGAGATCTTCGGGCCGCCGGGTGGTGCTCACGCCGCAGGCAGAGATCCTGGTCAGCCATACGGCAGAGGTGTTGCGCACGCTCGAACGTGCCGAAGCCGAACTCGCCTCGTCGCTGACGACTGTCACCGGAACGGTGAAGATCGCGGTCTTCCAATCTGCAGCGCTCGCCCTCATGCCTGACGCGCTCTCTATCATGGAGGCCGAATACCCCGAAGTGCGGGTAGAGATGGTGCAGCGGGAGCCGGAGTCCGCCCTGCGCGAGACCTGGGCGCGGGAGTTCGACCTCGTGATCGCCGAGCAGTATCCGGGACACGCTGCCCCGCGACATCCGGAACTCGACCGGCGTACGCTCACAACCGATGCGATCCGACTCGCGACGCCACCAGCGGACCGCGGTCGGTTCCATCCCGCTTCGATCGGGGAGACAGCGGATGCAGCTTGGGTCATGGAGCCTCGTGGCACCGCCTCCCGGCACTGGGCAGAACAGACTTGCCGCCTGGCCGGGTTCGAGCCGGATGTGCGATTCGAGACGGCCGACCTGCAGTCGCACATCCGCCTGGTGGAGTCGGGCAATGCCGTGGCTCTGCTGCCCGACCTGGTCTGGATCGGGCGGGGCACGACGGCACGGTTGGTGCTGTTACCGGAGCATCCCCAGCGCACTATCTTCACTTCGGTGCGCGAGGCGAGCAGCACCCGTCCCGCGATCGTTGCCGTTCGTGCGGTGCTTGAGCGCACGGCGCAACAGGTGGCGGGGTCGGCGGCCGAAGCCAGCTCGGGTGACTGACCTCTGGCACTACCCCGTGGTGGACGCGCCGTTCCGCCGCTGATTCGCCACGGGTTTCTCACTCAAGCACCGGACGCAAGCCTCCTAAAAACCCGGTGCCGGACCGCCCGGACCTCATCGAACTATTGGGACGACCCTGCGTCCTGCCGCCGCTGCAGAAGACCAAAGATGTTGCCGCCAATATCCTTCATGGTGACCACGAGTACTCCCTCTCCCACGGATTTGATGTCCTGGTGCACAAGGGCGCCGGCGGCTAGCAGAGGGTTGCGAGAGACATAAATGTCGGTTGTCGTCCAATAGGAGACCAGAACGCCTTATCGACCTCGCGGTTGCTGGTCGGAAATATGACAGATGCACTTCCGTTAAATCCCCTAACTCGAGTGAGCGAAAGTGATCGCAGAGACGGGGCTGCTGCGTGAGTTTCGGACAGCGGATTAATGGTTGTCGGTGCGCTGGCAAGGCTGGTTGCTGGTAACGGGAGTGGAATTCGTTGGGTCGCCGGTATCGGAGCGCTGAGTGGCGTCGGCGGGTGTTATCGGACCCCTCGATATCGGCGATGACATCGCGTCTGGCTGACTTTTTCGTGGCATCTTCCGCGGGATAGAAACGGTCCTCATTGCGGAAAACAACGACTCGGCCAACGCCTAATTCCGGCCCACCCCAGTTCTGCGCTTCGAGGAACGCATGGGGAGATCGCGTCCGATTTTTTCACCGATGTCGCCGACGAACTTGCGCCATGGGCGGGCGGCGGTGAAGTCCCGTTTGAGAAGCTCAGGCATGTTCTCTGCGGCTTCGGCGAACACTCGGTGCCGTTACCGTTACCGTTACCGCTGCCGCTGCCGCTGCCGCTGCCGCTGCCGCTGCCGCTGCCGCTGCCGCTGCCGCTGCCGCTGCCGCTGCTCCTGCCGCTGCCGCTGCTCATGGGCGATAGTCCAGCGCTTGTCACTAGGAGAAACGCCGTCGAAATCAGCAACTTCCCTGTTCGGCTTCACTGTCCGAAGTCCCTCGGGCGCCAACACTCCAGGCGAGTTGACGAATTGCGGACGTCAGGGTCAGCCGCCGGCTTTTGATACCTCGAGGGCCTTGATCTTGTCGAGGAGCGCGCCGATAGCTGCGTCCTGTGATGCCAGGTGCAATTGGATCTGTTTGGCTTCTTCCAGAATCGCGCCCGCGTCTTCATACGTTGCCGCCGACCGGGCATCGGCGGCAACGGCTTGAATGTTTTGGCCGACGATAATCACCGGCAACAAGACGAGTTGAAGGAAGGTTTGCGCGATCCAGGCGATGATGATGATCGGATCATGGCTCAAAATTGCCGCAGGCAGGCTCACGAGAGCGAGAAGCGCGAACGCGTATGCGCACCACATCGTTCCCACGCTTTTTGTGATCCCCAACCCAACCTTTCGGTTGATCCGGTTGACGAGCTTGTCCTCGGGGTGAAGAGCTTTGGCGGCCGCGCCCACAGTCGGTGGTCCTTCGTTGAGCCGTAGTTTGGCGCGGGCGTGTTGCAAGTATTCGTAATTTCCAGTCATCCCTTGATCTCCTTCATATCGGCCGCACTCCTGAGCATGGGTTCTCGCTAAGAATATTGGCTTGCACGCTTCTTCCGATCCGTCGCCGCAATCCGCCGCCAGGGGTATTCCGCCGCCTCTTGACCAGGAACGTGAGCCGAGGCGTCGGCAGCGAACCAGGTTGACGCAGTCAGGCGGCCAAGCGACATCACCAGAGATTTGAGATTTCCGCAGCGGCGTAAGTCAGCGGGGCGTGTGTGGTGACCGGCGGGCAGGTTTACGATTTCGATTTAGCTGAAGCGATTTGGCTGAAGCGATCGAGCCTGACCGGGTGGCTGGCAGTCTCCACGAGCGAAGTATTCCCGTTGTTCGTTACCCAACCTCACTGGTGGCTGTCTTCCCTCGCGCGGGTGCAGTGGTTCCGTGCGGCCGCTAAAACTCTGATCGACTCGGCAGTCGAGTCCGGCTTTCCTTTTCCCCGGTATTGGCCAACGCTGTCCCTTGGGAAAGGGGCTACAGCCGTCGTTAGCCTGGATGAACTTCGGAAGCGAGGATGGGAATTCGTGTAGCGGCGTATCGAAAATAACCGCTGATATTCCGAGAGCTTTCTCCCTAATTGATCGATGCCCCCTGGGGAAAAATCTGCGAAGTCGCGACTGTGGAGGAGCGGAGGAGTGGAGGAGTGGAGCAGCGAAGGGAGCGGGCGTCACCGCTCGCTCTGCGGGGGTCGAACGGTGGCGACCGGGAGAACTACCGTCTGGCGGCTGCGACGACCGAATCGGCTTGAGGCCGAGCAGACCGGCCGCTTGGCCGGGTTCGAGCCGGATGTGCAATTCGAGACGGCCGAGCTACAGTCACACATCTGCCTGGGGGAATCAGGAAATGCTGTGGTGCTGCTGCCCGGCCTGGTCTGGATCGGGCGGAGCGCAACGGCGCGGCACGACAGGTCGCGGGGTCGGCGGCCAGCGACACTGTGCGGGACGGACCTCGGGTACCTCCCCTTGATCGAGCTGTCGTTTCCCAGCTCACGCTTCGTCCGATGGTTCTACGCCCTGTACCGCTGAGTGCTGCAGTCCTGGGCGCTGCTCTCGTTCGTGCTGTACTTTTGGGAGCTTCCTTCTGTGGCGCGCAATCACATCGCCACCAACTCCGGCACGGGCGCGCGTCCTCCGCGCCGCGGTCTGCGGTAAACATCGACACTCGACGGTGGAATGAACCACGGCACCCCGTCTCGGATCACCACTTCCCATCCGCCCTGATGAATCGCATGGTGGTGTTTCGAGCAGAGGAGAATGCCATTCTCCAGATCCGTCGGCCCCGTATCGTCAGTCCACCAGCGGATGTGGTGCGCCTCAGCAAAACTCGGTGGCTTATGGCAGTTCGCGACAGCGCAGCCGTTGTCGCGCTCTGCAAGGGCGAGTCGTTGGGCGCGACTGAATAGTCGATTCGACCTGCCGAGATCGAGCACCTCGCTCGGGCCGCCGAGCACCGCGGGAATGATGTGGGCGTCGGCCGCCATTCGTCGCGCGGCACCAGCGGAGATTGGTTGATCGCCGCCGTCGATGTGCGCCGCGCCAAGCCCGGTCAGGAGTGAGTCGAGGCTCATCCGCACGACGATCGTGGTGCTGGGCATAGGCGCTGCGGTGCTTCGGCAGCTGATGCCATGTTGGGCGAGCTCGACGAGGGCATCCGCCGAAATCTGGGTGAGAGTGCGCGGGTCTTGAGGTTCGGCATCGTCGCTGCCGGGGGAAACACCCGACTCGAAGCGTGGCGCGCGCAGGACGTTGCCGACGTACCCATCGAGGTAGGCATCCAGGTATGCCGCGCCGACCGGGGCGAGAGTGAGCGAGAACAACTTCATGCCGTTCGGAAGCACCCGTCGGCGGAGTGAGCGTGTGCGGGTGAGCCATTCATCTCGGGGCTCGATTCCGTCGACATCCAACGCATCTCGCCAGGCGAGCGCCATTCTGCGCACGCTGTCAGCCGGGTTCTCCGTCGCGAACGCGCACAGCAGCCGTTCCGCAGTGCGCGCCTGCTCGAAGTCGGCGCGCGGTGACGCTTGGTCGAGGTTCGAGACGATCCAATTCGCGGAGTCGAGGGCGATCGACCCGGCACAGAACGCCTCGGCGACTAGCGGATGCCGCGGCGACACGGCTTCGCCGGTCAGACTCCGAGACGCCGAGGTGGCATCGCCGACGCGGCAGAACAGCCGCGCTTCGCTCAGCGCGATGAGTCCAACCGCGACCAGGACTGCCGCCGGACTGTTTTCTCCCAGCCGGGTGGCAAGCCCCTCGCGCCCGAGAGTCACGCACGATCGGTCACCCACTTGGGCGGCGAGTCGAGTGATTTCGGCATCCACCACGCGACGCTCGGCGAATCGATCCTCGAGCGCAGCGAGCAGCTCGGAGTCGGTGAGATCCACCGCCGCGGTGCGCTCGAGCGTTGACGTTTTCATGAGAGAAGTCTCGCAGTGACCACCGACATTCCTCGAGCTGATACCCCGTTTGATCAGGACTTCCTGTGGAAAAAAGCCGCAAAAATCCGCCTGGGGAGGAGTGGAGCCAGGAGGGAAGAATAAGCATCACGCTCGCTCCGCTGTTGGAGGGTCGGTGGCGACCAAGAGAACTACGGTCTGGCGCGTACGACGAGCCAATCGGCCGCCGCTATCAGCACATCGGCGGCTTCCTCGCCGATGACCATGTTTCCGTTGGAAGGATGTGAAATACGCCCGACAAATATCCGACAGAGGTTCGCGATCGGGCGGGTCGGATCATGCTTGGCTGGTCAAAAAACCAGCTAAATCCAGTGAAACCCGGTTCGGATTTTGTCGACGCTCGAGGAGCTTGTCTTGCCGGGCTACAGGGATTCTGCGCACTGGGCTATGGGGGTAATTCCTACCTATCCAGTCGGCTCGTTGCGTGTTTGAATAACCTCAATATTCCCCAGCGAAAAGGACATCAAATGGCCAACGGAACCGTACTCGAAACCATCACACTCGAAGAGGCTCGGCGCGTGATTGACGCAGCCGAAGCGAAAGCCACCGAGATCGGGCAGCCGATGGACATTGCCGTCGTCGACGCCGGGGGCAACCTCAAGGCTCATGTGCGCATGGACGGGGCAAATATCGGCAGCATCACTATTGCGATCAACAAGGCCTATACGTCCATCGCGTTCCAATGTGAAACAGGCGACTTGCAGGAGCTCACCCGCCCGGAGGGGTCGATTTTTGGGTTGAGCGATGCCCACGGCGGGCGTCTGGCGGTCTTTCCCGGCGGCATCCCACTGGTTCGCGATGGCCACATCATGGGCGCCATCGGGGTCTCCACGGGCTCGATTGAGCAGGACCAGGATGTCGCAACGGCGGGAGCTGCAGCGTATTGAGGCGTTCACGCGCGGGTTTCAGCGGGCCTGCGGCTCGAACGCGGTCACCCTCGAAACTGCGCGCGTCGAGTTTTCGTCCTGGTTTGTAAACCCCCGGGACCGAGCGTTTTTGCTCGTCACTAGGTTGACATTAACGAAGCGATTCCCATTGCGATGTTAACGGGTTGGCGGTTGTCGTGAACTGGCCGCGGTGCTGATTCGTTGAAGGAGCATCCCGAGCAGGGCCTGCTCGTCGGTGCTGAGCACTGCGGTGATGGCGCGCTCGGTTTCGAGATGATCTGGCAAAGCGGACTCGATGAGATCCTTGCCCGTGCCGGTGAGCGACACGAGAGTTCCGCGGCCGTCGTCGGGGTTAGCCTCCCGCGTGACGAATCCGCGGGACTCTAGTTTGTTCAGGCGCTGTGCCACCGCGCTCGTGGAAATCATGGCTTCACGGGCCAGTTCCAGTGGGGCGATCCGGTAGGGGGCGCCGCTTCGCAGGAGCGTTGCGAGCACGTCGAATGAGGGGGCATCCAAACCATGCCGCGCAAATGTCTCGGCCAGGCGCGATTCCACGGCGAGTGTCGTACGACTGAGTCGGCCGAGAGTGGCCATTGATGAGACGTCGAGTTCTGGCTTTTCTGCGTGCCATTGCTTAATGATTCGATCTACTTGGTCTGGCATGCCCCCAGTCTAGCTATTGCTAAGCACTTAGGTATAATACCTAAGTGCTTAGCAATCAGAACTTCCTCGTGTTGACGACAGCCGTGGCCCCGGTGCTCTGGGGCACCACCTACCTCACGACCACATTGTTCCTGCCGGAGGATCGGCCGCTGCTCGCGGCAACTGTGCGTGCGCTTCCTGCGGGAGTCCTGCTCCTGGTGCTCTGCCGACGGTGGCCGCGCGGTGAATGGTGGTGGAAGTCCTGGGTTCTCGGCATTCTCAACATCGGAGCGTTCTTTGCGTTGCTCTTTATCGCGGCGTACCGGCTCCCCGGCGGCGTGGCCGCAATTGTCGGCGGCCTTCAGCCGCTCGTTGTCGCCGTTCTCGCCAGTCGTGTTCTCCAAGAAAGACTTACCGCGCGGGTCGTCTTCGCCGGCTCTTCAGGCCTGCTCGGTGTGTGCCTTATTGTGCTCCAGGCGCAATCGCGCCTCGATGCCGTCGGCCTCGCGGCCGCCATCGGCGGAACTCTCTCCATGGCGTCCGGGATCGTGCTCGCTAAAAAGTGGGGGCAGCCAGCGTCCCCGCTCACCACAACAGCGTGGCAGCTCATCGCAGGCGGGCTCTTCCTCCTGGTCCTCACGATCGCGATCGAGGGGCTTATAACGACGCCTCTGACACTTCCGAACATGATGGGGTTCAGCTATCTTTCTGTCGTCGGCACCGCATTCGCCTATGTCGTGTGGTTTCGCGGAATCGCGCAGCTTCCCGCAAGCACCACGGTTTTCCTCGGCTTACTCAGCCCGGTCGTGGCCATACTCCTGGGCTGGATGATCGCCGGGGAGGACCTCGCCCCGCTGCAGGTAGCAGGAGTTGTCATCGTCCTTGGGTCAATCGCTGCCGTCATCGTCTCTAAAACAGCAAAGCCCGTCCGTGCTCACGAAGGACTTCCCAACGACCCCACCCGATAGCTGTTTCCCTTGCGGGACCGACTACAGCCGACGGTGACCGAAATGAGCTTCGCGGAAGGATGTCGCAATTCATGCGGGCGCGAGAAACAGGGGTGCCACCGCTCGCTCCGGTGTGGGAGGAACGGTGGCGACCAGAGAAACTACCGTCTGGCGCCTGCGGTAAGCGATTCGGTCTTCGCCGCCGCCATCAGCAGGTCAGCGGCCTTCTCGCCGATGACCATCGACACGGCCTGGGTGTGCCCCCGGATGATGTCGGGCATCACTGACGCGTCGGCAACGCGAAGGCCCTGCACTCCGCGCACCCGCAACTCCTCGTCGACGACGGAGGCGGCATCCGTGCCCATTCGAGCGGTGCCCACCGGGTGGTACAGCGTGTGCGCTGCGGTCTCGATCGCGGTGCCATCACGCTCGAGCCGGCTCATGGTCTCGCCCCCCTCCGGTGCGACGAATCGCGGCCCGGTGGTCGATTGCAGCGCCGGCGCCTGCAGGATGTCCTCGCAGATACCGAGGCCCGCTATCAGTCGAGCGCGGTCCGTGCCCCCGACATCAGTGAGGTATCGCGGGTCGATGATCGCCTTTGCCAGCGGATCGGCCGAGGCGAGGGTAATCGTGCCCGTGCTCTCCGGCTTCAGCAGAATCGCTCCGACGGTCAGTGCGTGAGCCGGTGCGGGGATGAGGCCTTCGCCGATGAATGCCACCGGCGCGAAGATGATCTCGATATCGGGAAGCTCCAATGACGGGTCCGAGCGCACAAAACCATACGCTTCTGCGACGTTCGAGGTGAGCATGCCCCGGCCCTTGGCGAGGAAGCTCACGAGCTCGGGAATCTTCTTCGCGGTGAACAGAGTGTCTCCGGCGGTCTCGATGATCAGGCCGGAAAGGAGGTGGTCGCGCAGGTTCTTACCCACTTCCGGTGAGTCGACGAGTACCGGGATGCCGTGAGCCGTGAGTTCACCAGCGTTGCCGATGCCCGAGAGCATCAGCAACTGCGGAGTGTTGACGGCCCCGCCGCAGAGAACTACCTCGTTGTGTGCCGTCACCTGCTTCTTTACCCCGTCGAGGAGGTATTCCACACCGACGGCGCGAGTGCCGTCGAACACGATGCGAGTGGCCTGCGCACTCGTTCGCACGGTGAGATTGTTTCGCCCCTTGGCGGGCGTGAGATAGCCATCGGCGCTGGAGAAGCGCTTGCCTCTCTTCTGGCTCACCATGGTCTGGCTGAATCCATCGGGCAGCGCCGTATTCGGGGCCACCACTGCGAACCCGGCCTGGGTGACCGCCTTGAGGAAGGTCGCTGTGTGCGAGCGCGGACTGCGCTGGTGCTCGATGCTGATGGCGCCCCCGGAGCCTTGGTCGGGATCGGTGTTGCCCTCCACCCGCTCCACGCTGCGGAAGTAGGGAAGCAGCGCGGCGTACGACCAGGTTGATCCCGCTGTCTCAGCCCAATGGTCGTAGTCGGCGGCAAACCCGCGCACCCACATCATGGCGTTGATCGACGACGAGCCGCCGAGCATCTTGCCCCGCGGCCAATAGACGGTGCGGCCGCCGAGTTCGGGCTGGGGCGTCGTGTCGTAGTTCCAGTCGAGCTCGGAACGGAACAGGGCTGAGAATGCGGCCGGGATGTGAACCTCGGTCTTCTTGTCGACGAGCCCGGCCTCGAGAAGGAGCACCGTTCGGGTGCCGTCTTCGGTAAGTTTTGCCGCAAGGGCGGCACCGGATGCCCCGGCGCCGACGACGACGTAGTCGAAGGCGTCGGCGGTGCCGACGTGGGTAGTGCTCATGCGGATACCTCCTGGTTGCGCAGGTCCTTGCGAAGGATCTTGCCCGAAGACGATTTCGGAATGGTGTCGATAAATGCGACCTGGCGGATCTTCTTGTGCGGAGCCACCTGCTCGGCCACGAACGCCATGACTTCGTCGGCCGAGATCTCGGAGCCAGACTGCACAACGACGAATGCCTTCGGAATCTCCTCGCCCTCGGCGTCGTGCGAGCCAACGACCGCGGCGTCCGCAATGCGCGGGTGAGTGAGCAGCAGGGCTTCGAGTTCGGCCGGGGCCACCTGATAGCCCTTGTATTTGATGAGCTCTTTGAGCCGGTCGACGATCGAAACGATCCCCTCGGAGCTCACGGTGGCGATGTCGCCCGTGTGCAGGAACCCGTCTTCGTCAATCGTCTCACGAGTGGCCTCGTCGTTGCCGAGATACCCGCGCATAATGTTCGGTCCACGACAGAGCAGTTCGCCGGGCGCACTGGTGCCCTCGAGCGGCATCTCGATCTCGTCCCCGGTGGCAGTGTCAATAAGCTTACACTCGATGTTCGGAAGGGTTATGCCGACCGAGCCAAGGGGGATATCATCCCGGCTCACCGGAATGCTGTGCGAAACCGGACTCATCTCGCTCATGCCATATCCCTGGCGCACCAGGCAGCTGAGTCGCTCTGCGACGGCCGTTCCGAGAGCGCCGTCGAATGGCGCCGCGCCAGAGACGATGACCTCCATGCTCGACAGGTCGTACTGGTCGACGAGCGGATGCTTCGCCAGTGCCACCGCGATCGGAGGCGCAATGAATGCCCAGTTGATCTGGAAATCCTGGATGATACGCAGGAACTCCGCCAGGTCGAATCGCGGCATCGTCACCAGCCGCGCCCGGGTACGAAATGCCATATTCAGAAGCATCGTCATGCCATAGATGTGGAAGAACGGCAGCACTGCGAGCACCCGGGAAGCCGCATCCGCCCCCAGAAGGGGAAGGGACTGCGCGACATTCGCCACGAGGTTGCGATGGGTGAGAATAACCCCCTTCGGCCGACCCGTCGTGCCCGAGGAATACGGCAGTACGGCGATCTGCTCGGCGGGGTCGAACCGCACCTGGGGCGCTGGGTTGTTTTCAGTCAGCAGGTCACGCAGCGACGGGTGGCCCTCGGCGCCGTCGAGCACGACCACATGGTCGTCGGCGATTCCAGCCCGCGATGCCGCATCTTTCGCGGCGGCGAGAAGCGGCGACACCGTGAAGAGGAAGCGCGCCTTCGAGTCGCTGAGCTGCGTGCCCATCTCCTCCCCGGTGTAGAGCGCGTTGACGGTCGTCGCGGTGGCACCCGATCGAAGGATGCCGTGGAATACGGCAGCGAAGGCGGGCACGTTGGGCGAATGCAGCGCCACGACATCGCCGAGACCGATACCTCGGGCCGCGAGCGCCCCCGCCACGAGGTTGATCTGGCCGATCATTTGGCGATAGCTCGTCTCGGCGCCGGAAGCGCCATCCACTATCGCAATGCGGTCCAGATCGGCCGCATCGATGCTGGCGAATAGGTAGTCGTAGACGCTGAGGTGCGGGATGTCGACATCCGGCAGAGGTCCTCGAAAAACCACGTGAATCTCCTTTGATCGTGTGGTGAGTGGTGCTCCTACTGTGGCCTAAGAAACCTATCGGTGTCAGGCGCGGAATGCCGAGATGAAGATGGCGGGCATTTTGAACCACGACGGTGCGGCAGCGAAACCGGCCAGCAGCCTGCCCGTTTTCTTGGCACTGCGGGCGGTGACGAACCACGGTGGCTTCGGGAACAGCGCGAACTCCCCATGCAGCGCGGACCGGGGGAACGGGCGGAATGGACCTCGAGCGATTGTCTTCTCGGTGCCGTCGAGCAGAAGGGCGTTGTGCACGACACCAATACCGCTCTGCACATTATCGAGAGTGTGACCGGGGAAGGCGCCCCACGGGGCTCCCGGGGTGAGAAAGCCGAGGGCGGTCCAGGTGTTGACCGCGATGGTGCCGTAGTCGAGTCTGGCCAGGGCGTTCTCGAATCCGGCGCCGAGCTGTTTGATGGTGCTCGGCAGCCCGATGATGTTGGCCCCGAGTGTACCGACGAAGTCGCGGTTGACGGTGTCGACCGCGGTGTCGAGGAATTCCTGCCCAGTGCCAGGGAGCTCGATCACACCGAGTACCGGCGAGAAGTACTCCGTCGTCAGGATCGTCGAGGCATCATCGTTCGCGTGGATGTCGACGAGCAGCCGCCCTCCGCTCGACCCGAATCGCTCGGCACCGGGGTAGGAGGTGGAGGCCGAGTCGACCCGGACATCGCTGCCCGGATACCACGGGGCGCGGTCGGGGGTGCGGGTGAGAGCGCTGCGCAGCTCCGCGAGGAATGCCTTGCGCTGCGGCCACTGGGAACTGAGCACCACTATCTGGCCGGCGATGCAGTTGTAGCCGCCGTTGTGCAGGCGCTGGGTGACCACGTGTTCGGCCTGGTATTTCAGGTCGGCCTGTGACCAAGCCCCGGGCAGCACGATGATGGGGGCCACGCCGCCGAGTTCGCTGGTGATCGGTTTTTTGAGCAATGGCGTGCCGGAGGCCTTGCGATCGGCCACCCCGGGGCCGGTGCCCCAGACGATCAGGTCGTGGGTGGCCGCGCTGCCGGTGATGTGCACGTGAGAGATGCCTGGATGGTTGGCGAGGTAGCTTCCGACATCGCCTGCACCCGTCACGATGCGCAGCAGACCGAGGTCGATGAGCGGTTTGAAGGCGGCTGAGTAGGGCGCGAGCATCCGGTCCATCACCGGATTGAGCTTGAGAAGCGCGACCCGGTTATGGGCAATAAGTTCATAGAGCACATCGAGCGGCGGGATGCCGGTGATGTTGCCGGCACCGAGCACGAGGCCGACTCCGTTGGTCTCGGTCGGGGTGCGGGCACCGAGGCCGGCGGATGACCGCACCGAGTCCACGGACGTGCCCGGCTTCATCCACACTTCGGCGCTGAAACCGTGCAAGAGCAGTGCCTCGTAGGCGTTCGCTGGCAGTACCGGCACGCTCACCCGACCGCCGGGCGCTGTGCCGAGTTTCTTGTCAGCGATCGGGCTCGTGCCGGAGGCGATCGCGCCCAGCGTGTGCTGAAGAGCCAGCAGGCTAGAGAGCACGACGTAGGGTCCCGAAATCCATTCTTCGCCTACGAAAGGCGAATCAGGGTCGAGGTTCTTCGCGCGAGTGGCCGCGTCGACCCACTGGTCCGCGGCCGCAGCGACAGAAGCATGCACCTGGCTGAGCAGGGAAACGCGGGCGGGAACGGTCATCTTGGCCCAGCGAGACTCGCCCTCGGAAAGCTGACTGATCGCGGAATCCAGATCGCCCCGAATGGATACGTCGAGCGTGGGAACGGCCGTGGCGGGCACGGTCGGCTCTGTGGTGGTCATCAATCTCCTTTGATCGCTGCCTGCTTGGTCTTCGGCATAATCGCAACGACCATGCCTCACCTAAGAAGTTCCAGTATCGCCCATGATCGAGGAGAGTGCGATGGGCGAACGCCGCCTGTTCCCCGAATACCGTTGTGCCGCCGCACAACGTCGCGATACAGTCCAGCTATGTCCATCGACCAGGAACTCACGCGCAGCGTCGCGGTCTCGCCCGCCCGACCGGATGACGGCGGATCCTCCGGCTTCTTCCTCGAACTGGTCGACTCGGTCGGAGCACTCACCGACGGCGTCGTCGACCAGATCCTCGCCGGCGAACACGCGTACTCCGAGAACCCGATGTCCCGCGATCTTTTGCATTCGATCGTGCGCGAAAATATCTCGGCATTGCTCGCCACTCTCGCCGGCACGACCAACTCGCTCGCCGCCCCGCGCCGTGCCGGCCGCGTCAAGGCCGAGCACGGAATCCCGATGACGAGCCTGCTGCACGCCTACCGTCTTGCGGGACTGCAACTGTGGGATGAGATGATGTCCCGCTCGGTCGGCACCCAGCGCACCGAGACGCTGCTGCACCTGTCGTCGGATGTCTGGGGCATTATCGACCGATTCTCGGGCGCCGCCGCCGAGGCGTATCGCGCGTTCGTGGACGAGCGTGATCGCCGCGATGAGCAGGCGCGCAGCGTCATGTTGCTCAGCCTTCTCGACGGCAGCGCCGCCCCCGGGGAGATCGGCGGCCTTCTTCGTGCGCTCGAACTGCCGGAGCATGCCAGCTACCTCGTTATCGCCGCCGAGCGCAGCAGTAGCGGCGCCGACCCGGTTCCTGAGGTACACGGACGACTTCGCGCGGCGGGCATCTCCTCCGCCTGGACCGCCTGGAAGGGAGAATATGTGGGCCTCATCGGGGTCGCCCCCCGAGCGGAACTCGACCGTGCCGTTTCGATTGTCGCGACCGGTGCCAGGTCAAGGGTCGGCATCAGCCGTGCTTTCAACCAGCTCGCGGCCTCGCCGGATGCCGTGAGTCAGGCCCGCATGTCGGTCGAGTGCATCGCATCGCCGGGCGTCGGCATCCACCGATACGGATCAGCACCGCTCGATCTTCTGCTCGTAGCGCAGCCGGGCTACGGAGCCGAGCTGCGGGACAGTGTCTTCGCGAACCTCCTCGGTGCGAGCTCTGTCGGCGGCGCGAATTCTGCTGACGGTACCGTGCTTCTCGACACGCTCGAAGCGTGGTTTGACGCTGGCGGTTCGACGGCAGACGCGGGAAAGCGGATGCACTGCCACCGCAACACGGTGCTCTACCGACTCGGACGAATCGCCGAACTCACCGGTCGCTCCGTGTCACGGCCGGCCGAGGCATCCGAGCTCTATGCCGCCCTGCGCGCGGTGCGCCTCGGCGGGATTCGCGACTAAAGACGTTCGATGATGGTGGCGTTCGCCATGCCGCCGCCCTCGCACATCACCTGGAGGCCGTAGCGACCGCCGGTGGCTTCGAGATGGTTGACCATCGTGGCGAGCAGCCGGGCACCGGATGCTCCGAGTGCGTGCCCAAGCGCGATCGCGCCGCCGCGTGGGTTGAGCTTCGTTGCATCCGCTCCGGTCTCTGCGAGCCAGGCCAACGGCACGGGAGCAAACGCCTCGTTCACCTCGAAGGCGTCGATGTCGTCGATCGTGAGTCCGGCCTTCGTGAGCACCTTCGCCGTGGCGGGGATCACTCCGGTGAGCATGAACAGTGGGTCGCTGCCGGTCACGGCGAAACTATGGAACCGCGCGCGCGGCTTCAGCCCGAGTTCGGCGGCCTTCGACTCGCTCATGATGAGGGTCGCGGCGGCGGCGTCGGTGAGGGGGGAGGAGTTGCCTGGGGTAATGTTCCAGCCGATCTCCGGGAAGCGCGCGGCGAATCGTTCGGTGTAGAAGGCCGGCTTGAGGCCAGCCAGGCCCTCCGCAGTCGTCGCGGGGCGCACCGTCTCATCCGTCGTGACGTCGCCAACGGCGATGAGTTCGTTGGCGAAATAGCCGGCGGCGGCCGCCTCAGCGGCGAGCTGGTGTGAGCGTGCCGCGAAGTCGTCGAGCTGCGCGCGCGAGAATCCCCACTTGCTCGTGATCAGCTCGGCGGAAATGCCCTGGCCGACGAGCCCGTCGGGGTAGCGCGCAGCCACCTGCTCGCCGTAGATGTCTTCGCCCATGATCGAGTAGCCGATCGGGTTGCTGCTCATCGACTCCACACCGCAGGCGATGGCGATGTCGTAGTTGCCGGTCATGATGCCCTGGGCGGCAAAGACGGCGGCCTGCTGGCTGGAGCCGCACTGCCGGTCGATCGTGACGGCGGGCACGTGATCGGGGAAGCCGGCGCCGAGCACCGCGTTGCGGGTCACGTTATAGGTCTGCTTGCCGGCCTGCGCGACGCATCCGCCGATTACGTCGTCGATGGTCGCCGGGTCGACGCCATTGCGCTCGACGAGGGCGCGCAGGGTGATGGCGAGCAGGTCGACGGGATGCACACCACTCAGCGAGCCGCCCGGCTTGCCGCGGCCTGAGGGGGTGCGGATGACGTCGACGATCACTGCGGAGTTGCTCATGGTGGACTTCCTTGTCTTGGTTCCTCCAGCTTAAGCTCGGGAGCTCGACCGTGCGGCAGCTTGTCAGCCGTGCGGCAGTTCGTTTGGCCGCATGGCTGACAAACGGACGCACGGTCTCCGGTTGGCTCGGGTGCGGCGATTCCCATCCACTCCTTCACATTCAGACTGTGAGTCCGGCGTCCGCCAAAAGGGATCGAACAGCGGGTCGGTCGCGCCCGGCCGGGCACCCTGAGGGCATGCCACCACTCACGGCCGACTGGATCGACCACATCCACGTCACCCGGCAACTGCCGACTCCGGGCGAGCGCTCCGCATTCTTCGCTTCAGTCGCGCGAGGAGAGTTGGTCGCCCTCTTCCCGGGCGTGTACATTCGGGCATCGCTCTGGAGTGCCCTGAGCGGGGACCAAAGGTATCGGGCTCGCGTCAAGGCCGTATCGCTTGCCGCTCCTGTCGGCACCGTCTTCTCGCACCACTCCGCTGCTGCGTTGTGGCGGCTGCCACTCGTGGCCTCGTGGCCGACCAAAGCACACGTCCTCGTGCCGCGAGCTACCGGTGGTCGGTCGACCGGCATGCTCGAGCGACACACGGTCGGATTCCCTCGCGAATCGATCTCGATCGAGCAGCTCAGCGTTACGACGCTCGCACGCACGGTGGCGGACATGGCCGCGTGCACTACTTTTGCGGCAGGTGTCGCGCTCGCGGATGCCGCGCTGCGCCGAACCGCGCATCCGCTCGCGTCGGTCCCTCGCACGCTGGTCACACAGCATGACCTGATTCGCGAACTCGACGAGATGCCGCTGACGCACGGTAGCGTGAAAGCCAGGCGAGCGATCGAGTTCGCCGATGGAAATTCAGACCGGCCGGGGGAGTCGGTGAGCCGCGCGAACATGCAGTGTCTCGGGATCCCGATGCCGCAATTGCAGGTCGCTGTGACGGGAGCGAGCGGTCAGGTCTATATCGTCGACTTCTGGTGGCCGGAGTTCAACATGATCGGCGAATTCGACGGAAATGCGAAGTACACCGATCCGGAATTCTTGCGCGGCCGAACTCCTGAGCAAGCTCTAATCGATGAGAAGCGGCGCGAGGATGACCTTCGGGCGGCGGGCCACGGGATGACTCGGTGGCACTGGCAGATCGCGTGTTCGCTGAATCGACTGCGGGCGCACCTCCTAGCCGCAGGCATCCGCTAGTCATATTTCCGGCGACGGATGCGGCGGCGCGATGGCGTCGGATGCCGCGATGGCGACGCTGCGACGCGCGATGGCGACGCCGCGATGCCTGCGCCGGCGCGACCATGCTGCGCCGGCGCGACCATGCCGCGCCGGCGCGACCATGCCGTCGTACGTCGACCGTGAGGGCTTGTGTTCGGCCGCATGGCTGACGGACGAGCGCATGGTTAGCCACATCACCACAGGGCCGAAAGGCACAGGCTGAATCGACCCGGCCGCCCCAGCCCAGCCATTTTCACAGTGCTCGCAGCGCGAGGCGGCATAATCGGGAAGGAATTGGCCGAAGCGGCGTTGAATCCAGTATCACCGAAAACCGTCGCGCAGGTGACTGCGGTCTGGCCAGGAACAGGAAGCGCACTCCCATGTCGCAACGCGTCTACAACGACATCACCGAAATCTTTGGTAACACCCCGCTCGTGCGGCTCAACAAGGTCACCAAGGGCCTCGGAGCGACGGTGCTCGCGAAGCTGGAGTTTTATAACCCCTCCGCGAGCGTCAAGGACCGTCTCGCGGTCGCCATCGTCGATGCGGCCGAAAAGTCGGGCGAGTTGAAGCCCGGCGGCACGATCGTCGAGAGCACCAGCGGCAACACCGGCATCGCGCTCGCGATGGTCGGCGCGGCCCGCGGCTACAAGGTGATTCTCACCATGCCGGAAACCATGAGCAAGGAGCGGCGGATGCTGCTGCGCGCGTACGGCGCCGATCTCGTGCTGACCCCCGGCCCCGGCGGTATGAAGTCCGCCGTCGACCGCGCGGCCGACATCGTCGCCAGCACCCCAGGAGCCGTCTACGCACAACAGTTTGCGAACGCCGCGAATCCGGCCATCCACCACGCCACCACCGGTCCCGAGATCTGGAACGACACGGAGGGAGCGGTCGACATTTTTGTCGCGGGCATCGGCACTGGCGGCACGATTACCGGCACGGGAAACTATCTCAAGGAGCAGAAGCCGGGCCTCACCGTTATCGGCGTCGAGCCGGCCGAGTCGCCCATCCTCAACGGGGGAGCACCCGGGCCGCACAAGATCCAGGGCCTCGGGGCGAACTTCGTGCCCGAAGTTCTCGACCGCGAGGTCTATGACGAGATCATCGACATCGACATCACCCGCTCCGTCGCGATGGCACGTCGTCTCGCGGCGGAGGAGGGCATCCTCGCCGGGATCTCCTCCGGGGCGAGCGTGCAGGCTGCCGTCGATCTGGCCGCGCGACCGGAGAACGCGGGCAAGACCATCGTGGTGATCATCGCGAGCTTCGGCGAGCGGTATCTCTCGACAGTGCTGTACGAAGACCTCGCGGACTGACCGGGTGCCGTTCAGGGGCATTCGTGAAGACATCCGGATGGCTCGGCAAAATGATCCGGCAGCGCGGTCGAATGCCGAGGTGTTCCTTGCCTACTCCGGTCTGCATGCGGTGTGGGGTTATCGCGTCGCGCACCGTCTGTGGAAGTGGCGGCTGTTTCTCTTGGCCCGCATCTACTCGCAAATCGTGCGGACGTTTACCGGCATAGAGATCCATCCGGGTGCGACTATCGGCCGCCGACTCTTTATTGATCACGGCATGGGCGTGGTGATCGGCGAGACCGCGATTGTCGGCAATGACGTGTTGATTTATCACGGCGTCACCCTCGGCGGCACGAGCTCTGTGCGTGAGCGGCGGCATCCCACCATCGGCGACCGCGTGGTGGTCGGCGCGGGTGCGAGTGTGCTCGGGCCCGTCACCATCGGGCACGACTCGATCATCGGGGCGAACGCGGTTGTCGTGACGGATGCTCCGCCGCACTCGGTGCTCACCGGCATTCCGGCGCGCGTTCGACCGCGAACCGCGTCATCCGCCGCCGATACGTTCACGGACCCCGCGATCTACATCTGACCCCGCTGATTAAGAGGCAGTTCTAAAGGTCGAGCGTGTCTCCCGGCTCGAGGGCCACGTACTCCCCGCCGCCCTGTTCGGCAGCCCACTTCAGGCGGTCGCCACCCATCGCCTTACCCGCGGTCGAGAGCACCATTTCATGGGTGGCGAAGGCACGGCGAGGTCGCACGGCGAGCACAAAATCGATCGCTTCGCCGATCTTCAGCCAGGGAGCGCCGACGGGTGCTGCGAGCACATCCACTTCGACGCCCTCCGGCACCGTGAAGGAGTCGCCTGGGTAGTACAGAGCGTCGTTGACCAGCACGCCCACGTTGTCCACGATCGGAATCGAGGAGTGGATCACGGCGTGCTTTTCGCCGAAGAAGCGCAGTGAGAACGGCTCGGCGTTGATCGTGTCACCGTCTTTCACGATGATGATGTCGAAGTCGGTGGCCGCGAGAGCCACGCCTTCCGGCCCGTACAGCTTCGCATCGGGGTTGCGCTTCAGGATGCGGGTGAGCTGGTCGGCGGTCCAGTGATCGCCGTGTTCGTGGGTGATCACCACAGCGACGACGTCGGTGAGGCCGACGAGTGCGGTGGTGAAGATTCCGGGATCGATCACGAGCGTCTTGCCCGAGGATTCGAGGATGAGGCAGGCATGTTCTTGTTTCGTGATGCGCATTTTTCCGACTGTACTCGAATCTGTGCGGCTCGGAAGTTTCGCGAATGGCATCCGACATACTGGTGAAATGACGACACCGCTGCCGCTCTCGTGACCGCTTTGCGGATCGTCGTCGCGATCAATCCGACCGCCTCATTCGGCAAGGGACGCGCGGTCGGCCCCACCGTCGTGCAAAGCCTGCGCGGGGCCGGCCATCGGGTGACCGCCCTGAGCGAGCCGACGATGGCAGACCTTCACCGTGAGGCCGAGAAGGCGGTCGCTCTTGCCCCGGATGCCCTCGTGGTTGTGGGCGGCGATGGCATGGTGAGCCTCGGCGCGAACCTCGTTGCCGGCACGCGCATCCCGCTCGGAATCGTGCCGTCGGGCACCGGTAACGACGTCTCCCGCGGCTTGCGGATCCCGATCGGGGACACCGATGCGGCGACCGACCAGCTACTCAGCGCTCTCGCGCGTGAGCCGCGCGTGATCGATGCCGCGCTCATTCGCCACGCGGGGGAGCCCGACCGTTGGTATGCCGGCGTGCTCTCGGCCGGATTCGATGCGCTTGTCAACGAGCGCGCGAACCTCATGCGCTGGCCGCGCGGGAAGAGCCGCTACAACGTGGCCCTGTTTCGTGAACTCGCGACCCTCAAACCCACGACCTATCGACTGGTTCTCGATGGTGTCGAATGGAACACAGCGGGCACACTCGTGTCGATCGCCAACAACACCTCGTTCGGCGGTGGGATGCTGATCACCCCCGATGCCCTGCTCGATGACGGGCTGCTCGACGTGTGCGTGGTCGAGCCGCTGTCACGAATTGCATTCCTTGGGATCTTCCCGCGCGTGTTTAAGGGCACGCACGTGACCGATCCGCGAGTCTCGATTCGTCGCGCGAAGCACGTAAGGATCGAGGCGGATGGCGTGGTCGCCTACGCCGACGGCGAGCGAGTGGGCCCGCTGCCGCTTGAGATCGAAATCGTGCCGGGGGCCCTGCGCATTCTGTCGCCCTGAGCACAGCACCGGTCCCGTTTTGGTGCGTCTCGCTGGCATGTGGCATACTCGGGGAGTTGTCCACTTGCGGCCCCATCGTATAGCGGCCTAGTACGCTGCCCTCTCACGGCGGTAACACCGGTTCGAATCCGGTTGGGGTCACCACCGGTCCGGATGCCAGATTCTTCGGTATTCGGGCCTTTTTCATTAGTGCAGCTAGAGCCCCCGAAAACGGCCTGTGGCAACAGTCGAAGCTGTCGATGATCGCCTCGGTTCGGTTGGATTCATCTCACATCGCGCTGTCTCATCCGATCGTGCCAGTCCGGGCTCACTTCACGCGGTCGCATACTGAAGGCATGCGGGAATTGACGTTGGTTCAGCGAAACCTTCTCGATGGTTGGCTCGATGACTGGGAAGTGCTCGCCGATCTTTCATGGCCACTTCAAGACACGGCGGTACTTGACGTGCGGTCAGGCGGGCGGCGGTACATCGTCAAGGCCAGTCGAGCCAGCCACCACATAGCGCGAGAGATCGACGCCCACGACCAGTTCCTTCGAAGGTTCAGCGTCTGGGTACCGCAGTTGGCTCACTCTTCACGCGATGAACTCATCCTGGTAACCCATTACCTCCCCGGGGAACTCGTCGAGGGGACTGACGCCGAAGTGGATCCTGAGATCTACCGTCAGGCGGGATGCCGGCTCAAACAACTTCTCGTTCCTGGCCCTCTATCCGAGCACTACATCCAAAGGCTTGTCACAGACGCCAGGCTGTCGATTTCGCGGGCTCGCTTACTGGTGCCCGAAGTGCAGCTCAGGGAACTCGAGGCGCGGCTTGTTTCCGTCTCAATCCGCCCAGTGGCTCTTTCGTTTACTCACGGTGACTATCAGCCGCGCAACTGGCTCGTGAACGACGGTCAACTGCGAGTGATTGATTTCGGTCGCGCGGACCAACGCCATTGGACCAGCGAGCTCGTCAGACTGGCCAACCAACAGTTCGCAGGGCGCCCACACCTTGAATGCGCGTTCTTGGAAGGCCTCGATCGACCAATGACCGCACAGGATTCTGAGATCTACCGGCTGGAGTGCATTCAGCAGGCTCTTGGAACGGTGGTCTGGGCGAACAGCATCAACGACTCGGCCTTTGAAGATCACGGGCGGAGCATGGTCCGCGCGGTGCTCACCGGCGGGTGACTGCGCGACTCCCGAATCACAACCCTGGTCAATTCGAGATGGACCGATGACGCCGATTGAGGGAAAAGTTATACCGAGTTATACTTTGGGAATGAAGACGGCAATCTCCCTCCCCGACGAAACTTTCGATCGCGCATCTCGTCGAGCCAAGGAACTCGGGATGAGCCGCTCGGAGTTCTTCGCCCGCGCGGCGGTCAACTACCTGGATGAGCTGGACGCCAAGTCACTGACCGCACAGATGGACGCGGCGCTCGATATCATCGGGGAGACGGATGAGTCGACCGAGCTCGCCGTCAGCGCCGGACGCCGTGTTCTCGGCGCTACCGACGAATGGTGATCCTACGAGGAGGCATCTATTGGGCGGACCTGGGCGCACCGGACGGAAGCCGCCCGGCAAAGCGTCGCCCCGTGCTCGTCATCCAATCCGACTCGTTCAATGACAGCCGACTGGCGACGGTGCTGGCGACCGTGATCACCTCGAAAACCGCCCTCGCGGCGATGCCCGGTAACGTGTTCCTTCCTTCGGCGGTCTCTGGTCTTCCGCGCGACTCGGTCGTCAACGTCACGGCAGTCGTCACACTGAACAAGTCGGATCTTGAGGAGAAGTGTGGCCAGATTTCGGACGGAATTCTTGACGGGGTGGATGACGGGCTCCGCTTAGTTTTCGGGCTCTAGCCGGGGGCATTGCTACGTCACCAGAAGATTTACGTGCGGTTTGAGCTGCGAACTCACTCCGGCTGACTCACCTGCAGCGCCGCGTGACGCAGCCACGGGTTGCTGTCGGTCGACCAGCGAGCGAGCGCCATGTTCGCGCGGGCTCGCCCCGGAGCATCCAGAGCCTCGACCAGCGGGCTGATCACCTCCCTGATGAGGGGGTCGGCGAGCGCTGGCGTGCGCGCATCCCGCAGGAAACCCTCGAGGCGGGTGAGGTCGGAGTTGTCGAGCAGGCGCACGTGGGTCTGCAGCAGCACGATGGCCGCCAGCCGGCGCTCGAAGACGGGTGGATTCCAGAGTTCGGAGCTCAGGGCGGTGATCTCGTCGTGCCCGAGGCCGGGATACCGCTGGGCGACATCCCGAATCGTGCCGCGCACGGCGCCAACGGATGCTCCGTAGAACTGCAGGTCGGTGCCGATGCGGGCCTCTTCGTCGATCGCGCGCTGCCAGGTCGCCTCGAGTTGGAGGGCGGCATCCACAAACTCGCCGGGGTCACTCACTCCATTAGCCAAGCGGTTGCGCAATCTCCCAGATGTGACCGCCGGGATCTCGGAAACTCGCCGTCCGGATACCCCACTCGCGATCCATCGGACCGTTCAGCAGCTCGACCCCTCGCGCGGTGAGCTCGGCGCAGGTGGCGTCCACCTTCTCCACATCGAGCGTGAGTTGCAGCCGCGAACCGGAGCCGCGGGAGGCCACCGTTGCGGGGTCGATGAGGCTGACGGCCGCGGACGACCTGAGCAGGTTGATCATCGTATTGTCGAAACGGAATACTGCCGAGTTTTCGTCTTCGAAGAGGATCGGCAACCCGAACACCTCGAGGTAGAAGGCCCTGGTCGCCGCGAGATCGTCGACGAACAGGGTGATGGCAGTGATCGATCCGGGCCACACGGGCATATGTTCTCCTCATTCGCGTCGCTGGACAAGTTACGCCGAAGCCGACGACAAAACTGCCCTACCGCCGTAACATGAGCATATGTACTCAAAAACCGCGACAGTTTCACTTCTATTGATGTCGCGGTGACAGAGCGCACCGAGCCGACCGACCTCGTCGATTTCTCAGAGATGCTCGCGCGCGGACAGGCGGATGCCGGGGGCTACAGGTTCGACCCGCTCGACCCGGTCGTCCAGGCCAGGGCTCGCCGCCGTCGCATCCGTCGCCGTGTCACCGGGCTTGTCGTGCTGCTCGTGATCGTCGCGGCAGTCGGCACGTACCTGCCGCTCACCCTTCTCGCGCCGCTCAGCCCGGCGACGCTGTCGTCGACCAAGCCGTCGTTCACCCAGCCGGGGGCGGTGGTGCTCACTCTCCCGAGCGTGGGGGAGGCCGCCGTGAGCGTCACCGGCGCCGAGGCATATCCGCGCACTGTTGGTACCAACGGCATTCTCGCCTCGAGTGGCGGGGCGGGCCCGCTGCCGATCGCAAGTATTAGCAAGCTGATTACCGCGCTCGTCGTGCTCGACGCAAAGCCCCTCACGGGGACGGATCCCGGGCCGACCCTCACCTTCAGCAAGGCCGATCACGATCTCTATGACCAGTACTACGTGCTCGGCGCTTCGATCGAACCGATGAAGACCGGCAGCACGCTGTCCGAGCATGACGCGCTCGCACTCATGCTGGTGGCATCCGCCTGCAACTACGCGGATGCGGTGAGCACCTGGGCGTTCGGATCTCGCGCCCGCTACCTCAGCGCAGTGAAGAGCTGGCTCGCCACCCATGGTCTCACCAACACGACCATCGTGGAGCCGACCGGTATCGACCCGCGCAACGTCAGCACCCCGGCTGATCTGATCGCCATCGGAAAGCTCGCGATAATGAACCCGGCGGTCGCCGCGATCGTGGGATCGCGTTCGATTACGGTGCCCGGAGTGGGATCCCTGTCGAACAACAACATCAGTCTCGGCTCAGAGGGGATCAACGGCATCAAGACCGGCACCCTCGACACGGTCGGTTCGAGCCTGTTGTTCTCGGCCACCGCGGACGTCGGCCTCGCCAAGCCGATCACCATCGTCGGGGTGATCCTGGGCGGAGAAAGCCGTGAATCGTTGGATCGTGCCGCGCAGCTGATGGTCCGCAGCATCCGGTCCGGCTTCCATACCGTTCAACTCGTGGGTGACGGCACGGTCGTTGGACGCTACTCAACGACCTGGAAAGACGGCGCGCGCGTGGTGACCGGTAGCAGGGCATCCGTGCTCACCTGGTCGGATGCGCCGATTACCTCAAAAATGACGATAAAGCCCGTAACGACGGCGACCGATGGCTCGACGGTCGGCAGCCTCTATTTCGTCGTCGACGGCGCTCCGATCGCGGTGCCGCTCGTGCTGGACGGCTCGATCTCCGGGCCGGACGGATGGTGGCGGCTCACGCATCCGCACGAGTTGCTCAGCGTGCGCTGAACCTCACCGCCGCTCGAATCACAGCCGGGCGAGCCTCTCGATGTCTTCGAGGAAATCGGCCGCGACCTGCGGCGACACCGTGGTGCGGGTCGACCGGATGGCGGAAATGTAGTCTTTGGTGCTCGGACCGGCCGGAGTGGACTCGTCCGTTCCTGCGAAAAGCGCACGCTCGAGCGCCTCCTGGGATGCCCGGCGCGCGGCGTATTCCACGTCGGCGGGGGAAAACCCGTCACTCGCCACGACGAGGGCGTCGAGGTCGATGAGACCGGTCATCGAGATGGGCACGTAACGCTCCCAAATGGCCAGTCGGGCCGCTGTATCCGGCAGGCCGATCGGCACGACATAGTCGAACCGACCGTGGCGAAGGAAGGCCGAATCGAGGGCGCGGATGAAGTTGGTTGCGCAGACGAGCAGCCGTCCGGGCTGTTCGCGGAAGGCCGGGATGATCTTCAACAGTTCATTTGTCACGCCCTGAAGCGCCGACGGCGGCTCTCCGCCGCGATGGGCGGCGATCTCCTCCACCTCGTCGATGAATACGACCGCGTGCTCAAGCTCGGAGATTTTCAAAAAGGTCTCGCGAAGGGCGCCGGCCAGTCCCTTGGGGTCCGCCGCAAGTCGAGAGGGAAAGACCTCGACAAAGGGCCATTCGAGGCGGGAGGCGATCGCTTTGGCGAAGGTGGTCTTGCCGGTGCCGGGAGGCCCGAACAACACAACGGCCTTCGGCGGTACCACGCCATATTGCTCGGCCATATCGGGCTTGGCGAGCGGCATCACGAGGCGGCGTTCGAGCAGCTCTTTCTCTCGCTGCATCCCACCGACACTTTCCCAGAGGTCACGGGGAAGGATGCGTCCGCCGAGCTCACTCAGCGAGCGCAGCTCTTCGCGCTGCACCGGGATGTGGCGCTCGAAGTAGCGCAAATTCTTCTTGACCTCGAAGCCGCGATTGAGGAAGGCATCCACCCGGCTCGGGGATTCTGGCATGAGCGCGGAGAGCTTAGCGAGGCCATGCGGTGCCATCCGGTTTTCGAGCGCGGCCAGCATTGCCGTGCCGATGCCCTGCCCCTGCCAGGGCTCGGCGGTGGTCAGGAACACGATCCAGCCCTGGGCGTGAGCGGCGCGCCCGACGGCAGCACCCACCACTTCCTCGCCGTGCATTGCCACAACGGCATGGTCTTTCTGGCAGGAGGCGAGCACCTCGGAGAGCCCGTAGACCGGTTCGGCCTTCGCGGCGGTGATCTCCTCCCAGAGGTGCAGGATGCCATCGAGATCGTCGGAGTGGAAGTCTCGGATGCGCCAACCGGTCATTGTGGTTCCCTCGCGTGAATTTCGTGTGGGTGTCAATCTAGGCCACTGACCTCTGGGGAAGCCCCTACCGGATGGTCCAGTCACCGTTCGAGTGCACGACCACGATCGACGGCCCCTCGGAGATTGAGCCAGAGCCCGAGAAAACACCGGTGTCTTCGAAGGCAACGATGAGGGGTGCACCTGGATCCTTGATCTGACGTATCTCGAAGAGCGACGAACCGGTGAATCGCAGCGCCAGGTCGCGGTTCGGGCCATCGTAGCGAAAGACCCGGTCACCCGATCCCTCGGCGGCAACACCGAGTGGCAGAGCGTCTGCAAGGGGGGACAACGTGATGCTCCAGGGGCCGTCTGTGTCGACCAACAGTGTCGACGGGATCGCCCCGGTGCTTGGCACTCCGAAGGCGGTCACTCCGGAGTAATCGCCGACGGTATCGACGATCTCTTCCCCGGTCGAAGTGCCGCCAGCATCGACCGCGGAAATTCTGAAACGGTCCGAACCCGCGTGCGTGATGGTGAGCAGCCCTGATCGTGCACCGGCCGGCAGCGCAACAGTGCTACTGCCCAATCCGGTCACCGCTACTGCGACGAAAGTCCCGAACTTTTGGTCATACCAGGTAGCCGGGTCGGGTGCCGGCTCGGTCGATTGCACCTCTATCGGTGCGGCCTTTCCGGTTGTATTTGAGGGGTACTCGAGCGTGAGCTCCACTGAACTCGATCGGCTGCTCGCAGTAGTCGATCCGGCACAGGTGTTCATCGACGCGCCATGCTGGTACACCGCGATAGTGAGAGTGCGATTCGAACTAGTGCCCTGGTAGAGCTTCTGGGATGCCCCGGGAGCGGCGATTCGCAGGGAGGAGAGAACGAAGCCTTGTCTCGCCGCTGCTCTCGTCACCTCGTCGGTGAGGTCGATGGATGCCGGCGCAGCGAAGACTGCCTTGTACCAGGGCGACGAGTTGTCTGGACCGAAGCCGGCGTCTCCCTGCTCGCAGACGCGGTTCGCACCCGAACCACTCAGGGCATCCGCCAGGGGTCGAAAACCCGTCTCCGCAACGTTCTCGTTGAATAGCCCGAAAGACCGCCCGGCGGAAAAAATAGCCACGCCAAGCAGCAGGACCGCGACAGCGCAGGTGACTATCGCAATTCTGCTTCGGTGGCGGGTCGACACGGTAGGTATGCTACGTCTCCATGAGAGTGACTCGCTGCAGGGAACCCCGAGTGTGGGCAAATAAACACGGCGAGGTTCCCCCGCGTTCGGCGGGTCAGCGGTGACTCGACGAGACTTGACGCATCGGTAGAACTGCGCACGAAAAAGCCGCAGAAAAATACTGGCCGCCGCCGCTGACGCCCGGCAGGCTAGCCGAGCAGCTTCGGGCGCGCCCAGTTTGCGCCGTTCACGTGCTGGTCGAGGAACGCGAAAACGGTCTCGTACCAGAGAACGGCATGCTGGGGCTTCAGCACCCAGTGATTCTCGTCGGGGAAGAGAAGAAACTTGTGTGGGGTCGAGCCATCGGGCGAGGCATGGTGTTCGGCGAGTTCCGACCAGAGACGCAGGCTCTCGCCGATCGGCACGCGGTAGTCGTTGTCGCCGTGGATCACGAGCATCGGCGTGACGATGTCGCGCACGCTGTGGTGCGGCGAACTATCGATCATGCCCTGCGGCGAGAAGATGCTCTGCCAGTACCAGGAGTTGTCGGTGGTGCCGTTGAACTGGTCGAGGGCCCAGAGGCTGGCGTGGCTCACGATCGCGCGGAACCGGTCGGTATGGCCGGCCACCCAGTTCGCCATGTACCCGCCGAACGAGCCGCCAAGGGCCGCGGTCCTGGTGCCGTCGATGTCGGGGCGAGCCTCAGCAGCATCCGTGATCGCCATCAGGTCGGTGTAGGGCTTGGCTCCCCAGGCGTCCCAGCCGCGGGCGATGAAGTCGAGGCCATAGCCGGTCGAGAGTGCCGGATCAGGTAGCAACACTGCATACCCGCGGGCGACCGCGAGCAGCGGGTTCCAGCGCCAGCTCCAACCGTTCCAGCTGTTGAGCGGTCCGCCGTGGATCCAGAGCAGCAGTGGAGCTGGATGCTCGGGCGAGGCATCCGAGGGAAGCAGCAGCCAGCTGCGCACGCGAGCGCCATCCTCGACCGTCGTCTCGACCTCGGTGATCGACCCGGGCACCTCCGGCAGCCGAGCGGGGGTTGCCAACGCGGTGACGACCCCCGAGCGGGAGATCCGCACGGGATGTGGCGACGCGACCCACGATGATCGCAACGCGACAAGGTCCCCGCTCGCGAGGTCGACCGCGACATCGGTGTAGCTGAAGTCGTCCGTGGTGAGCTGAATCGGAGATCCGCCGTCGAGCGGTACGCGAAAGACCGGACCGCGGCCGTCGTGGTCGGCGGTGACGATGAGGGACTCGTTGTCGGCATCGAAGCTGAGGCTGGAGGGCCAGCGGTCCCAACCCTCGGCGACACGGCAAGTATTTCCGCCATCGATGTCGGCGACCCACAGCTCCTGGTCGGCGGGGCCGTTCGGGGTGCTGAAGTCGGCGCGCACGTAGGCGATCCGTCGACCATCGTGGCTGACCGCTGGCACCTCGAAGTCCACCCCTTCCTCATCGAAGAGGGTCGTCATGGTGCCCGACTCGACATCGATCGACACGATCACGAAGCGACCGGCTCGCTGCTCCGCAACCCGGAGCGACGCGATCAGGGTGCGCCCGTCGGGGGTGAGGGCCTGGCCGGCGGTGTCGGCGGAACGTCCGGGACTGGGAGTGAGGTCGCGGGGGCGGGGGAGGTCCGTGGGATAGGGGAGCAGCGCTTGGTCGGTGCCGGACGGGTTGGTGCCGGACGGGTTGGGGCCGGACGCGTCGGGGCTGTCGGCGATCGTCTCTCGCAGGATCGACAGGTCGAGCGCGAGAAGGTGTGGCTCCGCGGGCCCGAGGTCGTGGTCCCAGTACCGGACGGGGTAGCTTTCGTGGAGGATCGCGGTGACCTTCTTGGTCGTGCGTTCGGCGCGCGCCGCGGCATCCGTCTCGAGACTGTCCGCCGACGGCAGCAGGTTCGCCGTCATCACGATGGTGTTGGAACCCGAAGCCGTTGCGGCGATCTCGGAGACCCCTCCGAGCAGCCTGGTGACCGCGCGGGCCTCACCACCGGCGGCGGGGAGCACCCAGAGCTGCGCGGCATCTTGGTCCTTTTCCGCCGCGGCATCCGGTCGCGCGGAGACGAAGAGGATGTCGCCCGAACCGGTGAAGGCGACGCCCGATTCGCCTTTGGCGGAGCGAGTCAGCCGAGTGGGTGATCCCGAGCCGTCGGCGGGCACCGACCAGAGTGCACGCTCGTACGAGGTGCGATCGCGGGCCAGGGTCGCGATGGTGAGCACCACGCTGTGGCCATCCGGGGAGAGCGCAAGGCCCTCAACCCGGGGGAGTGCGATATAGCTTTCGAGGGAGGCGAATGGCACACGCTGGGTCTCAGTTGACATGCCCCCACGCTAGCCGCCGCCGGCCGTGGCGCAGATTCGGTGACCAGAGTGATGTGCGAAAAGCCCGTGCGCGCGCGCGTCAGTCCCCCTGCGCGGCGCCATAGAAACGCAGAAGGTCCGTAGATGAGGTGAGCAACCCAGGGGACTGCGCCTGCGTTATCCACGGGCGTTCATTGAGGTACGCGCGAGAGGGCGTGAGAACGACGATCGAGAGGTCGGCGCCGGAGATAGTCCAACCGCACGCCTCGGTGAGCACACAAAATCGCTCCATGGCAAAACATCCGTAGAGCAATTCGAAGAGAAGTCGCATCAGCTGGTCTGGCACTCCGGGGAGTGACACCGCGACCCGGTTGCCGGCCGCGAGGGCTGCAGCGAGGTTCTCGCCGACCGTCACCGAATCGCAGCCCGGAGCACAGACGAGTAGGACATTGCCGAGCGGGACATTGCCGAGCGGGTAGGCGACGTCGTTCCCCCGGGGGCGACGAAATTCCGGGGGCGGGTCGGCGACCTCTGCAAAGCGCTCAAAGTGGGCGGCCATCAGCACGGCACCCGCGAGCACGCCCGCGCCGTCGGGGTTCGTCACGAGGGAGGTGGAGACCCTCCGCAGAATCGCTGCGGTGGTCACGAGTGTGGAATCCCCGCGGTGAGTCCGCCGTCGATCACGAACTCGGAGCCGGTGGAATAGCTCGACTCATCGCTCGCCAGGAAGAGCACGAGTTGAGAAACTTCGGTGGGATCCGCGGCCCGGCCCATCGGAATCTGCAGCTGGTGCGGATCGAGACCGGCGGTCATCGGCGTGCTGATGAATCCGGGGTGGATGGAGTTCACCCGAACTCCGGACGGCGCGAGTTCGAGTGCGACCGACTTGGTGAGACCTCGCACGGCGAACTTTGTTGCGACGTACGCATGAAGTCCCGCGCTTCCCCGCAGCCCTTCGACCGAGGAGACGTTGATGATGGATCCGTGTCCCTGGGCGGCCAGCACAGCCGACACAGTTTTCATTCCGAGGAAGCTGCCGGTGAGATTGATATCGACAGTCTTCTGCCAGAGCTCAAGCGGGAAGTCTCCAATCGGGGAGCCGTTGGCGATCCCGGCGTTGTTGACCAGTACGTCGAGGTGGCCGAACTCGGAAAGGGCCAGCCGCAGAGCGTTTGCCCAGTCGCTTTCCTGCGTGACGTCGAGGTGCACGAATCGGGCCGCTTCGCCGAGCTCCGCGGCCAGAGTTTCGCCATCCGCATCCAGCACATCCGCCAGAACGACGCTCGCCCCTTCGGCGACCAGTAGCCGCGCGTGAGCGGCTCCCATCCCGCGGGCGCCCCCGGTGATGAGTACGACTTTGCCTGTGACCCGGTTCATAGAGCGTCCTCTGCTTCGTTTCTGGTGGGTGATGTCTGGTGTTCAGTCTGCGAGCAGTCCTTCGTGTGGACCGGGCCATTAGTCCCGAAGGGGCGGCCCGTGTAAAGGGCCCTACCCGAAGGTCCGTTTACGTTCCACTTAGGGACTGACTTCGCGCTCTTGGACGCGCTGGCGGGGGAAAACGCGGCTCGCGGAAGGCAAAACGTCATGCGGAGGGAGTTGTAACTCCCGCCACGAGGTCAAACGGCCTCCGCGACTTTCCGCGGCTGATCTCGTTCCACGAGATCATCTGCGGGAATTACTACAAACGCCGGTAGAGGTCGACCCGGGCTCAGCTTCCGCGGAGGTCGTCGTCGCGCCATTCGATCGCGATGACCGTACCGATGGCTACCTCCTCTTCGCGGGCACCCAGCTCGACCCGGCGGATCTTTTCCGGCAGTCTGCGAGCAGGTCTTCACGCGGACGGGCCTGCTGGTCCCGACTTCCGAGATACGACTGGGGACCAAAGTCCCGATTTCCCGGGGCCAGCGCTCGTAACGTTCGAACAATCAAACGGCCAGGAGGTCATCATGCAGGTTCTTCTCTCATCAGTGGCGGCGGATGCCTCTACGATCTATCTGGGCTGGGGTGCGTTCACGATCCAGCTGGGTAACTTCATCGTGATCGCCGTGATGCTGTTGCTGTTCGTGCTCGCTCTCGTGCTTCCCTTCCCGGCGGGACGGAAGCGCAAATGACCACCTTCGTACCACCGCCAACCACCCCGGCTGGGCCGACCGAAGCAAACGCTCCGGGCGCGAAGCCGGATGAAGAGTTCTACACCTGGACGGGCAAAGCCCGCCGGTGGATGTTGAAGACCCTGCCGCCGAAGAAGCTGCTCCCGGAGACCCAGCCGAGCTACGTCGCATCCTGGATCTATGTCTTCGGTATGGGTGCGATCGCATCGCTCGCCGTGATCATCGTGTCCGGAGTGGTCCTCAGTCTCAACGGTCCGAGCTGGTGGCACCTCTCCTCGCTCGGACATTTCGTGAACAGCATGCATCTCTGGAGTGTGGAGTTCTTTTTCCTCTTCATGGTGGTGCACCTGTGGGGAAAATTCTGGATGGCAGCGTGGCGCGGGGGCCGACTGCTCACCTGGATCACCGGTGTCGTCTCATTTGCGGTATCGATCGGTGCCGCGTTCACCGGCTATCTGCTCCAGACAAACTTCGAATCGGAATGGATTTCCTTCGAGGCGAAGGACGCCCTCAACGCCGCCGGGATCGGTGCCTGGTTCAATGTTGCGAATGTGGGCCAGATGTTCATGTGGCATATCACCCTCCTACCGCTCGCCGTCGCGGCGATCGTCGCCCTACATGTTCTCCTCGTACGGGTTCATGGAGTGGTCTCGCCTCTCGATGCAGCAGAGACCGACACCCAGCTGCGCGATGCGGCATTTCCCGAACTGACAGATAAGGCAGACCGATGAGCAAGCCGCTGAGCCCGATGTCGTGGCGCCGAGGGACCGGCCTCGCCGGTCGCGCATGGAATGGCACCAATCGTGAGTACGACCTGTTCAAGGAACTCACGGTCGGGGTGATTGTGGTCACTCTTCTCGTGCTCGCCGCATCCGCGATCTTCAGTTCGCCCGATGACCACAGCGTCACGCTCAAGTCCTGGGCGAACAGCCAGCCGAACGACTTCGTGGTCACGGCGAACGCCGAACTCGGGCACACGAGTGGGACTGCAGGCTATGGACCGCCTTACAACTCGACGCCGGGCGCGACCCAAACCATCGGCCCACTCGACCTGCAGAGTCTTGCCGGGGTGAAGATTCCCTTCGACACAGCGAAGGATTTCGTGATCAAGCCGCTCAGCACGCTGCCAAACACGCCCGCCGCAGTCGCGGCCTGGAACTCCGCCACGAGCGATCAACAGACATCCTGGACGGATGCCTACGGGAAGGCTCTCGACAAGGCGAAGGACAATAATCCGGCGGAGGTGGCTTCGGGCAAATACGGACCGGTTCCGGCGCTGACCGGATCACTTCTCACGATGGCCAAGCAGGGATCACTCGACAGTGTTCTGCAGGCTGGCGGATCGTTTTACAATTTTGACTACACGCGCTCGGTGCTGTTTCTCGGCGATGGTACCTACTTCAAGGACCTCGCGACAAACCTGCATCTCAGCGGTGACCAGTGGGGGATGATGAACGAGACCGGCAACTATCCCGGGCAGTCCTGGCTGTGGCTGTTCTCGTTTTTCTACCAGATTGAGCCATTCAAGTCCGCCGCCAATGCGGATCTCCTCGTGGTGTTCACTGTCGCAATCCTCACGTTGCTGCTCACACTGGTTCCTCTGATTCCCGGCCTTCGTGATCTTCCGCGGCTGATCCCGTTTCACAAGCTCGTGTGGCGGAATTACTACAAACGCCGGTAGGGACCGACCCGGGCTCAGTTCCCGCGGAGGTCGTCGTCGCGCCACTCGATCGCAATGACGGTGCCGATGGCGACCTCCTCTTCGCGGGCGCGCAACTCCACCCGGCGGATCTTTCCTGAGATGGTCTTCGGGAGCTCCATGAATTCGATGCGGCGGATGCGCTGGAACGGCGCCAGCTGCTCCCGCGCATAGGCGAGGATCGAGAACGCGGTATCCGACGAGGGCTCGAAGCCCGCAGCAAGCACGACGTACGCCTTCGGTACGGCCAGTCGCACGGCATCCGGAGCTGGTACGATCGCGGCCTCGGCCACGGCCGGATGCTCGATGAGCACGCTCTCGAGTTCGAACGGGCTGATCTTGTAGTCGGAGGCCTTGAACACGTCGTCGGTGCGGCCGATGTAGGTGATGTAGCCGTCGGAGTCCCGTGCCGCGATATCGCCGGTGTGGAAGTAGCCGTCGTGGGTGGTGGCGGCGTTGCGCTCAGCGTCCCCGACGTAGCCGGTCATGAGGTTCACCGGGTGCCTGGCCAGGTCGACGCAGATCTCGCCCTCCTCAGCGAGCGCGCCGGAGATCGGATCGACCAGCACGATCGGACTTCCGGGAAGCGGCCGACCCATCGACCCGTCCTTCACCGGCGAAGCGGGGGTGTTGCCGACCACCGCGGTCATCTCGGTCTGGCCGTAGCCGTCACGGATGGTGAGCCCCCACTGGCGCCGGATCTGGCTGATCACCTCGGGGTTGAGCGGCTCGCCCGCCGAGATCGCCTCGCGAAGGTCGCCGCGACCGGCTGAGAGGTCGGACTGGATGAGCATGCGCCATACGGTCGGTGGTGCGCAGAACGAAGTGACGTGCTCGTCCCGGATCTTCTGGGTGAGCCCCGCCGCATCGAAGCGGCCGTAGTTGTAGACGAAGATTGTGGCCTCGGCGATCCATGGGGCGAAGAAGCAGCTCCAGGCGTGCTTCGCCCAGCCGGGGGAGGAGATGGCGAGATGGATGTCGCCGGTGCGGAGTCCCAGCCAGAACATCGTCGAGAGGTGGCCAACCGGATACGACACCTGGGTGTGCTCCACAAGCTTCGGGCGATTCGTCGTGCCCGAGGTGAAGTAGAGCAACAGCGGATCGTGGGGAGCGGTAAGCGGATGCGGAAGCGGCGCGGCCGGCGTGGCGAAAGCATCCGCGAAATCGGTCCAGTCGGCACTGCCCGCTCCCACCCGGATTCGGGTGAAGTCGCCCGGCACGTCATCGAATTTGTCCGCATCGGCGGATGCGGCGATCACATGCCGCACACCTCCCCGCTGCATCCGATCGATGAGATCCGCGGTGCCGAGTGCCGTTGTCGTTGGCAGGATCACCGCGCCGAGTTTCATGATGGCGAGCATCGAATCCCAGAGCTCGACCTGGTTGCCGAGCATGAGCATCACCGCGTCGCCGCGCCTCACGCCGAGGGATTTGAGCCAGTTGCCCACCTGGTCGGAGCGTGCTGCCATTTCGCGGAAGGAGAACCGCTTCGTCGCGCCGTCTTCTTCGGCGATCACCAGGGCGGGGTGGTTGTTACCCCGGGCGATCGCGTCGAACCAATCGATACCCCAGTTGAAGGTATCCCCGACATCGGGCCACTCGAATCCCGCAACGGCTTCGGCGTGATTGTCGCGAAAAGCAACCAATCGGTCTCGCGCTGCGCGGAAGTTGTCAGTTGCGGACTTGTGCGACACCGGTGGCGCTCCTCGAGGGTTAGGAACTCGATCGTATCGCGGGCTCCTCTCCGAGTCAGTTGCCCCGGAGCTCCCGCGCGAGTTGCTCGTAGTGGGCAGCGCGCAACTCGTTGTCTGATGGGGCGCCACTGGTGGCGTACTCGGAGCGGGGCGGGTTGGCCGCGATCGCGGGGGTGTGGGCTCCGCTCGAGATCTTGTCGATCCAGGCGAGAGCCACGGCGGAGAAGATGAATACGGTATGGATGATTACCTGCCAGAAGACTCCCTCGGAGGTGTAACGCTCGTCGGTGACCGGATCGACCACCGCGTTCTTGTCTCCGAGGTCGTTCACGCCGATGAAGGTCTTGAGCAGGTGAATCGATGAGATACCGATGATCGCCATGGCGAGCTTGACCTTGAGCACGTTGGCGTTCACGTGCGACAGCCATTCCGGCTGGTCGGGGTGGCCCTCGATCCTGATGCGTGAGACGAAGGTCTCGTACCCACCGATGATCACCATGATGAGCAGATTCGCGATCATCACCACGTCGATCAGGCCGAGCACGCCGAGCATGATCTCGGCTTCCTTGATCTCGAGCGGGTGCGCCAGCACTTTTTCGCCGAGATGGTAGAGCTCCACCATGAAGACCACGACATAGATGAGCTGGGCCACGATGAGACCAACGTATAGAGGGGCCTGCAGCCAGCGGCTGAAGAAAATGAGGTAGCCGATGCCGGAAACTCCGGCGGACTATGGGCGGTATTGGCGGGGCTGGTCGGGCGACGTCCTGCCCACCAGCCTACGGAAGTGGTCTCGGGAATGTGCTGGGTGGGCTGTTCGGGATCTTGTCCTCCTGTCTCGTCACTGGATAGCCAGAATGGATAGCCAGAAATCTTCCCGCCGAGGGAGATCGCGAAATACCGCGCGGAAGTGAGCCGTCGTGTGGGAAGGCGCTGCGGCAGAACTCGGATTGGATCTTCCGCATCGAAAGGCGCCGCTCCGGCAACCGCGACCTCATCCAAAAAAATATCGAGACACGGTCGACGAAGTCAGCAAGATCGCGGGTTGACAATGAGTTGACAACCGTTCCTGAACGGTCCCACTCCAGCGGGGGGCAGCGAAAACAGGCAGACCGAGGGGTAGAGCTGTCCCCGGCACTGCGTCGTCTATCCACGCAACTTGCCACTTCTGTCCGGCCTCATCAACATTCCCGGAGGCTGAACCTCTTGCGCGTGAGCATGCGAATCAGGGGAGGATCGCCCATGCTGGCGAGCTCTGCCCGTCCCCCGCGAGGATGCCGGCGACCCAATCGTCTTCTCTGGCATAACGTCCTACGGCACCGAGCCGAAGTGTCCCCTCGAAGTGAAAGCCGACACGGCGAGCGACGCGAGCGGATGCAACATTGCCCGCGTAGGCATGCCACTCGATGCGTATGAGGCCCAGTCCTGTGGGTGGTCTTGCGAAGCCGAACTCTACGACGGCTTGCGCAGCTTCGGTGAGCAGTCCGCGGCCTCGAGAAGAGACCGCCAACCAGTAGCCGATCGTGGCTTGCTCAGAACCGATGCCGTCAAGGCCGATTGCGCCAACGAACTCATCTGCGATCGTGATGGCCCACGTGCAACTCTTACCGCTTGCCCAACCAGAGTCGGATTAGGTGGTGACGTATCTTTCAGCGTCCGACCGCGTGTATGGAACCGGGATCGGTATTCGCCGCTGGATTTCCGGATCCTGACAGGCCGCGGTGATGGCCTCGACGTCACTGGGAGATGGAGCTCTCAGAAGAAGCCGTTCGGTGCGCAGTTCTACCTTGTCCATTTGTTCACGCTATCGGCCCGCCGACACTGGTGCGGGAATCCTGTACGGGGCCCCGGGCTCAGCTGGCCCTGCGATTGACTCGGTCCGACAGCGCAAATTTCACGGTGGGCCACTCGTTGTCGATGACGGAGAACACTACTGTGTCGCGGACGGTCCCGTTCTCGAAGACCGTGTGGTTACGCAACACACCATCCTGCTTCGCTCCGAGTTTCTCAATGGCAGTTCGTGATTGGTGATTGTGCCAGTGTGTCCGAAACTCGACGGCGATGCAGTCCAACTCCTCGAACGCTCGGGTCAGAAGAAGAAGTTTTGCGGCCGTGTTGACGCCGGTTTTCTGCGAGGCGCCGCTGAGCCAGGTTGATCCAATCTCCAGCCGACGGTTGACAGGGTCGAGGTTGCAGTACGTCGTCATGCCGACAGCACAGCCGCTCCCACCGTCGATGATTGCCCAGGGCGCCATGCGGCCCTCCTTCTGAAGCAAGAGTCGGCGCTCAATCTCATCAGTCATTTCGGTTGGCGCCGGAATGTGGGTGTACCACGTTCGCCACAGGTCATCTTTTTCGGCCGCGATCGCGAGATCGTCGGAGTGATCCAGGCGAAGAGACTCCAGAGTCACACGGGCGTTCTTGAGCACGGGAGTCGCCGCGAAAGTCATGCCTAAACGATACGGCCGTGATGACATGCCGCACGCCGGCAACCGGGATTGCGGAGCAGGCGATTGATTGCTCTATTGCGTTCCGGTGAGAGGAAGCCGGGCACGCTGGAGCGATGACCAACCGATCGAATGCCACTGCATTTGCGCGGGAGCGGCTATTCCTGCGCTGTCCTTCTGCCAGACTCTGCGTGACCTGCGTGAACTCCGCGATGTGACGATCGAAACGAACGGACCCCATGAACAAGCACCTCGTTGTTGGAGCCGGCCTGATTGGCCGTCCGCTCGCCGAACGCCTCGCCGCGCGCGGCGACACGGTGACCATCGCGACCCGCTCAGGCTCCGCCGCCGTCGGCGCTACCGCCCGAGTACTGGAGGCAAATGATCCGGCCGCTTTTGCGCACGCTGCAATGGATGCCTCGACCATTTTTCTCTGCACGAATCCGCCGTACACCGACTGGGCCGCGCAATGGCCGCCGATCTTCGAGGCGGCTATTGCTGCCGCATCCGCCACGGACGCCCGGATCGTCGTTATGGGTAACCTCTACCCGTATGGGGCGCCGACCGGCGCAATGACCGAACACTCACCCGAGACAACCACCGAAGCCAAGGGACTGATTCGTCAGGCCGGATGGGCGAGGATGCGCGCCGCACATGAGGCCGGCCACGTTCGCGCCGTCGAGGTGCGTGCCAGCGACTACTTCGGGCCGGGAGCCACCGGCACAGCACACCTCGGCGGGTCATTTTTCACTGCGGTCCTCGGGTCCAAGACGGCTCGTGTCGTGGGTAAACCGCAGCTCGCACACAGCTGGAGCTACCTGCCCGACATTGTCACCACACTCATCGCCGCCGCAGATTACACGGGCGAGTGGGGCCGAATTTGGCATGTTCCGAGCAGCACCGCCAGTCGCACCGACATCGTGGGGCAGGTCAATGCGCACTATGGCACCCACGGAAAAGTCTCCGGCTACCCACAGTTGCTGCTGCGCTCGCTCGGTGTGGTCAATCCGATGATGCGCGAAGTGTGGGCCTCGAGTTATCAGTTCGAGATGCCGTACATCATTGATTCGACGGAGACGGAGCGCGAACTCGACGTAACCGTAACGCCGTGGACCGGGGCACTCATCACGACTGCCGAAAGCTACCGCAACAAGAAGTGATTGGCTCCATTCAGCCCCATAGCCCGTCATAGTCGCTCGCCAAATATCTCGATCCCTGACACGCATGAACGGCCGTGCGGAACGGTATTGACGGTGCAGCATCCTGAACACCGTGGTCGCACGTCAACATTCCTTTTCGGGCGCCTTCACCCTGTTAGCTGCGCGACGGTACCGCGAGTCGTCGTGCTGCTTCGACGACGAACTGTCGTCGTCGTGCACGCTCCTGCGGATCGTCCGGTCCGGCGCCGGTGATCATTTCGGCCAACTGCGGCACGGTCTGCCACCATGCGGCGAGGGCGATCAACGCGAAGGCGAGGTGAGCGGGATCGATGCCGTCATCGAGCAGGCCGTCCCGTTGGGCAGTGGCGAAACGTTCTACTTTTTGCCGATAGTGCATCGTGCGGGCGGCGGCGTCGGCGGGCGGGCCGTCCTGCAACCCTTCCCACTGCAAGAGGCGACCCAGCGCGGGGTTGGCTGCGTGGTAGTCGAACGTCGCGCCTGCGAATTCCCCGATATCGTCCAACCCGACTCCGGTCAGGTCCACGGCGGACGCAAGACGCTCTAGCTCGGTTGCCAGCACGAGCTCCCAGAGGGCCTTCTTGTCGCCGAAGTAGCTGTAGAGCCGTTCCTTATTCACTCCGGCCCGTTCGGCAATGGAGCCGACAGTGGTGCCGTCGAACCCCCGAGCGGCAAACTCCACTAGCGCAGCGTCACGGAGTCGGCGACGCGTTCCTTCCGTATCCCAAGCCACGTTGACAGAATACCAACGCTTAAGTTGGAGATGTGGCGCGAGTGCCGTAGTATTCCAACTACATCGTTGGAGTTGGAGAATTACTATGAACCAAATTGATCGTCTTCCCACGGAGATCCGATCGCCCGAGCCGGATTCGGTGGCACTAGTTTCCGGAGGCAACAGTGGCATCGGATTCGATATCGCGCAGCAACTCCTCGACCGCGGCGTGAACGTGTGGATCGGAGCGCGAGACCTCGGAAAGGGACAGCGGGCTGCGAAAGAAATTGGCCGGAGTGTGCAGGTCGTGCAGCTGGACGTAACCGATCCGTCATCGGTCGCCGCCGCAGTGCAACAGGTCGGCGAACTGGATATCCTCATCAACAACGCGGGGGTGAACCCCGGCGGCGAAGACATCACCGGCACCACCATCGAGCAACTGCGGACTGCTTACGAGACCAACGTTTTTGGCCTTATCGCCGTCACGCAAGGCTTCCTTCCCGCGCTGAGACTGTCGGCACATCCTCGCATCGTCAACCTTTCCAGCGGCACCGGCTCGCTGACCTGGAACAACAGCCCGAACCCGCAGTTCGACTGGGAACAGGTTCAAGGCGGCGGACTCGCCTACCGGAGCTCCAAGACCGCGGTCAACGCCGTCACCCTCCTCACGGCTCAGACACTCGGCCAGGGTTTCAAAGTAAACGCCCTAGCGCCGGGCCTGCGCCGCACCAATCTCATCGCCGGCATGACCGTCGGCGGCGATCCTGCCGAAGCCGCCACAGGAGCGATCCGCCTCGCGCTCCTGCCCGACGACGGTCCAACGGGAGCCCTCTGGTCCTGGGACGGCACCCGAGCCCCCTGGTAGCCGACCTCCCTCACACGAACCGGCGCGAGCACGACACCAGGCCGAGGTTGCTGGGAGCGTGTCATAAGCCCGGCCCTCCACCGCGACAGATCCGGGGCCACTCGACCCAACGGCCGAGTATGCCGATGCTGTTCCGCTGGGGGAACCGCTACCGTGCGCTCCAGTGCGAGGGGCGGCTGAACCCTGCGCGCAGAATCGCCGCATCGTCGCCGTGCGCACTGTTGACCTGCATCTGCGTCAGGTAGATCGCGCCACCGAGGTCGGTGCCGGACAGATTCGCATCTCGCATGTCCACGCCGAGAACGTCGCAACCAGTCAACTGGGCGGAGCGGAGATCCGCCCGGACTAGTACTGAGCCGCGAAGGGTCACACCGCAGAGATTGGCCTTCGCCAATTTGGCGCCCCTGAGGTCACTCCCTGGATAGAGTCGGCGTCCGTCATGCGGATTTCGCTCGGCCGTTCCCCGTGAGCCCCGCGCGAGCTCGCTCGCTTCGATCAGGATGGGGCGCGCGCGATCGAACTCGGCGTCGACGTCAAGCTCTCTGAGCTGGTCCGGCCGCTGATTACTCAAGACGAGCACATGCTCACAATGAGCACGCAGAGGGGCGGTATCGCGTGTGTTGGGGACGAGGGCTATTGCTTGATCGAGATACCACAGCAATTCGTGAAGTCGACGGACGATCGGGAATGTCCTGAACATTGCTTCGCGGGTGCGCGGATCGGCGCGCCAGGATCGCCCGTCAAATGTGCGCTGGGACACTTTCTGTCCCGCGCCGAAGCAGTCGAACACGGTGCACCCCTTGAACCCGCGAGGGTGCAGCTCCGTATGCACGCGACAAGCGTCACGGCTATCGAGGTTTTCGCAGGGCTCACCGACCGGTTTAACTCTCGTGCGTTCTCCCACTTAAACCATCGCAATTTGCGGTCGTTCGACAAAGCCCGCAAGCCGGAGGGCCAACGCGACAGATCTGCGATCGGTGCAGAAGTGCCGGCGACCGTCTAAATACTGGATCGTCTGGAACGAGGTCCACGTCGTCGCCAGTGACGTTCTCAACACACGATTATCGCCGCATGTGCGGGTCACGGTTCTCGCTGACCGATTCACCTTTTCCGCTTGACTGGCGCGGCCAGCGAGACAGCACGGGCAGTGACGCCAACGGCGACACCATCAACCTCGAGGCCGTGATCGGGGGAGTGCCGATCAGCCGGCTGGCGGTCTGTGAGCCGCCCTGCCCTCTCGATCCGAAAGGCTCCCAAAACCGGGGACGACTTTGGGTTTTCCACCGCCGTCGAGGCGGAGAACAGAGACTCCGCGACTCGCGCCGTGCTCCAAATCCCGGGTATGCCTGCCGTAGCCGAACAGAATCCCGCGGTCGCCCAGACGGTGCTCGCGCCCGCCCGGCTGAAGTTTTTCGCGGGTACAACCGAATAACCCGGCCAGGAATCCCGGCACACGCGTAGCGTTGGGTCCATCATGAAAGCAATCGTCTACAGCGAAACCGGCGCTCCATCCGTGCTTCATCTGGTCGAGCGCCCCGTGCCAGAACCGGAGGCCGGGGAAGTGCGGATCCGCATCGTCGTCTCGGGGGTGAATCCCACCGACTGGAAATCGCGCCGTGGATCGAAACCCGGTGATCCGCTGACCTATGCGGAGATCGTGCCGAATCAGGACGGCGCCGGCGTCGTCGATGCGGTCGGTTCCGGTGCACACCGTTTCGCGGTAGGGGATCGGGTCTGGACGGCGATCGCCGCCTTTCAGAGTGCCAGCGGCGGAACCGCCCAGGAGTTCACCGTGCTCCCAGAGGATCGCGTCTACCCGCTTCCGGATGCCGCGAGCTTCGACCTCGGTGCCAGCCTCGGTGTGCCGGCCCTGACCGCGCATCGCGCGCTCACCGTGGCGGAGGACGGACCGTCCCGACTTTCACCCGGTGCCCTCGCCGGGAAGACGGTGCTGGTCGCCGGTGGCGCCGGCGCCGTCGGTCACGCCACCATCCAACTCGCCCGTTGGGCCGGAGCGACGGTGATCACGACCATCAGCTCGCCGGCGAAAGCCGCCCTGGCACGGGCGGCGGGCGCCCACCACGTCGTCAACTACCGCGAGACCGATGCCGCTTTCGAAATCCGCAGGCTTGCGCCGGACGGCGTGGACCTGATCGTGGAAGTCGCGCCTGACAAGAACGCAGAGCTCGACGGCAAGGTCATCCGAAACCGCGGTTCGATCGCCGTGTACGCGAGCACCGGAGATCCGCTGGTGCTCGACATCCGGGTGCTCATGACACTCAATGTGCGCTACCAGTTCCAGTTGCTGTACACCCAGGGGCAGGATGTGCGAGATGCCGCGGCTGCGGACATCAACGCCGCCATCATCGACGGAGCACTCCCCATCGGCGATGATGTCGGCCTTCCGCTTCACCGGTTTTCGCTGGCCGAGACCGCGCAGGCGCATGCGGCGGTCGAAGGAGACATCGTAGGCAAGGTGCTCATCGACGTCGGCCATGCTGGCGAGGACTAGCGCACCCTCGTGCCCGTGGTTCTGCGTCCGCGACCCCTTTTGGGAACGGCTGGGCATAAGTCGGACGTAGACGGTGTTGGCCTCCAATGGACCTGCAGAGAACATGCAACAAAGCGCAAGGAGACACGCACAATGACCGAAGTACCCACCATCACCCTGAATAACGGGGTCGTCATCCCGCAACTCGGATTCGGCGTTTTTCAGATCACTCCGGATGACACGAGGCAGGCGACCCTCGATGCGCTCGAGGTGGGCTACCGCCACATCGACACCGCCGAAATGTACGGCAACGAGAAGCAGGTCGGGGAGGCAGTCGCCGCATCGGGACTTGCCCGTTCCGAGGTTTTTGTCACCAGCAAGCTCAATAACGGATTCCACGCGCGGGATGCCGCGCTCAGGGCCTTCGATGAAACGCTGGACGCGCTCGGTTTCGACTACCTCGATCTCTTTCTGATCCACTGGCCGCTCCCCTCCGTCGGTGACTTCGTGGAGACCTGGAAGGCGATGCAGGAAATCTCCGAGTCTGGCCGCGTGAAGGCGATCGGTGTGTCCAACTTTCAGGAGACGCACCTGCAGCGACTATTCGACGAGACGAGCATCGTGCCCGCCGTCAACCAGATCGAGGTGCACCCGTACCTCGTGCAGGACTCCCTGCGCTCCTTCGGCGCGGCTCACGGAATCGTGACTGAGGCTTGGTCGCCGATCGCCCAGGGCAAAGTGCTCGCTGACGAAGTGATCGTTTCGATCGCCGAGAAGGTCGATATGACACCGGCGCAGGTCACCCTCCGCTGGCACATCCAGCGCGGTGACATCGTGTTCCCCAAATCGGTGACGCGCTCGCGGGTCGAAGAAAACTTCGCAATCTTCGACTTCGAGCTGTCGGATGACGACATGCGGTCGATCACTGAGCTCGACCGCAAGGAGCGCACCGGTCCGGACCCCGACACCTTCAACTACGTGCCGAAGGCCTAGGGGTGGGCGCGAATGCGCTGGTGCTCGCGGGTGGCGGCATCGCCGGTATTGCTTGGGAAGTGGGAGTGCTGCTCGGCATCGAAGAGGTCGAACCCGAGGCGAGCCTGCGGCTGTTCGCCACTGACTCTACCTTCATCGGCACGTCGGCAGGATCGGTTGTCGCCTCCCAGATCGCTGGCGGTGTTGCGCTCCGCACGCTGTTCGAGCAGCAACTCGAAGAGCACACGGCAGAGGTCGGTGCGAAATTCGATGTGCTCGAATTCCAGGAGACTTTGGCGCGCCTTCTCGATGGTGTCACCTCGGCCGAGGAGGGACGTCGTCGGGTTGGCCGGTTCGCACTCGAATCGACAACGGTTTCTCCCGGTGACCGTCGTGCCATCATCAGTGCGCGACTCACCGTGCAGTCCTGGCCCGATCGACGTTTGCTGGTGACGGCCGTCAATGCGGTGACGGGTGAGTTGCGGGTGTTCGACCGTCACTCTGGGGTGGACCTGATCGATGCGGTCGCCGCGAGTTGTGCCGTGCCGGGGATCTGGCCGACTGTGGAGATCGACGGCAACCGATACACCGATGGGGGAGTGCGCACGATCGCGAATTCGGACCTCGCCGCAGGATCGGATCCGGTGCTCATCCTCGCGCCGCTCGCCGAAGCCAACGCGCCGGTGGCCCTCCCGGCGCATGAACTCGCGGTCCTTGAACCTGCCAGAGTGCAGGTGGTGTTCGCGGATGACGCCTCGCTCCTCGCGTTCGGCAGCAATCCGCTCGATCCCGCCACCGCCCCCGTATCAGCGCGCGCCGGCCGAGAGCAGGGCCGCCGGATCGCCGCTGAGATCGCGGCGTTCCTCGGCTAGTCCAGGCGCCGTCGACGTCGGCGCGGCTCGATTACGTCTCCGACACAAATCCAGGAGTTCGCAAGTATTTGCGAGGAAGATTCGCAATCTCTCGAGAGGAACACGACCATGGGATTCTTTGATCGACTGTTCGGCCGCGGAGACGAGTCCGCAGAGCGGGGTCCTGCTGCGCCAGCCCGTCGGAGTGACGATGAAATCGCTGTCGAGCGCTACGAATATCTTCTGCGTACGGCACCGCCCGAGACCATCGAGAAAGTGCACACCGAAGCCTTCTCGAAGCTCACACCGCAGCAGCGGGACATCCTGTTCGAAAAGCTGACGGCACACGCCGATGCGAATGAGCGTCCCGCGGACGCTGAACCTTCGACACTCGCGAAAGCGGCGACTCGCGTGGAGCTGCAGCAGCCAGGCGCCCTCACTCGCACCCTTGGCGGTTCTGGTTTCGGAGGTGCTGGCGGAGTCGGTCTCGGCGGCATGTTCGCGACCTCTCTGCTGGGAAGCGTGGCGGGATTCGTGATCGGGTCTGCTTTGGTGAGCAGTTTCATGCCGATGGATTTCGGCAACGACTCGGCCGCCTCAGATGGCTGGGGCTCCGACTCCACCGGCGCAGACTCCGGCGGCTACGACAGCGGAGGAGATTTCGGGGGCGGCGGCGATTTCGGCGGCGGCGGTGACTTCGGCGGTTTCTGACCGGCGGCGCCGCGCTTAGGTGTACCAGCTCGGCTCTGGGACCTCGTCGAGCAACACAAACTGGCCCACCTCGCGCTTTTTATAGGGCAGTGGATCGTGAAGGCTGTGCGTGCGGAGGTTACGCCAGAAAATATCGAGGCCGATGGAGTTGGCTGACGCGCGCGCCCCGGTCAGTTCAAAGATTTTGGTGGTGATCTCGAGGCCATCCTCGATGATCCTCAGCTTGGCCGCCGCGACGAGCACGGCCAGTTCTCCGCGGCGCCGCTTCGTGAGATTCTCCCGTGGTTCGTGCAGCACTCGGCTGATCTCGGATCCGGCACGATCTATGAGTGCCTCATCCGCCAACAGCTTGGACTCGAGCTGGCCGTAGCCCTCCAGCAGATACCACTCTTCGCCAACTTCACGCTTGTTGTCGCCTCCGTAGGGCCAGGTGCGGGTTTTGGCTCTCGTGTAGGCAGCTGCAGTCTCGAGAGCTCCCTCGGCGATCCCCAGGTAGAAGTTCGCGAAGACGAGCTGGATGGCCGGCACGTTAAGCGTGTTGTACACCAGCGGTTGAAATACCTTGCCAACGAAACCGGCAGCCGAAGACCAGTCGACCCGTACATCGATGATGTCTACGGAACCCGATTCGGTGAGTCGCTGGCCCAGGTTGTCCCAGTCGTCGGCGAAGACGATCCCGGGCTGGTCCGTGGGCACAATCGCGAAGATGTGGGTGTCGGTGCCGTCGAGAATCCCCTCCAGCACGGTCAGGTCCGAGACCTGGCCACCAGTTGAGAACGATTTGTGACCGCTGAATATCAGTTCGTCGCCATCCTCGATCACCGTGAGATCGCTGTCCCGCGGATTGACGGCCCCTCCGAACAGGAGGTTTCTGGTCGTGTAGAGCTCCTCGACAGCCGCGATCTGATCCTCGGTAGCGACGAGCCGGGCGGCCCAGGCCCAGAGATAGTGATAACCGATGAGCTGCCCAATTGACCCGTCACCACGGGCCACGGCGCGGATGACGCGGTAGGCGGTATCCCAACTCTGGCCGCCACCCCCCTGCGCGACCGGGCCGAGAAGCGTCACCAACCCGGAGTCCTTCAGCAGCTGTACCTCGGCGAAGGGCGTCTGGTTTGCGCTGTCGCGCTCCACAGAATCCGTCGCGAGGATGTTGGCGACGTCCTCCGCGCGCGCGATCCACTCCGCGGCATCCGAGGGTCGAGGGACGTCTTTCCAGCGGTTATCGATCGAAATTCCCGTCGATGTGGTGAGGGTCATGATGTTCTCCTGATCTCGTGCGGTAGCGGTTATCGTGCGGTTATCGTGCGTCGAGGTCGAGCAGGATGCTCTTCACCGCCGCATCAGTGGCAAGGAATTGCTGCACGGCGGGGTCGGCGGTGCGCAGATCGCTTTCTCGACCGGTATTTTCGCGGCAGGGTGGTACTCGATGTCGCACACAGCAGTGGCCGTCTCGGCGAAGTCGGAGTTGGCCTCTGGCACCTGGCTCAGCCAGGCCTTGCGCTGGTGGGCCGTGCCGATGCCCTCGGCGCCGTGCCCGACGACTGTGGTGAGTTGTTCGATGCGGATCATTCAGGGGCTCCAGTGGACGGGATGGTGGGGAAGGTGACTCGGCGAGCGTAGGGCTGAAGTGGCTCGCGCTGCCCGCACTGTTTCGGGATGTGACGCCCCGTGTCCTCCAGAGGCGCAGGCGTAGCCCGGATCGGTCACGATGGACTCATGGCCAGACAAATCCGTTTCAACGCGTTTGACATGAACTGCGTCGCCCATCAGTCGTCCGGCATGTGGCGTCACCCCGATGACCAGTCCTGGCGGTACAAGGACCTGCACTACTGGACGGATCTCGCGAAGCTCCTCGAGCGTGGCACCTTCGACGGAATTTTCATCGCGGATGTGCTCGGCACCTATGACGTCTACGGCGGCTCGAACGAGGCAGCGATCCGTCACGGCGCCCAAGTGCCGGTGAACGATCCCGTGCTTTTAGTGTCGGCAATGGCGCTGGTCACCGACAACCTCGGCTTCGGCATCACCGCTGGCACCGCCTACGAGCATCCCTATCCCTTCGCCAGGCGGATGTCCACGCTCGATCACCTCACGAACGGTCGGGTGGGGTGGAACGTCGTCACCGGTTACCTCCCGTCTGCGGCGCGCAACATGGGTCACGATGACCAGCTCGAGCACGACGACCGTTACGACGTTGCCGACGAGTATCTCGAGGTGCTCTACAAGCTGTGGGAGGGATCCTGGGAGGATGACGCGGTGCAGCGCAACCGCGAGACCGGTGTCTTCACCGACCCGAGCAAAGTGCATGAGATCGGGCACTCCGGCAAGAACTTCACGGTTCCAGGCATCCATCTGTCCGAACCGTCGACGCAACGAACGCCGGTGATCTACCAAGCGGGAGCGAGCCCGCGCGGTATCGCGTTCGCAGCGGGAAACGCCGAGGCGATCTTCGTCGCATCGTCGACCAAGGCAGGCCTCAAGGCGACGGTGGGGCGCATCCGCGATGCGCTCGAAGCTGCCGGTCGTGATCGCTATTCGGCAAAGATCTACACCCTCCTCACGATTATCACCGACGCGACGCCGGAGCTCGCGAGGGCGAAATACGAGGACTATCTGCAGTACGCGAGTGAAGAGGGCGCGCTCGTCTTCATGTCGGGCTGGATGGGAATCGACCTCTCGCAGTACGACCTCGACGAGCCGATCGGCAATGTGAAGAGCAACGCCATCCAGTCGACGGTCGCGAACTTCCAGGCCGCCAACGAGGACGGCAGCGAATGGAAGGTGCGCGATATCGCCCGTCTCGGTGCCATCGGCGGCCTCGGACCGTTCATGATCGGTTCGGGAGAAGAGATCGCCGACCAGCTGCAGGAGTGGGTCACCGAGACCGACGTCGACGGCTTCAATCTCGCCTACGCGATCACGCCGGGTACCTTCGAGGATGTCGTCGAACATGTGATTCCGGTGCTGCGCGCCCGTGGCGCCTATCCCGAGGAATACGCGGAAGGAACGCTTCGCCACAAGCTGCACGGACGCGGTGACCGTCTGCCGGCCGAGCACAAGGGCGCGGGATTTCGCATCGGAGGAGTCGCGTCGACTGCCACCACCCCGAAGAATTAGCCGGCGGGCCGGACGAAACCGTTTTTCAGCATGAAGTCCAACGCGACATCCGCGGGCTCTTCGCCGCCATCATCGACGCGGAGGTTGAGCTTGCGAACTGTTGTGCCGGTGATTGTGGGCGTAATCCTGTCGAAGATATCGGCCAGTTGCGGATACTTCGAGAGTGTTGCCGAGTTGAATATGGCAGCGACGTTGTAGGCGGCAAAGAAGGCCCTGTCATCCTCGAGCACGGTGAGGTCGAGCTTGTTGATGCGGCCGTCGGTCGTATAGACCTCGCCGAAGTTGCAGGTGCCCCGGTCGGTCGCGGTGTAGACGGCTCCGGTGTCGAAGACCTTGACGCTTGAGGCGGGAACGCTGCTCGCCTTGCCGCGCGTGAGCCCGTAGGCCGTGAGCATGGGATTCAGGCCGTCGACTCGAGAGTTGAACTCCGGCTCGACACAGAACGTACGATCTGCCACTGGAAGCGTCACGATCTGTGACAACTTGGTGATGCCCAGTTTTTTGCTTTCTTCCGCTCGGATGGCGAGGGCGTAGGTGTTGTTGAGCGGGGCTGGCGGGAGCCAGCTCAGCCCGTTCGCGGCATCCGCCTTCTTCACAGCGAGGTATTGGGCCTGTTTGTCGGGAATACCCTCCGTCTGACCGAGGTAGGTGAGCCAGGCAGAGCCGGTGTATTCCCACATCATGTCGGCGGTGCCTGACGTCATGAGGTTGCGAGCGGGCACGCTGCCCGGCACGTTGGTGAGGTCCGTGACGGCGAAGCCGGCGGCCTTCGCCGCGAGCACGGCGATTTTACCGAGGATGAGTTGCTCGGTGAAGTTCTTCGACGTGATGGTCAGTGAGGCGCCGCGCGGCAGGTCCAACGGGGTGATCGAGCCGGGGGAGACCCGTGGCACGTAGGCGGTGGCGGGCTGCAAGCCGCACCCGGTGAGGGCGAGGATGCCGACATCGAGTACTGCGATAGAGCGGATGATGCGATTCATCACAGTCCCTTCGGGCGGGCGACCTGTTCGACAATGCGGCCGAGCCAGTCGATGGAGAGTGCGAGTAGCGCAATGAGCAGCGCCCCGGAGACGAGCACGCTGTAGAGATAGAGATTGACGCCGGTGACAATGAGGATGCCGAGGCCTCCGCCGTTCACGAATGCCGCGAGGACGGCGGTGCCGACCAACAGCACAAGGGCCGTGCGGATGCCCGCGAGCATGACAGGCACGGCGAGAGGTAACTCGATGCGGAAAAGCACCGAGGTCGAGCTCATGCCCATGCCGCGTCCGGCCTCGACCAGTCGCTCGTCGACCCCGCGCACGCCGATCATGGTGTTGCGCAGCACGGGGAGCGCGGCATACAGCACCAGGGCGAGAACCGATGCCCAATATCCCGACGTGATGAAAATCGCGAGCAATACGACGAGACCGACGGCCGGGGCGGCTTGACCGATATTTGCAATGGCGAGAATCGGGGCGCCGAGGCGACGAAAGCGGCGCCGCGTGAGCAGCACTCCGAGCGGGATAGCAATGGCCAACACCAACACAGCCGAGACGAAGGTGAGCGACAGGTGCTGGAGGGTGGCTGTCCACAGTGCTCTGGGGGCGAGGGTGGTGCGTTCTGTGGCGGTGATGGGCGCGAGCGCCAGCCACACGACGAACCCGGTGAGCACCGCGATGATGGCGATCGGCTGCGCGATGAGCCCTCGCCAGGAGGCTGATCGCGCGGTAGCAAGCACGCGCTGTGCCACTTCGGGGCGTTCAATCGTGGTCACCTGGTCGCCGTCTCTTCGATGATCGCGATCTCTCCAGAATTCGTACCGGTCGGTGCAGCAGCGGAGGCGGCGGCCGAGGCGCGTGCGGAGGTAATGGCATCCATCACCGTTTCCACGTCTATCACCCCAAGGAAGCGATCGCGTTTACCGGTGACGAGCGCGGCGCCCGCGCTCGAGACGAGCATGGTGTCCAGGGCATCATTGAGGGTCGCGCGGCTGCCGACCACCGGTAGGTGGTTGTCGCGTTCGGCGCCGATCGACCTGAGCCGGGAGAGCTGCCGGCGAGATAGCCATTGGATCGGGCGGTCGCGATCGTCGACAATCACGACGTGGTTGTGCTTTGCGGCGACGGCGCGCGCATGCACCTCTGAGGCGATCTCTCCCGGGTGCGCCAGTACCGCATCCGCCAGCTCCACATCGCTCACGCGACGCAGGGTCAGCTGCTTGAGGCCAGCTCCAGAGCCGATGAAGTTCTCGACGAACTCGTTGGCCGGCTCGGCAAGGATCCGTTCCGGAGTGTCGTATTGCACGATGTGGGCCCCGTCGCTGAACACAACGATCCAATCTCCGAGTTTCACGGCCTCGTCGAAGTCGTGTGTGACGATCACGATCGTCTTTTGTAGCTCTTCCTGGATGCGGATGAGCTCGTCTTGCAGCCTCTGGCGGGTGATCGGGTCGACGGCACCGAAGGGCTCGTCCATGAGCAGCACCGGCGGATCGGCCGCGAGTGCCCAAGCGACGCCGACTCGCTGTTGCTGCCCCCCGGACAGCTCCTTTGGGTAGCGATCGCGATAGTCGGCGGGGTCGAGGGAGACCAGCTCGAGCAGTTCGTCGACGCGGTCGGAGATGCGTTTCTTGTCCCAGCCAAGCATCTTCGGCACGATCGCGATATTCGCTGCGACCGTGAGGTGCGGAAACAACCCACCGGCCTGGATGACGTAGCCGATTCGGCGACGCAGTTCGTCCCCGTCGATGTCAGTGACATCCTCGTCGCCGAGCACGATGCGACCCTCGGTCGGCTCGATGAGCCGATTGATCATCTTGAGCGTCGTGGTCTTGCCGCACCCGGACGGTCCGACGAGCATGACAATTTTTCCGGCCGGGATCTCGAGGGTGATGCCGTCCACTGCCGCGTTCTTCAGGCCAGGGTAGCGTTTGGTGACCCCCTCGAGCAGGATCGACTTGCCGCTGATTACGGGCGCGGTGGCGCTGGTCGCAATCGCGGGTGCTTCAGTGATGGCGGTTTCAGACACGGATACCCCTGGGTGTAGTGAGTCGGCCGAGACCGACGAGGACGAGATCGAGGATGAGGGCGAGGATGACCACGCCAATGACGCCGGTGAGTACCGACTCGAGCGAATTGGCACCTCCCAGTCGAGAGAGTCCGGAATAGATGAACCCGCCGAGCCCAGGTCCGAGCACGTAGGCCGCGACGGCGGCGATCCCCATGACCATTTGCGCCGAGACGCGGATACCACCTAGGATCACGGGCCACGCCAGTGGGAGCTCCACTGTTAGCAATGTGCGGATACGACCCATTCCGATGCCGCGTGCCGATTCGACGACGGCCGGGTCGACTCCGTTGAGGCCGACGACGGTATTACGCAAGATGGGCAGGATCGCGAAGAAGGTAACGACCGCGACAGCGGGCGGCACCCCGAACCCGAGCGGCGCGATAACGAGTCCGACCAGCGCGAATGCCGGGATGGTGAGCCCGATCGCGGAGAGTGAGTTCGCTGCGGAACTGAGGATGCTGCTGCGATAGGCGACCGCAGCCAACCCCACTGCCAGGATCGTCGCGAGTACAAGGCACTGGGCGACAAGGCTCACATGTTGCCATGAGGAGAACACGATCTGAGCCGAATGACTCTGGAGAAAATCCCACATGAACAGCACCTCGCACGTTTCCTGATCGAAACGCACCCCTCGTTTGGGGGGTAGACGCCGCCTTCAACCATAATAAAAGCTCCCGGAAACTCAAATTTGACATTGCTGCCAAAATAGGGGCTTTCCTCGCGAACACGAACATTCGGGGAGAAAATGAAGACACGCTGTGCACCGTTGCGCCGCACTGAGGATGAATAATGAAACGCTCAACAGTCGCGTCCCTTGAGCTCCGCGGTCGAGGCGCTGGGGGGGAAGTGGATGGGCAGCTGGCCGTGCTCGCCGCTCTTGCTAATGACCTTGCCGGCGAATTCGCGTTGGAGCCGCTCCTCGAAAGAATCCTGCGGAATGCGGTGCTATTGCTCGGCTGCGAGAGCGGGTCGATCTGCACCATCGACGAGCTGAGGCAGGTCTACCGCAAGGAAGTCGATCTCGATGTCGGATGCCGCTCGGGTGAGGTCTTTCCCCTCGACGAGGGTGTCACCGGGGCTGTCGTTCGGGCCGACGGAGCGGTGACTTTCAGCCGTTATTCCGCAGTGCCGGGAGGGCACATCCATGCCGACGATGTGAGGTGCTCACGTGCAGTGGTCGGGGTTCCCATTCGACTCGGTTCCGTCATTATCGGTGCCTGCATTGTTTTTGGACACGATGCGGAGAGGACGTTCGACGGCGACGACACGCGGCTCCTTGAGCTCTTCGCGATTCACGCTGCCGTGGCGATTGCCAATTCTCGCCTTTTCGTTACCCGACCACCGCTGCCGGATGCAGCGCTCACCGCACGCGAGCGCGAAGTGAGCCTGCTGGTGGAGACCGGCTGGCCAGACAAGCGCATCGCGTACGAGCTGGGTATCTCAGCGAAGACCGTAGAGAAGCACGTCGGAACCATCCTGCGGAAGACGGGTGCTCGCAATCGCACGGAATTGGCTTCGTGGGCAGCATCCGTGCTGGTCGAGCGCGGCTAGCCACCGAGCGCGGTAGGGAAACCCCCCATATCGTTCGTTGATGACCGCACGTACGTTCTGGAGTACGGATGACAACGGAGGTCACGATGGCGATTGTGCCGCTCACAGAGATCGTCGACAGGGCGTTTTTGCACCGGTATGGCGTGCCAGCCGTAAATATCCTGAACGACCTCACGCTCGAGTGCGTACTCGCCGGTGCTGTCGAGGCGAATTCGCCGGTGATCATCCAGACCTCAGTCAAGACCGTTCGGTCGATCGGTGCGCCGGTGCTTTTCGCACTCTGGTCGAGCATGACGGCGGGCATCGAGGTGCCGGTCACCCTGCACCTCGACCATTGCCCGGACCGGTCCGTCATCACCGAATGCCTCGCTCTTGGCTGGAACTCCGTGCTCTTTGACGCCTCGGAGTTGCCGGTGGAAGAGAATCTGCGCCAGACGATCGAGGTCGTTGCCGAAGCGCGACGGTTTGGCGCTCACGTCGAGGGGGAAATCGAAGCCATCACCGGCGTCGAAGACGGACACGGCTCAGACGATGAGGCCAAGAGACAGTCGCTTGAGGTCTCGCTCGACTTTATCCGGCGCTCGGGGGTCGACGTTTTCGCTCCCTCGATTGGAAACGCTCACGGCGTGTATCGCAGCACGCCGGTGCTCGACTTTCAACGGGTGAGCGATCTTGTTGCCGCGGAGCCGATCCCGATCGCCCTTCACGGCGGAAGTGGCATGACCGACGACCAGTTCCGCGACCTCATCTCCCGGGGGTGCGCGAAGGTCAACATCTCTACCGCTCTCAAAGAGCTGTTCATGAAGTCCTCGCTCGAGAATTTGCGAAAGGCGGAGGCGGCCGAGAAGTGGGATCCACCCACACTGTTCACGGCAGTGGGTTCCGACGTCACCCGGATGACGGCTGATCTTGCTCGCACGTTCGGTAGCGCGGGACAGGCGTGGTGACGTGCCGACCCTGATCTTCGATTGCGATGGCGTACTCGCCGACACTGAACGCTACGGCCATTTGCCTGCCTTCAACCAAACGTTCCGGGAGTTCGATCTGCCCGTGCAGTGGAGCGACGAGGAGTACGCCTCACGGGTCCTCATCGGCGGGGGCAAGGAGCGCATGGCGAGCCTGTTCACGCCGGACTTCGTCGCGTTGGCAGGCCTCCCCACCGATGCCCGAACCCAGCAAGACCTGATCGCGAAGTGGCATCGACGCAAGACCGAGATCTACACCGCCCTGGTCGGAGAGGGACGGATGCCAGCCCGTCCGGGAATCGCGCGACTGGTCAACGAGGCCATCGAAGCAGGCTACGGCCTCGCCGTCGCTTCGACTTCGGCGGAGACCTCGGTTCGCGCGGTGCTCGGTCAGGCGGTTGGAGTCGATGCCGCGGCGGTCTTCCGGGTGTTTGCGGGCGACATCGTGGCTGCCAAGAAGCCAGCTCCCGACATCTACCTTCTCGCCCTCAGTGAACTCGGCCTCGCGCCCGGCGAGGTCGTCGTTATCGAGGACAGCGCCAATGGACTTCGCGCGGCTCTCGCCGCGGGATTGTCGACCGTTGTGACGGTGAGTAGCTATACCCGCGATGAAGACTTCGCGGGTGCCGACCTTGTCATTTCATCGCTCGGTGATCCCGGGGGCGAGGTCACCACTGTGCTTCACGATGCGGCCAACGTTCGTCCGGGTGCCTGGGTGACAATTCAAGACTTCAATGTGATCCTCGCGACCGATCCAGTAAGGAACCCCTCATGAGCACCAGCCTCGACACGACCGAGTTCGTCGTGCGCAGTATCGCCCAGACCTGCGTCGACAATGAAAAGTACTTCGGCGATTTGGACTCAGTTGTCGGTGACGGCGATTTCGGTTACTCCCTTGCGCGGGGTTTTGAACAGGTGATCGCGCACTGGGACGAGTACGACCGGGAGGATTCGGGTACCTTTCTGCTGAAGATCGCTCTCGTGATCTCCAGCCGTATCGGGGGGACCTCTGGTCCGATCTGGGGTACTGCCTTTATGCGTGCCGGCACCGCGCTCAAGGGAATCGACTCGGTATCGGGCGCCGACGTGGTCGCAGCCCTCCGCACCAGTATCGAAGGCATCAAGAAGCGCGGCAATTCGGATGTCGGGGATAAGACCCTGCTCGACGCTCTCGTTCCCGCTATCGATGCGCTCGAAGCATCCGTGCTCCAGGGAGATTCCGGCGGTCTCAGTATGCAGAAGCTCGCCGCGGCCGCCCGGACGGCGGCGGAGGCCACTAGTTCGCTGAAAGCGCTTCGCGGCCGAGCAAGCTACAGCGGGGATCGCAGCATCGGATCCCCTGACGCGGGGGCCGTCGCGGTCGCCGTACTCGCAGAGCAGCTTGCTGAAACCTGGAAGAGCTGACACCACTACCACCACCATCATCATCATCATCATCATCACAACCTGATCCGAAGGAGACCCCCATGAAGAAGTTCATCAATGATCCGCAACAGTTCGTGCCGGAAATGCTCAAGGGAATCGCGCTCGCGAACCCTGACACCCTGCGCTATGTGCCGGAGTACAACCTCATCCACCGCGCCGATTCGCCGAGGCCCGACAAGGTGACCATCATCCAGGGGTCCGGATCGGGTCACGAGCCGGCCCATGTGATGACGGTCGGAAAGGGCATGCTCGACGGAGCCTGCCCCGGTGACGTGTTTGCGGCCCCGCCGATGGACTACGTCTATGCGACCACAAAGCTCCTCGCCTCCCCCAAAGGTGTGCTGCTTTTGGTCAACAACTACACCGGTGATCGCATGGCGTTCGACATGGCCCAGGAGATGAGCGAGGCCGACGGCGTCACCGTTCGCACACTGTTCATCGATGATGATGTCTCGGTGAAAGACTCAACCTATACGGTCGGTCGCCGAGGCGTGGCCGGCAACTTCTTCGTGATGAAGGCTGTCGGGGCGGCGGCGGAAGATGGTGCCGACCTGGACGAATTGGTGCGAATCGGGGAGAAGGTCAATTCGGTGACCCGAACAATGGGGATTGCTCTCACGGCCTGCACGCCGCCGTCCAAGGGATCGCCGTTGTTCGATTTGGCCGATGATGAGATCGAAATCGGAGTGGGAATCCATGGGGAACCGGGCCGTGAGCGTGCAAAGTGGTCCCCGGCCAATGATTTGGTTGAGGTGCTTCTCGACGCGATCGTGCCCGACCTCCCCTTTGCCCCGGGCGACAGGGTTGCGCTCATGATCAACGGGCTGGGGGGCACACCGATCAGCGAGCTCTACCTGCTCTACGGTATCGCGCACGAGAAACTGGAAGCGCGAGGCATCACCGTCGGGCGCAACTATGTCGGCGAATACTGCACATCACTCGACATGGCCGGCGCGTCGCTGACCCTCGTCAAGCTGGACGATGAGATCGAGGCACTTCTCGCTGCACCGGCGGAGGTAGCAATTCGAGTCTTCTGATCACGCTCAGTCGTCGAGGCCGGATAGGTCGTCTTCGGCAGTGCCGGCGGCAGCGACGGCACCTGCCGAAGGGGGCCTGACTCGGCGGGGGTGGATCATTGCTCCCTCGGCGAGATAGACCTCGCGAGCCGCACCGGCATCAGACTGCTTGATTGACGAAATCCAAATGGATTCGGGATGTACGTCATCGCCCGCGCGCACGTCTTCAGCGGTTCGTAGCTTGGCCACTCGGTGGATCAGGCTTCCGAAGCCGATCTTCACCATGACGTCGGTGATGCACAGCGCGACCTGCATCGTCGTGGTCCAGCCGCCCCCGAAGGCGAAGATCTGAATGAGGAAGACGAGTGGATAGACGGCCCAGCCTCCGAGGAGAAGGGTGGCGGCTTGGCGTAGCAAAGAGGCCGACTCCGCGGTGAGGTGCGCGGTTGAGGCCTGAACGCGCCGGATCAGGACAATCGTGGTGAAGATCCAGAACACGCAACTGATCGAGCCCCACAGCACCAGTTGCGTGGTGTCTTCGCCGCCTCCGATGACGAACGCACCGAGGAATCCGGTGAAGATCATGAGGAAAGCTCCGCCTCCGGCCAGCCATTGGGTGCGGCGGGCCGCGGCGCCCATGATGGTGCAGACGGCGAGCAGTTCGACCGTGAGCAGGGGCACCGTGATCGACCAGTCCATGTACCGCGGTGCGAAAGCCAGGATTGCTTCGGTGTTGGGTCGATGACCCTCACCGGTGACGTCGTAGCCGCGCAGGAATTCCACGACAATAAAAAAGTAGCTCAGGCTTGCGACGATCATGACGCTCAGTCGGGCGACCACGGCACTGCGATAGCGGGAACCCACCTCGTTGCGGGTAGTCCAGGTGCGCAGGAATCCGGCGAAGAGAGCGAGGCCCGCAATCACGAGGAAGTACAGGCAGAGGAGGTATTGCGGCTGGCTGAGTGTAGCGTTCCAGGGCGCTGTGCTTGCGGCGATCATCATTAGCCAGTGTGCGCCTTCATCGCAGCGCTGCGGCAGGCCCTTGTGATTCGGTACGAAACGTGAATAGCGCTGCGCACATCCCACGTCACGAGGCGATCCCGTGTATCGGTGGCTCCGGCGTGAAGAAAAGACCGCTCGCACTGTTGGCCGAGAGCATCAACATTTCGACCCACCCCCGGTTGATGCTCGGGATGCGACTGCCCGAATAGCGGTAGTAGAGGGTGCTGCTGGGATCGAGCCAGATCGTGCTGCGTCCACTGCCCAACTCCGGCGCGTTCACCCAGGTGAAAATGAAGCTCTCGTTGCGGCGCAGTTTGTTGGTGATCACAATCTGAAGATGCATGAGCGCCCGGTCGTCGAAGGCTACTTCGATGCTCGAATTGCCGTACACCAGACTGCCCATGCTGTATCTCTGCTCCTCGTGGTTCTGTGAGTACTGTATCCGAGGATGGCGGCGATGAAGTGCTTGCGGTGATCAGTGGGGGGCGACCAACTCCGCGGCATCCGCCGGTGTGGGGCTGTTCTGCTTGCGCACGAAGAAGGCCGCGGGAATAGCGAAGAGTGAAATGACAGCGCCGTAGGTGAACGCGATTCGGATACCCGCAGCCGTGGCGGACTCTTGTGACGCTCCCGCGGTCGTGAGAGTCGCAGCCTGGGCGGACATCACCGTCACGAAAAGAGCGGTGCCGGCTGCTCCGGCGAGCTGCTGCACGGTGCCGACGATCGCACTTCCGTGGGAGTAAAGCGCGGGCTTGAGAGATCCGAGGCTCGCGGTGAACAGCGGGGTGAAGAGCAGTGCGAGGCCGATGCTCAGCGCCACATGGGCCGCGAGCACCCAGAGAAATGAGCTGTTCTCGTCGAGCATTGTCATCGCCCACAGGTCGGCGCTCACGATGCTCGAGCCCACGATGAGCAACACGGTCGGCCCGACCCGGTCGTAGATGCGGCCGACAAGGGGTGCGAGAAGTCCCATTGTGAGCCCGCCGGGCAGCAGCAGGAGGCCGACGGTGATTACCGGTACGTGCAGCACACTCACGAGGTAGAACGGCAGCAGCACGATGGTGCCGAACATGGTCATCATGCTGATCGCGAACATGACGATCGAGAATGTGAAGTCCCGTGAGACGAAGGTGCGAAGGTCGAGCAGCGCCCGGTCGCGGCGCTGGAGTCGTATCTGACGAAGCACAAAGACCGCCAGGGCGATGACGCCGATGGTGAGCGGCAGCCAGCTTTCGAGCGCAGTGGTGGCCGTACCGAGGGTACTGAGACCGAAGACGACGCCGCCGAATCCCAGCGCGGAGAGAATCACCGAGGGCACATCGATACGCGTTGGCCGCGGTTCGGTGACGTTGGCGATGAGGCGCGCGCCGACGACGAGGGCGGCGAGCGCGATCGGGAGCACGAGGATGAACATGAATCGCCAGTCGAGCACACTGAGGATGAGACCGGAGATGGTCGGTCCGATGGCGGGAGCCACCGAGATCACGATCGAGATATTTCCCATCATCTGACCTCGGGTCGCCGCGGGAACGAGGTTCATCACTGTGGTCATCAGCAGAGGAAACATGATGGCCGTTCCACTGGCCTGCACGATCCGCGCGAGCAGCAGGATCTCGAATCCGGGTGCGACGGCGGCGATCAGAGTGCCAAGACTGAAAAGGCCCATCGCAGCAATGAACAGCGGTCGGGTGTTGAAGCGCTGAAGCAGGAAACCGGTGACGGGGATGATCACGGCCATGGTGAGCAGAAAGGCTGCGGTCAACCACTGGGCGGCGCTCGGAGTGATGCCGAGATCTTTGGTGAGAGTTGGCAGCGCGACGCCCATGATCGTCTCATTGAGAATCATTACGAACACCGAGATGAGCAAAAGGAAGATCACCAGGCGATTGCGCGCCCCGAGTCGGGCGGCGTGATCGTGAGGTAGTTCTTCGATGCGGGCGGAGACGGTGTTGGTCATGGGATTCCCGTCGGAGAGGAGTGGTCGTTGGTGGGAGCTGATGGCGCACCGTAAAGGGCGCCTGGGCGGCGGCGCCTGCAAATGTGGATCAGGAGATCGATGAAGGCTCAGACGGCCGGGATGGCCGCGGGTTCATCCGTCATTATGCGCCTCAGGCGATCTTTCGCGGTGCGCTGCACGAGCACCGGCACGTAGTCACGAATTGGATTTCCGCTGAGCAGTCTGTGGGCCTCGTCGACTACCTGTTCCACCCGGATGCGGCCGAGGGCGGGAAACTGCTCAGTCAGATGGTCCACGACCTTGGCGATACCCAGGTCTTCCTGCAATTGATCCATTGGTTGAGTCTGGGGCATCCGTTCGCCCGTCGTCAACCAACGATGTTCAGCTACTGGCTGCCTGCTGTTCGCTAAAACGATGGCAACCCTCAGCCGTTAGGGAACCGCATCCGACACATCGTTCGGTGAGGCAGTGGACTGCACGGTGACCGCGGGCCATAAACGGCGCTCGCGTTCTGTTCTAACCGGCGCTCGCGTTCTAATCGGCTGGGAGTAGCCGCACAACCTCGTGCTGGAGGCGGGAGCGGGCCGCGCGCTCGACCAGATTCGGGATGTAGGTGCGGATGCGACTGTCCGAAAGTGACTCGTACTCTTCCGCGACCGTCGTCGCGATGTGCTCGCGAGTGGCTCTCGGGAACCGGATGGCGAGGCGGTCCACGAGTTTTCCGGCCGCGGCATCCGGTGGGGAGGAGGACATGCCCACAGTCTGCGCTCCACAGGATCTGGAGTCAACGCGAGGGAGTCAACCCGAGGGAGTGGACGCGAGGGAGTGGACGCGAGGGAGTGGACCGCGCCAATCTCGGCGTGCGAGGGAATCTTTCCGCCGCCACTTCATCCGAACCTGAATTCGGCTTCACGATGTCGAAGCATTCGCCCCTGTCCGGTCGACTTCCCGGAAATGGTGCAAATCCCGCCGGTCAGACGAACTCGTAGAGTCCGTCGACCGCATGTTCCCGAGTGGAAAAGCGGCCGATGGTGTACTCCTGATCGTCTTTGAGCACATAACCAGCGGGGGTGCGCACGATGGTTCCGGCAAGTTCGCCGGTCACCTGGTGGCGGATATCCCATCGGCAGACCCCGGAGGACTCCACGAAAAACCATTGTGAACGATTGACAGCCGAGTGGTCCATGGGTTCAACGGATGACTTCGCGCCGGAGGGCTCGGGTGGGGATGGTGCTGCCGGTTTCCGTAAGCACGCGGCGTGTCCCCGGGGACTCAGTCGACCGCATCGTCACCCGGTGTGGTGCGCACCGTGACGGCGGCCAGCCGGTTTGACACAGGCGGGATGACGACCCGGTGGGAAGACCATGCCAGTGACACTCGTTCGCCGCAGAGACTCTCCGGCACTGCTGCCGAGACCTCGCTCGTGATGCGCGACCGAAGCACGATTGCGGTCTCGCTCGAACCGACAACGGCCTGGAGCTCGAGTGAGTTGAGGGTGATCGCGATCATGGGACCAGCTTTGCGCTCGCATATAGAGGAGAAGTTAACAGCGGTCGACCATTTGCCAAAAGTCAGTCGGATACCCCTGCCCGCCCTGCCTGGCAACCCATGAAATCGCCGTGAGGGACGAGCGTAGGGTGAAATGGAGCGCTTGATTTTTGATCGAAGGTCCGTGATGTCAGATACCACCAGTCCCCGCACCACTGTGAAAGTCATCGCTCTGGCGATGGCCGGCGCGGTTGGTGGCTTCCTCTTCGGCTTCGATTCGTCGGTGGTCAACGGCGCGGTCGATGCCGTGCGAAAACAGTTCTCCCTCTCCGCGTCCCTCACCGGGCTCGCGGTAGCCAGTGCCCTGATCGGCTGCGCGGTGGGCGCCTACCTCGCCGGCCGTCTCGCCGACCGATTCGGACGAATCCCGGCGATGATCGTAGGCGCGATTCTCTTCCTCGCCAGCGCGATCGGGTGCGGTCTCTCGATCGGCGTGTGGGATCTCGTGGTTTGGCGTCTCGTCGGCGGACTCGGCATCGGAATCGCTTCGGTGATTGCTCCGGCCTACATCGCCGAGATCTCACCGCGCCAGCTTCGTGGGCGTCTCGCCTCCCTGCAGCAGCTTGCCATCACCCTCGGAATCTTTGCTGCCCTTCTCTCAGATACGATCTTCGCCAATGCCGCCGGCACCGCGAGCGCGACCTTCTGGCTGGGGCTTGAAGCCTGGCGCTGGATGTTTCTCGCCGGTATCGTGCCGGCCGTCATCTACGGCGCGATCGCTTTCTTTCTTCCCGAGTCTCCCCGCTTCCTCGTGCTGAAAAAGCGCGATGACGAGGTGCGGACGATATTCGCGCGCATCTGGCCGGACGACGATGTGGAGCGAGCCATCCGTGACATGCGTGACGCGATCAAGACGGATGTGGAGGGATCGAAGAAGGGCGCGCTGCGTGGCGATCGCTTCGGCCTCAAACCGATCGTCTGGATCGGCATCATCCTGTCGGTGTTCCAGCAGTTCGTAGGCATCAACGTGATCTTCTACTACTCGACCACGCTCTGGAAGTCTGTCGGCTTCCAGGAGAAAGACTCCTTCACCATCTCGGTGATCACCGCGGTCACTAACATTGCGGTGACGTTCGTGGCGATCGCGCTCGTCGACAGGGTGGGCCGTCGCCCCATTCTGCTCGTCGGATCGGCTGGCATGACCCTGTCGCTTGCGACCATGGCCATCGCCTTCAGCCAGGCGGATGTGGTGAAGGGAGCACCCTCGCTCCCGGGAGCGTGGGGACCAATCGCCCTCGTCGCCGCCAACGTCTTCGTCGTGAGTTTTGGGGCATCCTGGGGTCCGGTGGTCTGGGTGTTGCTCGGCGAGATTTTTCCCACCCGCATTCGTGCTCGCGCGCTCGGTGTTGCCGCGGCAGCGCAATGGATCGCCAACTTCCTGGTGACGGTGTCGTTCCCTCCGCTCGCCGCGGTTTCGCTTGTGCTCACCTACGGCATATACGCCGCGTTCGCGTTGCTGTCGTTCCTGTTCGTCTCCCGGTTCATCCCCGAGACGAACGGAATGTCGCTGGAGGAAGCGAACACGCTACTGCCGCAGAAGGGGAGCGCGAAGGCGGGTAAGGCACCTCCGCAGAAGGATTCCGCGCGCGGCTGACCGCTACGTACCGAGGCGAGTCAGCCGGAGAACGAAACCCCGGTGAGATTTTCTGAGACGGTCCAGAGGCGGGCGGCATCCGATTCCGACAGCGCGCGTTGTGGCACGACGGCGAGTTTCGGAGGGCCGGTGAGCTCGAGGAATCCGCCCGGTCCGTAGTAGCTGCCGCCAACGGCATCGATGCTCGTAGCGGCGTACAGGGCGGGCAGGATACCCCGTGGTGCCTGCTGCCAGAGCCAGGAGATTCCCGAGGTCAGCTTCAGGTAGGTTGCCAGAGCGCCACCCTTCGTGCCGCCGGACTGCGGCCCAGTCACCTGCAGGTTGGTGAGGGTGGAACCGGGGTGGGCCGCGTAACTGCGGATGCCCCATCCGGCCTCAGCGCTCCGCCGATCAAGCTCGCGACCAAATACGAGCATCGCTAGCTTGGAGAGCCCATACGCACGCAGGGGGCTGTACTGCTTTTCGCTCTGCAGGTCATTCCAGTCGAATCGACCGGAACGGGCGAGGAGGCTGCTGAGCGACACCACTCGGGGCGCCTCCGCCGTGCGCAGCAGGGGCAAAAGATGGGCGGTCAACGCAAAATGACCGAGATAGTTGCTGCCGAACTGCAACTCGAAGCCATCCTGCGTCGTGCCCCGCTTCGGCGGCATCATCACCCCGGCGTTGTTGATCAACAGGTCGAGCGGTCGACCCTCGGCGGTCAGCATCGCCGCAAAGCGTGCAATGTTATCGAGCGAGGAGAGATCGAGGGGAAGCATCCGGAGTCGTGCCGTCGGAATTTCCGCTCGAACCCGGGCGACCGCCTCCTCGCCCTTGGCCCAGTTGCGGACTGCGAGTACCACCTCGGCTCCGGCTGCGGCGAGACGAGAGGTGAGTGCGAAGCCGAGACCGCTGTTCGCTCCGGTGACGACGGCAAGCAGTCCGGAGAGGTCAGGCACGGCGACATCACGCAGAGTGTTGGTCATGGTCGAAGGCTACGCCCGGCACCTCCGGGCTCCGACCGGTCAGTGGGAAATATAATCGAGCCCCCATACGTTATCCTGTATACGGTCACGGACGTGGAACCGCTCGATGTCCCTCCAGGCAGCTACCCGCTCCCCTCGCGCTTGTGTCGCGTGCGATAGGTGCCTGCGATACAGAATCAACGATTGAAGGCATTACCGCATGATTTTCCAAGTCGGAGAGACTGTCGTCTACCCCCATCACGGCGCTGCAACAATCACCGCGGTAAAGACGCGAACAATTAAGGGTGAGCCGAAGGAATACATCACCCTGAACGTGCACGCGACCGACCTGACGATCGAATTACCGATCGAAAACGTCGAGCTCATCGGAGTGCGTGACGTAATCGACAGCGCCGGAGTCGAAGCGGTCTTCGACGTGCTGCGCAGCGACATGGTCGAGGAACCAGGCAACTGGTCCCGCCGATTCAAGGCCAATACCGAAAAAATGGGTAGTGGCAGCGTCTATCGCGTCAGCGAGGTCGTGCGCGACCTGTGGCGCCGCGACCAGGACCACGGCGTGTCGGCTGGCGAGAAGCGGATGCTGCTCAAGGCCCGACAGATCTTGATTTCCGAGCTCGCACTCGCCCAGAATTCCACTGACGAAGAAGCCTCAGCGGTACTCGACGAAGTGCTGGCGACCGTCTCGGTCTAGCTTCGGGCCCCGTTTGGTGAGCGCCCCGTCTGGTCAACGCACTGGTGGGCGCTACCATCCACTCGTTCCTGCTTCACCCTTGAACGGTCCGACAACTTTCGAGGTAATCCAGCCACCGTAGAAGTCGCCGTCCTGCGGTGTCACGATCTCGCCGGCGACCTCGCAGGAGTCCATCGCCGAGGGGTACACTGCGACGCGGTCCGCCAACAACTCGTACCCGGGGCTCGGGTTCGGGTAGTACCAGCCCGCAGACTCGGCTTGGGCTGAGCCGGCGAGCACCGTCAGGTACTTCGCGGCACCCTTGAACTCGCAGAAGCTGGAGCCGGGGGCCGGTACGAGCGAACCCCCCGGGAACGCGGAGCGGGGCAGATAGTAGACCGGCGGATGGCTCGTCTCGAGCACCCGCACGGCATCCGTCGTGTCGACGATCGTCTCGCCTCCGAATCGGATGCGAATGCGGTCGGTAGTTGCTTCGACGCGGGGCGGGCGGGGGTAGTCCCAGACGGATTCCTGGCCGGGGGCGGGAACGACGGGGCGAACGGGAGGACGCATAGTGAAATCCTGCTCTTCGAATCTGGACTGATCCCGAGTGTGTCGTGCTCGAAGCTCAAACGCTCTGCCCTCAAACGCTCTGCCCCCTCACGATCTACCCTAAAACTGCAGCACAGACCGAAGGGATGCCGACATGAATGACTCCGTTATGACCATTATTTGGATCGTGTCTTTCGTGCTCGTGGCGGTCACCGTGACGGGTCTCTCGCGTCGCGTTGGCTGGTCCGCACCCATCGCGCTGGTGGCTGTTGGTGCGCTCGTCTCCTTCGTCCCTGGGCTGCCACGGATCGAAGTGCGACCGGAGCTCGTGCTCTACGGGCTGTTGCCTCCGCTGCTGTTCGCCGCGGCGATCCGCACCTCCCTGGTTGATGTGCGAGCCCGACGCGACAGCATTCTCGCCCTCTCGGTAGGGCTCGTGCTGTTCACGGTCGTGGTCGTCGGATTCTTCACCTGGCTGATCGTGCCGGCGATCACGCTCGCCACCGGATTCGCGTTCGCCGCGGTCGTCGCCCCGACGGATGCCGTGGCGGTGACCTCGATCTCCGGTCGCCTCAATCTGCCCCGTCGGCTCGTCACGATTCTCGAGGGGGAGAGCCTTTTTAACGATGCCGCAGCACTTGTGGCACTGTCAGCGGCAATTACGGCGATCGTCGGCACCTTCAATCCGTGGGCGGTCGCCGGGGATTTCGTGCTCGCGGTGGTGGTCGGCGTTGGCTTCGGCCTCGCAGCGGGATACGGCCTCTCCGCGATCCGGAAGCAATTGAAGGCGCCGGTGCTCGATACCAGCCTGTCGCTGGTGACACCATTCGTCGCCTTTATTCCTACGCAGTTGCTCCACGGCTCTGGGGTGCTCGCCGTCGTGATCGCCGGCCTCATCGTCGGGGTCAACGCGCCCGTCGTGCAGTCGGCGCAGGCGCGCATTGCAGACTCGGTGAACTGGCGCACCATTCGCTTCCTCCTCGAGAACTCCGTCTTCCTGTTCATCGGACTTAATCTGAAGGGCATCCTTGGCGGGGTCGCAAACTCGGGCTTCAGCGTCGTCGAGACGATCCTCATCTCAGTGGGCATGCTGCTTTTCCTCGTGGCGGCGCGGTTCGCCTGGATCGTCTCCGTTCGTACTTTTTACCGCTTCGGACCGAAACATTTCCGCGGGCGCGACATGAGCTGGAACACCACCGTGGCAATCGGATTCTCCGGGATGCGTGGTGTGGTGACACTCGCGGCGGTGTTCCTCCTCCCCGACGGAACCCCTCAGAAACCATTCCTGCAATTCCTCGCCTTCGCGGTTGTGATCGGCACCCTGCTTCAGGGATTAGCCCTGCCCCTGATCATCCGGCGGTTGAAGTTGCCGCCACCGAACACCGACCAGGAACTCGTCGAGGCACAGATGTTGATGGCGGAGGCTCGGGCGGCCGGTGTCGTGCAGCTGGATTCCGAGAGAAAGGAATCGGATGACGCGGCAGTCATTGATCGTCTCCGCAACGACGCAGCCCGGCTCGGGGAACCGTTGCTCAGCCCCGGTACCGACGGCGTGGAACCGGCCCAGGCCGTCTTCGGGCGCCTGAGACTTGCGATGATCGATGCCGAGCGTGCAGCGGTGCTGGTCGCCCGCAGGGAGGGCCGCTACCAGGAGCCGGCGGTGCGTGCCATCCTCGCCTCGATCGATGCCGAGGAAGTGGCGGTGCGGGCGATCCGGCACAACAACAGGAATGACAGCTGAACTCAGGAACGGCCGACCAGACAGCTCGTCAGCGGCAGGGCGGTGTCCAACGGGTCTGCCCTCGTGTTGGCCCGTACTCTAATCGCCGACGAGAATCCGTGCCAGCGCCGCGGAGATCTCTGATCGCGCCGCGGCGCTCGAGATCGTCGCCACGCCGTCGCCCGGCTGCACTCCATAGTCGCCGAAGCGGGCGTGGTTACTCCCCGGGATCTCGACGAAGGTGGCGGATGATGGCAGCATGTGCTTCGCCGCATCGATCTTGGCTGGCGCGCTCAGGCCGTCACGCTCTCCGCCGATACTGAGCACGGTCAGCTCGGTATGCGAAAGGTCGTTGGCGCAATAACTGCCGAAGAGCACGAGGCCCGCGACATCCGGTTCCGCGGTCGAAGCGGCCAGCATGCAGGCGCGCACGCCGCCGAGCGAGTGGCCCCCGACGAACCAGCGGGTCACCTCGGGAGCATCGGCGGTGAAGGTGGAGAGCGGTCTCTGGTCGAGGAGGGCGAGATTGAGGGTCGGCTTGGTGATCACGACGGTCACCCCCTTCTCCACGATGCCGGAGAGTTTGTAGAGATAGGCATAGGGATCGACCTTTGCGCCCGGTATGAAGACGAGACCCGTGCCCGTGGCTCCGGAGCGTGGGGTGAGAACTATCGAGTGATTTGTTGAAGTGATGGCGACCCGGTGGTCACGCCAGGCCAAGAGTGCCGGCCCGCGTTCACCCTGCATGACGATATTCGCCCAGGTGACCAGAGCGACGATCGCGAGCACCAACAGTACGACGATCACAATGAGCACCCGGACGGCGCGTCGGCCGATCCGGGAGATGACGCGAGGGCCTGTGGAAGCAGCCCGGGTCACGGAAGGCGGCGCTTCGATTCGATCGGCACGGGGGCAGGAAGGATGCGCTTAGCTTCGGCCGGTGACTTTCCGGAGGCGATTGCGGAGAGCCGGCGAAGAGCGGTCTCCGAATCGGAGCCCGCTTGCGCATGGAGGATCACGAGGAACTGCCCAAAAGAGGCTTCGCCGGGGGAGCCGATGGCCAGGCGCTCTGTCTCGAGCTCGAGCGCCCCCACCTGCGGATGCGTCAGGCGGGTGATCGTGTCGCCCTCTGTCGGGAGTTCGGCGGCACCCCACAGCGCGCGGAACTCGCCGCTGCGCACGGAGAGTTCGCCCACCAGCTGGGCGAGGGCCGGGTCGTCGATGTCCGGGCCGATGAGGGTGCGCAGACGCGCGACCGTGGCGACGAGCATCTCGTCCCACCGGGTGTAGAGCTCGCGTGCGGCCGGATCGAGAAACACGGAGCGCATGAGATTGGTTCCGGGTGCGAGGAGCGGGGAGAGCGCGCGGGCGAGGGGATTGGCGGCGAGCACTTCGGTGAGCCGTCCCTCAATCCAGGCGGCCTGGTTCGGCCAGGTGTCGATCAGGCCGACGAGCCCCTCGGGTGCTTCGCCGTGTGATGCCTCGGCGCTCGTGGATTCGCGGTTCGCAAGGGGTGTCGGCCGAGCGAGATTGCGCAGGGCTGCAGCGGCATCGTCGTCCAGTTTGAGCGCGCGAGTGAGTGCGTCAAGCACATCATCGGTCGGATTCTGCTCGACCCCCTGCTCCAGCCGCAGGTAGTCTTCCGGCGAGAGGCCGGATACGAGGGCGGCTTCCCCCCGACGCAGGCCCTGGACGCGTCGACGTCCGGTGGCCGGAAGGCCCACATCTTCCGGGGTGAGGAGTTCGCGCCGGGCGCGCAAGAATTCGCCGAACTGGTTGCCTGGTTGCATGTGACCACCATACGCAGAACCGAGGGGCCCCGGCAGCGCCGATCCGCCTCCCGGCAGAGCTCCCATCGACTCGGCCGGTTTACCTTCGACGGACCATTTGATCGGCTTTATGGTGAAACCGCAGACGATCTCATCGTAATAAAGAGGCGAAAAACACTTAATCCGCAGAAATGTGTCGAAAGTCCGACACGATTCGGCACTAGTGTGAGCCGCATAAGTCGTTCGATGACGAGCGATCTCCGCTACCCGGTTGTGCCGTTCCACCGGCGGCCTGCAGGCAAGGAGTGTGCGCATGACCGCAACTGATCCGACCACGAGCGATGTGGACAGTAAGGGGCTGAAGGGCGGTTCACTCGGCCTCATCTCCAGCATCGTCATGGGGGTGGCATCCACCGCTCCGGCCTATAGCCTCGCAGCGAGTCTGGGGTTGATCGTCGCAAGCGGCGGCGCGCTCCTCGCGGGGGTGAAGGCCCCGGGCATCGTGCTGCTCGCCTTCATCCCGATGTATCTCATCGCCGTGGCCTATCAGGAACTCAACCGTGCAGAGCCCGATTGCGGCACCACATTCACCTGGGCGACCCGCGCGTTCGGGCCGGTCACCGGCTGGATGGGTGGCTGGGGAATAATCGTCGCCGACGTCATCGTCATGGCAAACCTGGCCCAGATTGCCGGCTCGTACACTTTCACCCTCCTCGGTCAATTTGGCGTCCCCGGCATGTCCGACCTGTCGAGCAGCACCTTCTGGTCGACAGTGGCCGGCCTCCTCTGGATCGCCCTGATGACCTGGATCTGTTACCGCGGTATCGAGATCTCCGCGCGACTCCAGTACTTCCTGCTCAGTATCGAGGTCATCATCCTCATCGCCTTCGCCGCATTCGCGCTCGTGCGGGTCTACTCCGGTAACGCGGAAAGCTATTCACTGGTGCCGACCCTCGACTGGTTCAATCCATTCACCCTCGACTTCACGAAGGTGATCGCTCCCGCGATGCTCACCGCCATCTTCATTTACTGGGGCTGGGATACCGCCGTCTCGGTCAACGAGGAGACCGCCGATCCGGCCAAGACGCCCGGTCGCGCCGCGATCATCAGCACGCTTCTGCTGCTGGTGACCTACGCCCTCGTCGCGGTCGCGGTCGTCGCCTTCGCTGGTATCGGCACGAAGGGCGTCGGCCTCGGAAATCCCAACAACGCGAGCGACGTCTTCTCCGCTATCGGACCGCAGCTGTTCGGAAACAGCGTGATCGGACACATCCTGCTCCTGCTGCTCGCCGCATCCATCCTTACCTCGGCATCCGCGTCCACGCAGACGACGATCCTGCCGACGGCGCGCACCGCGCTCTCCATGGCTGTCTACAAGGCGATCCCGGCGAAGTTCGCGCGCATCCACCCGAAGTACCTCACGCCGACCTGGTCGACGATCGGCATGGGGATCGTCTCGGCGGCGTTCTACCTGCTATTCACCCTGATCGGGGCCGATACCCTGCTTCGGGCGCTCGTCGGATCCATCGGACTGATGATCGCGTTCTACTACGGACTCACGGGATTCGCCTGCGTCTGGTTCTATCGAAAGACGCTGACCTCGTCGTTTCGCCACTTCATCATGCGAGGCCTCTTCCCGTTCGTGGGCGGAGCCATCCTGCTCCTCGTCTTCGTCTACGGGCTGCAGCAGTTCGCGCTTCCGGAGTGGATCCAGGACAACAAGGGTCACAACGTGACGATCTTCGGTATCGGAGCGACCGCAGTGGTTGGCGTACTCGGGCTGTTGATCGGCGCGGTGCTCATGTTCCTCTGGTTCCTTCGCCAGCCGGAGTTCTTCCAGGGCAAAACGCTTCCGCGTCGCTCCGACGACTTCGTGCTCTCCCCTGGCGAGGGACGCGTTCCCACCTTCGGACTGCCGGACTCCGGACGGATGCCCGAACTCATCGCGCCCGACCTCTCGAATCTTCCACCAGGACAGTCGGTGATGGATGCGGTCACCGGCGAGGAGCTGCCCGGCGCCCCCTCCGCGCCCCCTCTGCCGCCCGCGGAAAAATAGCGCCACAGGTCGCCGAGTGGGCGAAAACGGATCCCAAACCCGAAATTGTGAGCCGAAATTGCCCACTCGGAGGTGTCGTAGGGTCGACTGGTGAAACAAAACCCCGTGGCATCCGCTCTTCTGGCGGCCATCGTTGATGTGGTGCTCGTCGCCACCTTCGTGCTGATCGGCAGGGCGAGCCATAACGAGGGCCCGCTTGGCGCTCTGGTGACCCTCTGGCCCTTCCTCGCAGGGCTCGCGATCGGGTGGATCGGCGCACGGGCGTGGCGCACGCCGTTCTCGCTGCGCTGGACCGGGCTCACGATCTGGGCCGCGACGGTGATCGTCGGAATGCTCTTACGCGGGGTGAGTGGACAGGGGGTTCAACTCGGCTTCGTGATCGTCACGACCGTGGTGCTCGCGATCTTTCTGCTCGGCTGGCGGGGGATCGCGCAGTTCGTGATTCGCCGGAGAGCACGCCGAGCCTGACACGAAATCCGACTTCGGCTACATCACCTGAATGATCGTGAGCAGAGCCCCGGTCGAGTCGGCTAAGCGGCTCACCCCCCGAACGGCGAGTAGGTGACCCGTCGAGCTGGGTGCCGCCGAGTGGATCACCACCGACACTGAATGTCGACATGCGGAAATCTTCCGAGTCGCTCATCACCGTGACGGTCCAGCCGAATGCGTCGCGGTGGAACGTGAGCGCGCGTTCCTAGTCCGTGGCATGCAGCTCATGGGTGAAGAAGACGTGCCCGCCGTTCGCGGTGATAGCGAGGGCCGTTCTTCGAGAAGTTGACGTAGCCGTTGTACTCGGGGCCCGCCTGCTCGTTTGTCCAACCGAAGACACCCGTGTAGAACTCGATCGAGCGGGCGATGTCGGAACTCTGCAGGTCGAGCCAGACAGGGGTGCCGAGCGCGATATCGGTAGGGATAGGCACGAGGGGTCCTCCTCTGTTCGTTCGCCGGTTGGGGTGATTCTGCGGCAGTGCCCTCCAAGGTCGTGCACCCTGCGCCCGAGCGCAATACCACCGACCGTGGCGGCACAGGTGCGACGCCAGTCCAGACGGCGTATTCTCAAGGCAGACAGGGAGCCATCCGGGCTCCCGATCCGAGGGAGCTCATAATGGCCGACAAGTCACCGAAAAAGTCAACCTCGAAGACCGTGGCGTCCAAGTCCCTCAAGGAGAAGCGCGCCGACAAGAAGACCAAAGCAGCGAACAAGCCCAACGGCTGAGTTCGACCGGAGGCCCGGGACATCGCTCGACAACGAGAGCGAGTTCCGGGCCTTCGTCGTTTTGATCGGGCGATCCGTAACCGCCGGATCAGGCCGTCTTCATGATGTCAGCGGTGAAATTCTGTACCCGGGCGAGAAGCCCATCGGCCCGCTTCGCCACGACCTCGGCGGGGTCAGGCTGCATCGGCGACGCGGGGGGAATGATGCGGATTATCATCGAACAGGCGAGGTCGGCGCAGATGTAGGTTCCTACGGTATTGCCGTCACGACCGGACTGCCCGGCCCGCGCCGCCGAAAAGAGCGCAACCTGGTCGGAGGGCTGCGGAGTGCGGCAGAGGGAGCACATCGCCGAGATGCCCGGCCTCATGCTTGCGCCGGACGCCCGAAGAACGATGCCGACCGGGCGGTCATCCACCCAATGCACAAGATAGCCGCGCAGTGGTGCACCGTGGTCACGCCAGCCGAGGTATTCCCGCTCATCCCAGAGCACTTCGTGCAGGCCGGGCAGCGGCATCCGCTGGATCTCACCTTTCGATGCGTTGACTATACTTCGACGGATGTCGGATTCGGTGAGCGGTTTCATGGCCTCCTCGCGGGCACGGAATCGTTGACGCACTGCATAACCATTCCAGCGTAATCGGCTGCGGTGAGGCGTTGACCCAAGGGAACCCTGTTTTGCGAAGGTGTGAGGGACACACGTGCACTACTCGAGGAGAGCGCCAGTGCTTTCCCTATTCATGATAGGAAGACTTCGACATGGCGATAAGCGCCGTGATCACGCCCACACCACCGAACACGGTAATGGTGATCAGGATGGTGTAAAGGATCGCGGTCGTCTGGGCCATGGGAACTCCTGAGTCTGGCAGGGCGAAACCCTGCGGGTTTCACCGTATCGGTGCATCCTGATCGTCACGCTCGCAGCTTTTCCAACAGCGGGCGCGTGGCCCTGGGAGGTGAGCCACGGCGAATAGTGATCGCTCGACGCCTCGAAATCACAGCCAAGCTGTTCCGCCGGCACGGTGTGGTTCACCAGCTGCGTCGGCATGCTCTGTTCGGTCATGAGGGTGTACCCGAAATGCGTCATAGTTTCACTGGCACTCCGCCGGGACGCACAATCAACTCGCATGCAGTTGACTTGCGGAGTGCACCTCGAATCGATCGCCCAGCTCCGCTCCGACCTCCTCAACGCTCGCTTCAGCGTCGACACCCTCACCGGACTGTGGGGAGAGCGGGCGGATGCGGCCCTCCACCGCGGGCAGCGGGTGCCGGCAGTTCGTGCGCTGGCCGGGCCGGCCGCCGAGACCCCGGCAGGCGTACTCGCCCGTCTCTTTGTGCTCGGCATGCCGGTTTCGGCCGAGCAGCTTGCCGCGGCCCTCCCCGCGCTGGGCATCGACGGCGCGATCCAACTCGGGCTCGTCTCGCTGGACCGCGACGGACTCCGCGCAGCGCTCGACCTGCGCCCCTACAGCTTCGTCGATGCCCACGGGGTGGGCAGCTGGTGGATCGCGAGCGACCTCGGTGAGCTCACCGTCGGCGGCGCCCTGCGCGAAGACCACGTGCTGGGCGTTGGCGGTGCCTCGCTCACGCTCAGCGGACTCATGGTCGGCACGCCGGTCGATTCAGCCCTCGACCTCGGTACCGGCTGCGGCATCCAGGCCCTCCATGCCGCCCGTCATGCCACCCGGGTGGTCGCCACCGACATATCGCCCCGCGCTCTCGAGATCGCGGCGCTCAACGCGGAGCTGAACGGCATCCGCAACATCGAATTTCGGCTCGGTAGCCTGTTCGAGCCCGTGGTGGGGGAGCGGTTCGGGCACATCGTGTCGAACCCGCCCTTCGTGATCACGCCCCGGGCCGAGGGCGTTCCGTCCTACGAATACCGGGACGGAGGCATGGTGGGCGACGCCCTGGTCGCGTCGGTGATTGCCGGGTTGGCCGAGCACCTTGAGCCGGGCGGGATCGCGCAGCTGCTCGGCAATTGGGAGTATCGTGACGGTGCCAACGGTGCCAACGGTGCCAACGGTCTCGACCGCGTCCGCGACTGGGTCGCCTCCACCGGCCTCGACGCCTGGGTGGTGGAACGTGAGGTGCAGGACGCCGCGCTTTACTCAGAGACCTGGATCCGCGATGGCGGCACTCGCCCCGGCCCCGAATTCGACCGGCTGTACGGGGCCTGGCTCGACGACTTCGAGCAACGCGGCGTGACGTCGGTGGGATTCGGCTACCTCACGCTGAGGGCGAGTTCCCAGGGCCTCCGACGACTGGAGCGGCTGGATGGCGCTCTCAACGGCACCGCCGGGGGAGGCCTCGGCGTGCACATCGCCGAAACCCTTGCGGCATCGGACTGGCAGTCTGCCCGCACCGACGAGGAGCTAGGACGGGAGCGGCTCGAGCTGGCTCCGGATGTTACGGAGGAGCGGCACTACTGGCCGGGTGCAGCAGACCCAACGGTGATGACCCTGCGGCAGGGCGGTGGATTTGGGCGCTCGGTGCGCCTCAGCACCGGGCTCGCGGCCCTCGTCGGCGCCTGCGATGGGGAACTCAGCGTGCGGGCCATCATCGCCGCTATCGCGCAACTGCTCGAGGTGGATACGGCCGCACTGTCGACGGACCTGTTGCCGAGCATCCGCGAACTCGTGACGACAGGGTTTCTGAGGCCGCTCAGCTGACCCCGGGACAGGTGTTTTCGCGCGAGAAGAAAAGCCTGCGGTGTTTTCTCCGATTCGTCGGGCATGCGAACGAGCTGACTGTGCGCCGTCAGCCCGGCGTTCTCCAACATCTCCGTGATGCGGTCGGGATTCAGCCGGAAGGCGTCGAGGTCCACGTCATGGCCGTACACGTGACTGATATGGCGGGGTTCGTCGCCGGTTTGGAAGGCGAGAAGCAGATACCCGCCCGGGCCCACAGCCGATGTCTGCGACTTTCCGGTTTGCGCTGGCCTGACCCGAACATTCGCGCCAGGCTCTCCAACTGATCTCCCGGCAGAGTCACGATCATGAAACCGCCACTCGCAGCATCAAAAGGCTGGCCGCGGCCGCAGTTGACGTGCCAGTGTTGACAGCGCAGGTCACGCCCAATTGTCCGAGGAGGACTCCATGTTTACCAGCACTGGCGCGTTCAGCGGCTTCTCCGTCGACGACATCGATGGGGCCCGCACCTTCTATGGCGAGACCCTCGGGCTGCCCGTCACGACAAACGAGATGGGATTCCTCGAGCTCCAGCTCGCCAGCGGAGCGATGATCCTCATCTATGGGAAGCCCCATCACACCCCGGCGAGTTTCACCATCCTCAACTTCCCGGTGGACGATGTTGAGTCTGCGGTGGACGACCTCAACGCCCGCGGGGTGACGACCAAGATCTATCCGGACGATGTGATGCCGAGCGTCATTAAAGGCATAATGCGCGGCAACGGACCGGATATCGCGTGGTTCCTCGACCCCGCGGGAAACGTGCTTTCGGTGCTCAGCTCGCGGTAGCCCTCCTGCTGTCGGGCTCTCTGTCGCCTGGATCCTGGACGGGCTCGAAATTCAAATTGTCGCCTCGGCAGGATTCGCCAAAGACCTGCACATGAGCGCCGTGCAGGTTGGCGTGGCCGGCTCGGTCTACCTCGTCGGACAGGTAGTCGTCGCAATGATCTTCGGAACCAACGCGGAGCGTCAGTCCTTGGAGGATGTGGCGGAGCCGCTCTCGAAGGTAGGCGCGACCAACACGAACGAATAGGGAATACCACCGCGGTGGGCAACTGTTGTCCCTCGCATCCGCAACTCTGGAGGAAACATGTCTGAAAAAGTTTGGTTCATCACCGGTACGTCGCGCGGTTTCGGCCGCGAGTGGGCCATTGCGGCTCTTGACCGCGGCGACCGGGTCGCCGCGACGGCGCGCAACACTGACAGCCTGGCCGAGTTGGTGGAGCAGTACGGCGATGCCATCCTGCCGATCTCGCTCGACGTCACCGACAAGGAGGCGGCGACTGCGGCCGTCGCTCAGGCGCACGAGCATTTCGGACGCCTCGACGTTGTGATCAACAATGCCGGATTCGGTCATTTCGGATTCGTCGAAGAAATCACGGAGGACGAGGCCCGTGCCCAGATGGAGACCAACCTCTTTGGCGCGCTCTGGGTCACCCAGGCGGCGCTTCCTTTCCTGAGGGCGCAGCGCAGCGGGCACATTATCCAGGTGTCGTCGATCGGCGGAATCAGCGCCTTCCCGCTGGTCGGCATTTACCACGCCTCGAAGTGGGCACTTGAGGGCTTCTCGCAGTCACTCGCCCAAGAGGTCGCGGGCTTCGGCATCTTCGTGACCCTGGTCGAGCCCGGTGGATTCTCGACCGACTGGAGCGGATCCTCGTCCAAGCGCTCCGAGCCGCTCGCGGACTACGCCGAGTTGCACGAGGCCGTGGATGCTGCGCGCAAGCAGCGTTTCGCGGCCCCGGGCGATCCCGTCGCCACCCGCGGCGCCATCCTCAAAGTCGTCGACGCAGACCGGCCACCACTTCGTATCTTTTTCGGCGAATCGCCGCTCGGTACCGCCAAGGCGGACTATGCGAGCCGAATCGCGGTCTGGGAGGAATGGAACGACGTGTCGATCGAGGCGCAGGGTCCGGCGAAGTAGGCCGCGCCGATCCTTCCTGATCACCCGACCCGCGGCGAAAAGGCAGCACCGCGGCGGATCCGTAGACTGGGCAGACCGCCGTCGATTCCCCAGGAGGACCCTTCGTGAAAATCATCGCTTTTGTCATTTCGCTCGGCCTCTTCCTGCTCGGTATCGTTCTGATGGGGTACGCCTTCGAGCCGGACGCTCCCCACGGCATCCTCTTCTTCAGTGGGATTGCGAGTGTCGCTCTCTCGCTCGCGATTCCGTTCCACGTGCTCAAGCGCGTCGACGGATAGGTCGGTACGCACCATGTCCGACGACTTTGGCGTTGGCGCGCAGGTCTTCGTTCGTGCTGCCACCGCCGGTGAGTCCTCGCTATGGCCGGATGAACCGAGTGGAGTGATCGTGCGCTCCGGTGGATCTGCCCTCGCGGGGGTCTGGGGTCGCGGCGGCGGCGGACGGATGTGGTGGGTGGAATTCGACGAGCCGCAGTCCAACTCCGACGGCGATGGCCCGTTTCCCTCCGCCCAGGTGCACGAGAGGTTCCTCGAACTCGCGCCACCGGTGAGGGACTCGGAATGACCTTTGGCGACTACGGTGAGGATGCCCTCGCCGGGGATTGGCGCGGGGCGAAGCGAAAGACCGTCCGTCAGGTCGCCGCCGAGAGGGATCTCGTGATTGAGTGGGCGGACACCGGCTTCTGCGGCGCCGTGCTGCGCGTCGAAAACAAGCTGGTGCATCTCGAGGACTTCCGCGGCGGGGTGCGCCTCTTCCCGCTCGGCGGGGGATATCTCCTCGAGGGTGAGCCAGTTACGCTTACCGCGCCGGTGGTCGTTTCGAAGGGCAGCGCGCGTACCGCTTCCGGCTCCTTTGCGGTTGCCGACCAGAAGGCGCGGGTCGCCCTGCCGAGTCGTATCTTCGTGGAGGGCCGGCACGACGCGGAATTGGTCGAGAAAGTCTGGGGCGCCGACCTGCGGGTCGAGGGCGTTGTCGTGGAATACCTCGATGGCGTCGACGACCTTGACGCCATCGTGCGCGAGTTCGCTCCGGGTCCCGGCCGCCGGATCGGGGTGCTGGTCGACCACCTCGTTGCCGGCTCCAAAGAGAGTCGCATCGCGGATGCCGTGGCGCGCAGTCCCTTCGGCGCTCACGTGCTCGTGGTGGGGCATCCGTTCGTCGACGTCTGGCAGGCGGTCAAGCCGGCGCGGTTGGGCCTCGAGGTCTGGCCCGAGATCCCTCGCTCGGTCGAGTGGAAGCATGGTATCTGTGCGGCGCTCGGCTGGCCGCACGAGGACCAGGCGGATATTGCCCGAGCCTGGCGGCGCATCCTGGGCCAGGTGCGCACCTATGCCGATCTCGAGCCGGTGGTCCTCGGTCGGGTGGAGCAGCTGATCGACTTTGTGACCGGCTGAGCTCAGTGGGAGAGGCCAGCCACGAGATTGATGGTGGTGGCAAGGATCACCGATCCGAACACGAACGAGAGCAGGGTGTGTCGAAGCACCGTCGATCTGATCGTGTGGTTGGTGATGTTGGTGTCCGATACCTGGTACGTCATGCCGAGGGTGAAGGACACATAGGCGAAGTCGGCGTACCGCGGGGGTGCATCCTGGTTGAAGTCGATGCCCTTGTCGGCCGTGTAGTACTGGCTGGCATAACGCAGCGTGTAGAGCGTGTGAAGTAGGATCCACGACAGCGCCACGCTCACCAGGGCGAGGGTGGCGAGAAGCCCCTTTGCGAGCCCATGCGCCTGCGAGGCCTGCACGAGCACGAAGGCCACCGAGAACAGGCTCGCGACGCTCAGTAGTACCACCAGCAGGTCTGCGGTTGCCCGGGCGGGCTCCTCTACGATCGCTTGTTTCTGTGTCTGAGTCGCGTCGAGTTTGGCGATCCCCAGCCACACTGTCGACGAGTAGAGCAGCGCGGCGAAGCACCACCCGACGGTAGGGGCATAGGTCCATGCGCCGAGGCTGCCGGTGACGAGGGTTGCGATGATGCCGATGACGAGCATCAGGATAAAGCGGATGGTGGTGTGATGGCGGTGCATGAACCGATTAGATCACCCACATTCTCGGTTGCGCGGGATAACCACATCGCGTCGCTCGGGAATAGCGGGCAGGATGGGCTCATGGCTGTGCTACAAAGACCGAAATCTGGCCGCGTTGTCGCGGGAGTGTGTGCGGCGATAGCGAATCGCTACGGCTGGAGCGCGAATGTGGTGCGACTCGTGTTCATCCTGTCCTGCCTGCTGCCGGGGCCACAGTTCCTGATCTACATCGCCCTGTGGATCTTCGTACCCGCAGAAAAATAGCCGCCGGCACGGCAGACTGGGAGAGTGACTTCGCCCCTATCGAGCTTCGACGCTCTCACCCTCGCTGACGTACCGCGCCTTGTCGAGCTGAACGACGCCGCCTCGCCAGCGGTACCGATCACCTCCGCAACCGAGATGGCGGCGCTTCTCGGAGCCGCCGGATTCACTCTCGCAGTGCGGGATCACGACACTCTGGTTGGCTTCGTGATCGGAATGCACTCCGGGGCGGATTACGCCAGCGAAAACTATCGTTTTTTTGACGCCCGAAGTTCGGACTTCCTATACGTGGACCGCATCGTTATCGATGCAGAGCGGCGAGGCGCCGGGATTGGGCGAGCGCTTTACGAGGCTGTGTTCGATCTTGCTCGAACCGGAGGGCTTCGGGAGGTGACCTGCGAGGTCAACCTCAATCCACCCAATCCGGAGTCGCTCGCCTTCCACGCTCGTCTGGGTTTTACCCGCGTCGGCGAGCAGGAGACGAAGAATGGATCCGTCACCGTCGCCCTGCTCGCCACCGCGGTCTGAGCCCGCTTAGAGCCCCGTTGTCGCGTTTCGTTTGCGCGGCTTGAGGCTCTCCGCGCTCACCATCCAGGCGTACTGCTCGAGCGTCTCGATGACCTTGTGCAGGAGGTCGGCGGTAGTGGGGTCGGCCTCGTCGACCTCGTCGTGCACCCGGCGACACGTCGCGGCGGCGGCATCGAGTCGAGCGGTGATCAGACTGACGACTTCGGCCGTGTCGATCTGGTCCTCGGGAAATTTGGACAGTGTGGAGGTGGCAGTCACCGTCTCAGAGCGACCGTCGGGCAGGGCGTGCAGCGCGCGCATCCTTTCCGCCACCTCATCGGAGAGCTCGCGGGCCGCGTCAGTAACCTCGTCAAGGATGAGATGGGTGTCGCGGAAGTTGATGCCAACGACGTTCCAGTGTGCCTGCTTGGTTTGGATGTGGAGCTCGATGAGATCAACGAGCACGGCCTGCAGATTGTCGGAGAGTTGCTTATTTGCTTTCATATACGGGACGGTACACGCGGCAGCCGTGGGTTCAACCCGCCGTTCATCGCAATACGCTGGGGGAATGCATCCGCTCGCCCAGGTCTCCAAACTGTGACTACGGGCGTGTCGCGGAAGCCCCGACTGTCGCGGGACGTTGTCGTGCTCGGCGTCATCGCCTTCTTCGTGATGGTGGGTTTCGGCGTCGTAGTTCCGGTGCTGCCCGTCTACGTGCGCAGCTTCGGTGTCGGTAACGCAGAGGTCGGTGCGGTTGTCTCCGCGTTCGCGCTGTTGCGCTTCGTCTCGAGTCCCTTCTGCGGTCGGTTGATCGATTGGGCGGGAGAGCGCGCCATCCTCTCGATTGGCATAGGCATCGTCGCGCTTTCGAGCGGGCTGGTCGGTATCGCCCAGAACTATCCGCAGCTGCTGATCCTGCGGGGCATCGGGGGCATCGGTTCGGCGATGTTCACGGTGTCGGCGATGACGCTGTTGATCGGATCGACGTCCACCGCGATGCGCGCACGGTCCATCGGCTTCTACCAGGGAGGCTTCCTCATCGGAGGGATGACGGGCCCGGCACTCGGCGGACTGCTTGCCACGATCTCGCTCAGTGCTCCGTTCTTCTTCTACGCCGGTACTCTCGCCGTCGCCGGTGTCGTCGGCATCCTGCTCCTTCGGCCACGGACGGTCGCTCCACCGACTGAATCGGGCACCACGGTGAGTATCCCGTTTCGCGAGGTGTTGCGCGACCGTGGATTCCGCGCCGCGTGCATCGCGAACTTCGCCCAGGGCTGGACCTCCTTCGGAGTGCGCAATTCGCTTGTACCCGTTTTGATCGTCGAGGTGCTGCGCGGTCCGAGTGCCTGGACCGGTGTTGCCTTCGCCTTCTCCGCGGTCGCCCAGGCCATCGCGCTCGCTCCCGCGGCCCGCTTCATCGACACCGTCGGTCGCAAGCCGGCCATCGTCGGCTCGTTCGCGGTCGCGGCCGTCACCATCGCGGCCATCCCCTTCGTCACGAGTTTCTGGGCACTCACCGCGCTGCTCTGTGTCTACGCGGTGGCAGCGGCCTTCATGGGGACGGCTCCGGCGGCTGCGGTCGGGGATGTCGCCGGCGCCTCGGGCGGGCGACCGGTCGCGGTGTTCTCGATGTTCTCGGACTTCGGCGCGATCATCGGACCGCTTGTGGCCGGCTTTCTCGCCGATACGGTCTCCTATCCGGTCGCCTTCGCCGTTGGAGCAGTGTTCTTCGTCGGAGCATCCGCCTATGCACTGCGGATGCCGGGACGATCCCGAGCGCCAGTCGCGACCTGACCCTCTCGGGACCCTGGGAAGATTGCCTCTCCGAGGCCCAGCATCGCCACGAAGCGGATGACCGGCTTCAGCGGGGGCAGACTGGAACAATGGAATACACGCGACTGGGAAACAGCGGCCTCGAGATCTCGGCGGTCACGCTCGGGTGCATGAGCTACGGCGACCCGGGTCGCGGCAATCATGCGTGGAGCCTGCCGGAGGAGCAGAGCCGTCCGTTCATCCGCCGCGCACTCGAGCTCGGTATCACCACATTCGACACGGCCAACGTCTATTCGAATGGCTCAAGCGAGGAGATCGTGGGTCGGGCTCTCGGCGAATACGCGACGCGCGAAGAGGTCGTCATCGCCACCAAAGTGCACGGAAAGATGCGTCAGGGGCCAAACGGTGGAGGGCTGTCGCGCGGGCACATCATGGAGCAGATCGACGCGAGCCTCCGTCGCCTCGGCACCGACTACATCGACCTTTACCAGATTCATCGCTGGGATCCCCTCGTGCCCATCGAGGAAACGATGGAAGCACTGCACGACGTGGTCACGTCTGGCAAAGCCCGATACCTCGGGGCGTCGTCGATGTTCGCCTGGCAGTTCGCCACGGCTCAGCACGCGGCCGACCTGAATGGCTGGACGCGTTTCGTGTCGATGCAGGATCACTACAACCTCATCAACCGCGAGGAAGAGCGCGAGATGCATCCGTTCTGCCTCGACCAGGGCGCCGGTGTGCTGCCGTGGAGCCCCCTCGCCCGCGGCAAGCTCACGCGGGATTGGGATGCGTCATCGTCACGGTCCGAGACGGATGAGTTCGGAAAAACCCTCTACGTCCAGTCCGAGCAGTCCGACCGCCGGGTGGCGAATGCGGTGGCATCCGTCGCCGAGGCCCGCGGTGTGCCGCGCGCTCAGGTCGCGCTTGCGTGGGTGGTGCAGCAGCCGGCCGTATCCTCCCCGATCGTCGGAGCCACCAGGCTCGAGCATCTCGACGACGCGGTCGCGGCGGCGGAGCTCGACCTTACGGACGACGAGCTCGCACTGCTGACCGAGCACTACATCCCGCACGCTGTTGCGGGATTTTAGACTCCCGGGCGAGCGTCGCGTCCCGTGAGGGCCAGCAGGCGCAACTGTAGCGGCGCATCCTCTGGCAGCGGAACCGGCACCGCAAACAGGCCGCTTGCGGAGAGCGTGTCTCGCTGCGGTTCGAACACCGTCCAGACGCCCGCGACGAGGGTCTCATCGAGGGTCTCGTCGGCACCCACGGCGCGCGCGAGATCCCAAGAGTGGATGGTGACGTCGCTCACCTGCTCGCGCAGGTAGTCGATCACGGGCACGGTGTCGTACGACAGGCTCACCTGTGCCTCTGGGACGGCGGCGTCCCAGGCGGCGGTCGCGGCAAGGGAGTACAGCCTCCACTCGGCGCGAAGGTCATCCCCGAGCGGCTGGATCCTGCGTTGCGCATCCGTGACGGTGGATCCCGCGAGCAGGTAGGGCACCCACTGCTGCTCCTCAACCACGTGAGTCACCAGGTCGCGAATATTCCATTCGGCGTCGGGGGTGGGCGCATCCCAGTCTGTGACTTCGCTCAGCCGCCCTCCGAATTCACGGTGGGCCTGCTTCTGCAGGGCAAGCCAGTCGAGAAGGGTGGTCTGTTCGCGGGAGTCCATGCAGGTACCAACGCTGGGCAGGCGTAGGCATTCCCGCAGGACGGGCGCCAGGGCGGTCTTAGGCTGGTCGGGGAAAGGACCATCCGATGCGCAGCGAGGCCGAATCATCCCCCATCGATCGTTCGAGAACCGTCACCTGGGAAGATCCGCTGGTGGGCGCCGCCCTGGCGAAGACGATGTCCGGGCTCGAGTACATTCAGGGGCTGGTCGCCGGCAGCGTGCCTCAACCTCCCATCGTGAACCTGATGAGGATGCGACCGGTCGCTGCCGAGGTGGGCAGGGTCACGTTTACCTGCGATCCGGACGAGTCGCACTACAACCCGATCGGCACGGTACACGGCGGACTCGTCTGCACTCTGCTCGACTCGGTGCTGGGCTGCGCGGTGCAGACCACCCTGCCGAAAGGCCAGGGCTACACGTCTCTGGAGATCAAGATCAGCTATCTCCGGCCGGTGATGGCCGACACCGGCCAGCTGACCGCCGTCGGCATTGTCACGAAACCGGGAAGTCGGGCGGCTTTCGCCGAGGGCACGGTGCATGACTCGAGGGGAAAACTCATCGCCACCGCGAGCAGCACACTGCTGGTCTTCCCGGTCTGATCGCGACGGGCCCCTGCTCAGCGTTTGTTTCTAGACTGGTGCGGTGAGCGACGCACACGGGCACAGCCACTCGCACGGCCTGGATCCCCAGGCCGGCCGGGCGAATCGGGCGCGCCTGCTGATCACGATCGGGATCGTCACGGTCGTGCTCGTGATCGAGGTGATCGGTGGCATTCTCTCCGGGTCGCTTGCGCTCTTCGCCGATGCCGGCCACATGCTCTCGGACCTCACCGGACTCCTGGTGGCGCTTGTCGCTCTGAGTGTGGCGGCGCGGCCGGCAACGGATGCCCAGACCTTCGGCCACCGTCGCGCCGAGGTCTTCGGTGCCCTGGCTAATGGGCTCATCCTGCTGGTGGTGGTGGCCTTCGTGGTCGTCGAGGCGGTCACCCGCCTGCTTGATCCTGCGGTCGGAGCGGTACAGGCGCCGCTGATGCTCCTCGTCGCCAGCCTCGGAGCGGTCGCCAACGCGGCCGGCCTGCTCGTGTTGCGGGGCGGGGCGAAAGACTCGATCAATATGCGCGGCGCCTATCTCGAGGTGCTCGGTGACCTCGTGGGGTCGGTGGCAGTGATTGTGGCAGCCATCGTAATCCTGCTCACCGGGTTTGAGCGAGCGGATGCGATCGCATCCCTCGCCATCGCCGCTCTGATTGTGCCCCGGGCGCTCAGCCTGCTGCGTGATGTTATCCGTGTGCTCAGCCAGGGAACACCGCGCGGAACGGATGTCGCGCTCATCCGCGAGCACGTGATCTCGAAGCCCGGTGTGGTGTCGGTGCACGACGTGCATGTCTGGTCGATCACGCCGGGCTCCAACGTGTTTTCTGCCCACGTCGTGGTTGACCCGGCGGTGTTCAGCCAGAATCGCACGGACGAATTGCTCGACTCCCTCAGTGCATGCCTCGCCGACCATTTCGACGTGGCGCACTCCACCTTCCAGCTGGAGCCGGAGGAGCACGCGGACCACGAGGTCGGCCAGCACCGCTAGTCTCCCGTGGCCAGGTGTGCGTCGCGACATCCGTCTCCCGCGCTCCCCGTGTGGCAGTCTCCGGCGCTCCTTGTGTGGCAGTCTCCGGCGCTCCCCATGTGGCAGTCTCCGGCGCTCCCGGGGTGGCAAATGCAGGAACATCTGTGACGGATGTTGCTGATGAGGCTCATCCGCCACTCCTGTCACGTCCCGTCCTGCATTTGCAACAGGCAACAGGCACCAGGCACCGGGCAACAGGTGCCAGGCAACAGGCACCAGGTGCCGGGCAACAGGCGCCATGCACCATGCACCTGGCACCATGCACCAGGCAACAGGCAACAGGCACCATGCACCAGGCACCTGGCACCAGGCGACGGGCTTGCTGGCACCGGGCACCAGGCACCAGGCACCAGGCACCGGACAAGAGGCACCACGCGAGGAAGGGCCCCCGCGAGGCGGGGACCCTTCCTTTTGCCGGGGGAGGCTATGCGGTCTCGAGGATGAACTGCAGCTCGAAGTTGATGCTGATCTCGTCGCCGAGAGTGAGTCCGCCAGCCTCGAGGGCGGCGTTCCAGCTCACTCCATAGTCGTGGCGGTTGATTTTGGTGGATGCGGTGAAGCCCGCTTTCGTCTGGCCGTAGCCATCGGTGACGGTGCCACCAAACTCGCCTGTGAGGGTAACGGACTTGGTGACGCCGCGGAGGGTGAGGTCACCCACGACGGTGATGTCGTCGCCGGTCAGCACGACGCTGCTGGAGGTGAAGGTGATGTTTGGAAACTCGTCGGCCTTGAAAAAGTCGTTGGTACGGAGGTGCTTGTCTCGGTCCTTCTGGTTCGTGTTGATCGAGGCGACCTCGATGCTGGCCTCGACCGTCGACTTGGACGGGTCCTCGGCGGTCACAATGGACGCGGTGAAGCGCTCGAAGATGCCGCGGACCTTGCTGATGGCGAGGTGCTTCACCGAGAAAGTGACCTCGGAGTGGGTGGGGTCGAGCGCCCAGGTGCCGGCGACGTAAGCGGGGTGGATGTCAGAAGTAGTTGTCATAAACCTATGCAAGCGTATGAACCTGGGTGATATTCCTGACTATGGGAACAAGTCATGAAACTTTTGCGAACTGTTTTCTTTCCCGCCTCATCCGGGGGGCCGCCGCATCCTCGTTAGCCTCATTCCATGCACCAGTACATCGCGCTGCTCCGTGGGATCAATGTCGGTCGCGCCAAAGCGGTTTCCATGGCCGAGCTCGCATCGGCATTCTCCGACTTGGGATACACGGATGTCACCACCGTGCTGCGGAGCGGAAACGTCGTCTTCGGGTCCCGCGCGGTGGTGTCGGCCGACACTTCGGCGCACATGGAAGCGGTGGTTCTCGCCGCCACCGGAGTTCACTCGAGCGTGCTGCTGCTTGATTCTGCGGAGTTTTTGACGATTCTCGACGCGAATCCGCTCACCGCCGAGGTGACCGATGGATCGAAGAGCTTCGTCACGTTTGTGACCTCGATGCCCGCGTCGCTCGAGCTACCGGATGCGAGCGCCCTTGCTCCCGAACTGCTGGCCGTCGGCCCGGGTGCGGTGTACCAGTGGATGCCGGATGGCAGCCTCCACACCCGCGTCGGGAGGTCATTCTGGAAGCAGTTCGACGCGCCGGTAACGGCTCGGAATTGGAATACGGCACAGAAGTTGAGGGCTCTTCTCGGCGGCTGATTCCGCCGTGGGGAGGAGCCATACGACCCCTCCTTCACAGGGAACGCGAAGCTTTGTACCCGGCGTGCAGGGGGGCTTCGACCCACAATGTGTTCCGACGGTGAGAACATTTCGCCTGTGATGGCATCAGTCGAGACCCGGTTTCCCACCCGTTTCGGAAAGCATCCACCGTCGCGCGATGTCTCGTGTGTCGTCGCCCGCTTGGGCGTTTTCGTCGCAGCGATTATGCCGCCGCGGATAACCGGAGATTCTCAGGTGCCGAGAGTGTCAGTGAATCCCACTACGCGCGCCCGAATTCGCGGATTAACGGCCGTTCCGGCCGAATACCGTCCAGAATTGACGGCCATCACCGGCCGCTCCGTGCTCCACCGGCGTCAGGTGCGAGCCGGGAAGACCGTGCGCGGGGGCCTCGCCGCGGCAGCAATATCCTTCGCCACAGTGATCGCGCTGGGCTTCGGGGTGCCGGCCTACGCCGCCGCGACGGCGACTCCGCTGGTGCGGACGCTCTCCCCGCAAAGTCTGATCGTGGGGGATCTCCCTCCGACCGCAGCCGTGGCCCGGGATGCCTACGGGGTTACTGTTCCGCCGCCGCTCCGGTGGCCGGTGGATCCGTCGAGCCCCATCAGCGACGGCTTCGGACCGCGAGTATCGCCGTGTTCGGGTTGCTCGTCCCATCACGAAGGTGTCGACTTCGACCCAGGCTTTGGAGCACCGGTGCACGCAATTGCATCGGGAGTCGTCGTGGAGACCAATAATCCCGGGTGGACGGCCCTCGGCATCCATGTGGCGATCCAGCATGTGATTGACGGCCAGACCGTCACCAGTGCGTACGGCCACCTGCAGGCCGGGTCGATGCCGTTGCACGTCGGTGACACTGTCTTCGCGGGGGAGCCGATCGGTCTCGTTGGCAGTACCGGCGTGAGTACCGGCGCCCACCTCCACTTCGAGATCCGGGTCGGCGGCACTGTGCCGGTCGACCCCTCCGCCTGGATGCACTCGCGTTTGGGCTAGCTGGTAAATCGACATCGACGGCGACCGCTTCCCTCTGGCCGGCTGGCTGAGCGTCGTTCTCAGACTCCTTGGATAGCGTGCAGTCGTGTCCAACATCGCCGCTCCGTTCCGGTCAAGAGTGCTTTCGGCATTTACCGGAAATGCGAGCGGCCGGCCGGACTGGGTCAGCCAGATCGAAGAGGGAGACGACGCTGGATTTTTCGGCGCAGGCTCCGCGGCCTGGGCTGTGCACGGCGGCATGGCAACCCTCGTGGCAGGCATCCGAGCGCTCCTCATGCAAACCCTGCACCCGGGGGCGATGGCGGGGGTTCACGACTGGTCGCGGTATAAGGAAGATCCACTCGGTCGGCTCTCTGGAACCATCCAGTGGCTCATCAGTGTCACCTTCTCTGACACCACGATGGCGGTTCGCGAATCCAACCGTGTTGGGCGCTTTCACGACCGGGTGACGGGAACTTATCTCGATGCACAGGGCGTCGAACGTACCTATGCGGCCGGAGATCCGGAGCTGCTGTCCTGGGTGCACGTGGTGTTCACCGATGCTTTCCTCGGCAGTCACCTGGTCTGGGGGTCCCCGATTCCGGGCGGTCCCGATCAGTACGTGCGCGAGTGGAAGAAGGCCGGGGAACTCGTCGGTGTGCTGGATCCGCCGGCATCTGAAGCCGAGCTCCACGCGCAGCTCGACGCGTTTCGCACATCGGGCATTCTCAAGAGTGATGAGCGAGTCGCCGAAGCCGTGCGATTCATTCGCCATCCCGGCCTGCCAAAGGGCATGCTCCCGGCCTACAAAATCCTCTTCGCCGGGGCGGTCGCATCCATCCCGGTCGAATACCGCAGAATGCTCGGACTTCGGCGTGCGTGGTGGCCGGCGATCACGGCCACGCGCCTCATCCTCGTACTGGTCGGGAAGTTGCTCGGCCGCAGCTCCACCAGTGAGGATGCCGCCCGCAAACGCCTGGCCCGTCTCGGTCTGCACTGACGATCTTTGGTTGTCGCCTGCCACGGGTAGATTCTTTCTTGAGATGAGGAAGACCCGATGAGCAGGCAGGACGGGCGCGACCGCCAGGTCAGTGCAGATTCGGTTGACAGCAGCACCGCCACGATCCTGCATGTGGACCTCGACGCGTTTTTTGCGTCCGTCGAGCTTCTCGATCGGCCGGAACTCGCCCACCTTCCCGTCGTCGTCGCCGGAAAATCTCTGCGCTCGGTGGTGACAGCGGCGAACTATCCGGCTCGCAAGTACGGTGTGCGCTCGGCTATCCCGCTTTCGCAGGCCCTCCGGCTCTGCCCGAAGGCAATCGTGCTCGAGCCGCATTTCGAGAAATATCGGTACTTCTCGAAACAGGTCATGGAGATCTTCGATGACGTAACCCCCCTTGTTGAACGCCTCGGCATCGACGAGGCGTTTCTCGACGTGTCCGGTGCGAAGGGATTGCTCGGGTCTCCCGCGGAGGTTGCGACGCTGATTCGACGGCGAGTGCACGAGGAGACGCGACTGAGCTGTTCGGTGGGGGCGGCATCCACCAAGTTTGTCGCGAAGCTCGCCTCGGGCCGGGCAAAACCCGACGGCCTGCTCGTGGTGCCCGCCGATCAGACGCTCAGCTTTCTGCATCCCCTTCCCGTCGGGGCGCTTTGGGGCGTCGGCGCGGTCACCGAGGAGGCGCTGACCCGGCGTGGACTGCGCACCATCGGCGACATCGCTCGGTCTCCGCTCTCCGCCCTGCAACGCGCGGTGGGCGAAGCGACCGGCCAAAAACTGCACGACCTCGCCAACGGGCGCGATCCGCGGTCGGTGACTACCGCATCCGTAGAGAAGAGCGTCGGGCACGAGGTGACCTTCGAGGTCGACACGATCGACGCCGACAAGCTACGCCTCGAGCTTCTCCGCCAGGCCAACGCGGTGGCGGTGCGGCTGCGCACGGCAGGGTGGGTGGGACGCACCGTAGTGCTCAAACTGCGATACGACGACTTCACCACTATCACCCGGTCCCGAACTCTTGCCGAGTCGACCGATGTCGGGCGCCGCATCTTTGAGGAGGTGCGCGGTATTTACGAAGCACTCGGACGTCACAATCCAGTGCGGCTCATCGGCGTGCGTATGGAGCAGCTCACGGAGGGTGATGGCCAGCAGCTCGGCCTCTGGGATGCGGATGAGAGCTGGCGCGAGGCCGAGGACACGATCGACGCAGTGACCGCACGCTTTGGTCGAGGGATGCTTCGGCCGGCGTCACTACTGAAGGTCGATGCTCCGCGGGGTGACGCGCAGAACGCGCATCGGATCGACTACGAGCCGCCAGCGTAACCTTGCTTTCGGCGTTGCGCTGCGGATGAAAGACGGTCGCGGATACCGATGGCGACCTGGTTCAGTGGCTACCGTCGACGAGCTTGAGCCCGATGACACAGCCGATGATCCCGAGAAGTAACACGATCTTCACCCAGGACACGCTGGTGTCCCCACTGAGCATCGACCATGTCACAGTGAGAGCGGCGCCGATTGCCACCCAGACGGCATAGGCCGTTCCGACCGGGATTTCGCGCATGGCCAAGGCAAGGCCAGCCATGCTGAAAGCCAGCGCGCCGCCAAAGATGATGCTTGGCCAGAGCTTGGTGAAGCCTTCCGATTTTCCGAGCGCCGTAGCCCAGACTGCTTCGAGAACCCGGAGGCAATAAGGATGATCCATGACACGGCCGTTCACTCCTCGGCCAGTCTTGTCGCATTCCGGGTACTGAACCGTCGTCCGGGGCCGCGTTCTGCAACCTGTTTCCAGTGTAGGCAAGAGAGGATCTGCCGGTGTCCTCGGGTCGGCTCACCCCTTACTCCAGCAGATCGCTGTGCGCCGACACCGGGTATTCGCACTATTCGGACACGGTGTGGGGCAGAGGACCAATGTGCGGTTTGGCACACCATCGACTGATCCCGTAGTAAATCCATCACGGCCTGCTGTCCAGCCGCTCCATAAGGAGCTCGAAAATCTTGCAGTACGGCACCGATTAGGCCGACCATAATCCACCATCTGGCGTCGTCGCTTGCTTTTTCAATCCCCGAAATGGCGGATGCCGCAGGCCCCGCAGAGCGCTACACCGGTGAATTGCGCAAAATTATGGTCAGCTACCTGAAAATCGACCCCCGTGTTCCCGGATTTCAGGCAATCGGCCGTTCCGGTCTCAGCTGACACGGCAAGGCAGGCACGGCGAGCGTGAACGGGGTGCCGTAGTCACCCGCGTACCCGTAGTCGGCACTCGTCACGGTCACTACTGCGGGGTTTGTTTCAGCGATTTGTACCGTGATCGGCTCGTCGCGACCGTCGATCGTGAGCAGCCACCGCTCGGCAAGATAGCTCAGCCCCAGCGAGTCGAGCAGGTGTTCGGCGTTCGTCTCGTCGCCCGCTTTGCCCAACGGAAATCCGAAAAGAGTTCGTGCCTGGAACCGGCCATCGAGTTCGTCGATGTAGCCGAGCAATTCGTTATCGTCGTCACGGCGGTGCTCACGCCAGCTCTCAGGAATCATGACCCAAGGGTAGAGGCCGAGGGTTAGGTCTCGGTGCGCCACCAGGATGATCGGGTTACAGACATGGGGCGACGGGGATCAGAGCGACGTCTGTCCATTCCGGGAGCGAGCGTGGTCGAGGCGATGTCGGCACAGTTCCTGCCACTCGCCTCAGCCCACCTCAGCTCGCGAGAATCGCTGCCGCGCGCGCGCCGAGCAGGATCTCCGTGGATGACGCCGCCACAGTATCCGGCCCGATCGACGACTGAGCACTTGACTACCCGTACTCACTCGGGATACGTCCTTTCGTCTCGGGTTCGCTACCCCTAAATGGGGGCGCCACGCGTTGTGGCAGTGAACCGTCAACTCGGGAAGGCTAGGAACATGACGTTTCACCAGGAACTGGTCCGTTTCGATGCTGTGGTTGCCGAGGTCGTACCCGAGGCAGTCCCGTCGATGGGTTCTGGGTTGAACGATGAGGGAATCACGGCACTTCGGACCGTGATCGCTCCAATGGACCTGGGAGAGGACATCGAGCAGTTGTACCGATGGCACGACGGGAGCGCCCTGTCTGTTTTCGGCGTCAAGCGTATGTTGTCGGCCGCGGAGATTATCCAGGATCGAGAATTCCAGCGTCACGCGCTGGAACGTCCACCGGCCTGGCTGCAATTCACTGATGGCCCGGGGTACTACTTCGCGACCCTTGATGCACCGGGCTGCGAGACTGATCCGGCAGTGTGGAGCGGCGACACACACAATGTCTGGCTGTGTCGCATGCACGATTCCCTTGAATCGATGATCGGGTCGCTCAATGATCCGGTGTCGACCCCTCCGTATCGCTTTCGCAGCGCAGGGAACAGCTTCTCGGTAGCCTGCGGTCTGGCGGCAACTACCGGTTGGAGCGCAGTCCCGGATCCTTCACGTTCCCGAATCCGCCACCGGGAACCCACCTCACGGTGTTCGATGAAGGAACGCCGGAGCCCTGGCTTCGTTCGTTGGGCACATCATCGGGCGCCCTGTTGCCGCTCGGTGCGACGACGACAATCGTTGAATTGCGCTCGGCCGCATCACGAGGCGAAGCGTCCGGAACAATCCAGGGTCGCACGACACATGTCGCCGGCCCCATCACCGGCATCGGCTTCACGATCGACGATGGGACCGGAACGGTGAGACTCGTCGCACATAATCAGGTCACCCATCTCGGCCCGATTTCTGGAACCTTTGTCGAGGCAGACGTGAGCATGGCCGCAGACGGTAGCTGTCAACTGCTCGCACTTCGCTGCTTGCCAGAATGGATACAGTGACGGTCGAGACCATCACCTTGTGAATAGGGCCATCGCGTCGGCGTCACTTGCCTCGCTTCGGCATTCCCAACTCGTTGATCGGTTGATCGTTAACCGGTGCTGGAATGTGGGGCGCCGGGCAGTTGAGAACCGTGTTTGCGGCCGAATGATCGATGCGGTGTTCGGTCATCGCTGTGCCGCACACCGGGCATATCGCTTCACCCACTTTTTCCAGAACCGCATCGTAGGGTCCCAGATCCGGTGGACCAATCACCGGGATCAATTTATGGTTCAGCCAGTCGATGAAACGGACGAATTTTTCCCCTGCACGACGCTCGTCGACGCCAGTCTTCTCATCCATGGCGTCAGCGTACGCTTCATCAGGTCGCTGCAGGGAGTGGATCGAGCAGGCACTGGGCGCGCACGCGTTCCCGGTTGCACACCGAGTCGCCGCGGGCGGATATGTCGGAGACATACACTGCCGGCAACCCAGGATGGATCGCCTAAGCCCTGACTGCGCGTGACGGGTGTGGAAGCGAAAGCGGTGGGGCGACATCGGCGCCACCGGGTTTCACAATTGCTGGGCCGCGGCACGCCTCAGAGTGCGAGAACCGCCGCCGCGCGCGCGCCGAGCAGGATCTCCGTGGATGACGCCGCCACGGTATCCGTCGTCGCCAGCAGCACCGTGCCACCGTAGGGCAGAGCCACCGGAAAGTCGGCGAAGTTCACGATGATGCTGGTGCCTCCGCCGGTCGAATCCCTGCGATGCAGCGCGAACCATTTCGCGTCGTCGTCGAAGTCAGCCGAGATCCGTGACATCCGCGGGTCGGTGAGGTCGGGGCGGTCCCGGCGCAGGGCCGCGAGCGACCGATAGAGGGCGAGCAGGCCGGAGTGGCCGGCTTCCGCCGCCTCATCCCAGTTCAGCTTGGAGCGCTGGAAGGTCTCGGGATCCTGCGGGTCGGGCACCACTGTCGGATCCCAGCCCATTTTCGCGAACTCGGCGATGCGGCCTTCGGCGGTCGCCCTGCCGAGTTCGGGCTCGGGATGCGAGGTGAAGAACTGCCAGGGTGTGCTGGCGCCCCACTCCTCGCCCATGAAGAGCATCGGAGTGAACGGACCGGCGAGAGTGAGCACTGCGGCAATCGCGAGCTGGCCGTGGTCGAGCTTGGCCGAAAGCCGGTCTCCCACGGCGCGATTGCCGATCTGGTCGTGATTCTGGTTGGCGACGACGAGGCGCCAGGACGGCATGTGCTCGGTGTCGATCGGATGCCCGTGGTCACGCTTGCGAAACGACGAGTAGGTGCCGTCGTGGAAGAAGCCGCGGGTGACCACCTTGGCGAGTGAATCCAGGTGAGCGAAGTCGGCGTAGTAGCCGCTGGTTTCGCCGGTGAGGGCCACGTGCAGGGCATGGTGGAAGTCGTCACTCCACTGGGCCTGGAGGCCGTAGCCTCCGCTGCCGCCTTCGCGCGGCGTGATGAGTTTCGGATCGTTGAGGTCGGACTCTGCGATGAGGGTGAGTGGGCGTCCGAGGAAGGCCGAGAGGCTGTCGGTGCGCTCGGAGAGCTCCTGCAGGATGTGCTTCGGCGAGTTATCCACGAGAGCGTGCACGGCATCGAGGCGCAGGCCGTCGACGTGGAAATCGCGCAGCCACATCAGCGCGTTGTCGATCACGTACGACCGCACGGCTGGCTCGTCGAGGTTGACCGAGGAACCCCAGGTGTTGGAACCCTCGGCGTGCAGGTATGGACCGAAGCGCGGAAGGTAGTTTCCACTCGGGCCGAGGTGGTTGTAGACCACGTCCTGGATCACGCCGAGACCGCGCGCGTGCGCGGCATCCACGAACCGTTCGTAGGCGGCGGGCCCGCCGTAGGTCTCATCGACGGTGTACCAGAGCACCCCGTCGTAGCCCCAGTTGTGGTCGCCGTTGAACCCGTTGACCGGCAGCAGTTCCACGAAGTCGACCCCGATGGAGACGAGGTGGTCGAGCTTGTCGATCGCCGAGTCGAGCGTTCCCTCCGGGGTGAAGGTGCCGAGGTGCAGCTCGTAGATCACGGCGCCGGCCAGCTGGCGGCCGGTCCAGGCGCTGTCGGTCCACTCGAATTCGCTGGTGAAGGTGCGAGAGAGTCCATGAACAGACTCGGGCTGGCGCCTACTGCGCGGATCGGGCAGCGGTGTCTCGTTTCCATTCACGAGGTAGCCGTAGTCGGTGCCGGAGATGCCCTCCGGAGCCGTCCACCAGCCGCCGCTGGTCGCCGTCATCTCGTGACGCTCGCCATCGAGCAGTAGCGTGAGTCTCGAGGCCGCAGGGGCCCAGATGTCGAAGGTGAGTGCGTCAGTGGTCGTCATCGGTCGCCTACTCGTTCGGGATCAGCAGTGCTACAGGGTATCGCTCTAGCACCTCGGAAAGCAGCAGGGTGCCACCCTCGAATGTGCGACCGGTGAAGACATCGGTGACAGGACGCCCGGCGACGATCACAGTGGTGTCCCCCCAGCCGCCCGATCGGGCAAGTCCAACCGGCAGGCGCGTGGCAAGGGTGAGTGCCGCTCCGCGGTCGAAGGCCACGACGTGCTTCGCCGCAAATCCATAGGCTTCGATCGCGGCGTACCGGCTGAACAGCTCGGGCCGGTCCCGACGCAGCCGAAGCGCACGGGAGGTCACGAGCAGCTTCGCAGCGCCCGACTCGTCGATCGGCGGGTGGGCTCCGGCGTCGATAGCTGCGAGATAGAGCCGTCGTTCGTCGAAGTCGATCGGGCGGCGGTTGTCGGGGTCGACGAGGGAGGTCTCCCACAGCTCGCTGCCCTGGTAGACATCCGGAACCCCCGGGGCGGTGAGCTGGATGACCTTGGCCGAGAGCGAATTCGACCAGCCTGGCTGGCGCACGGCGTCGAGCACGCGCTCGAGGATACCGACCACGTGCGGGTCGTCGAAGGCGGAGTCGACGAGCGCGTGCATCCTCAGTTCGAATTCTTCGCTCGGTGCGGTCCACCCGGTGGAGTTTCCGGCCTCGCGGGCCGCCTTCTCGGTATAGGCGTGCAACCGCTCTCGGCTGGCCGGCCAGGCGCCGACGATCGCCTCCCAGAGCAGCAACTCGAGCGGACCGTCGCCGAGCGGCACCGCATCCCGCAGCTCGCCAAGCGCAGCCGCCCACTCCGTCGGAATCTCGGCGAGCACCGTGATACGAGCTCGCACGTCTTCGCCGCGCTTGGTGTCGTGGGTGGAGGCAGTGGTGAGGGACAACGGGAAGCTCGCCTGGCGCACCTGCTGGCGGCGGTGAAATTCGTCGATACCGATGGAGAACTCCGAGGGATCCGCACCCACTTCGGTGAGCGACCCGAGCCTGGTATAGCGATAGAACGCGGTGTCCTCCACGCCCTTCGCCATCACCATGCCAGAGGTCTGTTGGAAGCGGATCGCGGCCGGATGGCTCGGATCACTCAGTGCCGGAAGCAGTTCGTCGATGCGCTGCGCGAGCTCCGGACGATAGTCCTTCGCCAGCCTCACCGCTTCGAGAAGATGCTCGATGCCGAGGGGAAGGTAGGAGCGATAGACCGGAAAGCAGGCAAGGAGCTCGGCCAGGGCATCTGCCGTTTGTTCGTGAGGCCCGGTCGCGTGGGGCCCAGTTTCGTGAGGCCCAGTCGCGTGAGGTTCAGCGTGGTCAAGCTCGCGTTCGAGCCGCAACACCTCCGAGCGAAGGATGCCATCGGCAATGGCTCGCTTCGTACCGTGGATGAGGCGGGTCCAGGAGACCGGCTCGGTCGAGTCGCGCAGGGCAGAGTCAAGCGCGTCGAGCGCCATTCGGCCGGCCGGGTCCACCAGAATCCGGTCGACATCCGCGAGGGCGTCGTAGCCCGTCGTTCCCGACGTGGCCCACGAGGTAGGCAGCTGTTCGCCTCCCTCGAGGATCTTTTCCACGAGCACGTAAGCGCCGCCGGTGGCCGCCGCGAGGGCATCGAGGTACCCGGCCGGGTCGGCGAGCCCGTCGGGGTGGTCAACCCGAAGGCCGTCAGCGAGGCCCGCGGTGATCCAGCGGATAATCTCCGCGTGCGACTCCTCGAACACCCAGGGCGTTTCGACACGGATGCCGGCCAGCGTGTTCACCGCGAAGAACCTGCGGTAATTGAGTTCGGCATCCGCCCGGCGCCAGTTCATCAGCTCGTAGTTCTGGCGGGAGTGCACCTCGCCCGCCGAGGCCCCGTCGTCTGCCGTGCCCGGTGCGATCGGGAAGCGATTGTCGTAATATGCGAGCTGTCCGTCGATGATCTGCAACTCGGGGTCTGGCTCGTCGCCAAGCACGGGGATGCGCACCCGGCCGCCGCCGAACTCCCAGTCGACGTCGAATGCCTCCGCGTAGCGAGACTGGCGCCCGTGCGTGAGCAGATCCCACCACCAGACGCTCTGCTTCGGAGTGGCCACCCCCACATGGTTCGGCACGATGTCCACGAGCACGCCGAGCCCGAGCGCTCTGGCGGCGGCGGAGGCGGCATCCAATCCCTCCCGACCACCGCGGGCCGGGTCGACGAGCGAATGATCGACAACGTCGTAGCCGTGGTCAGATCCCTCCTCCGCCTTGAGGATGGGAGAGAGGTAGAGCCAGTCGGCCCCGAGATCGTGCACATAACCGGCGATGCGCGCCGCGGTGTTCAGGTCGAAGGACTCGCGAATCTGCAGCCGGTAGGTCGAGGCCGGAACTCGCATCAGCGTACCTCGGGAATGCGCGGAGCGGCCGCCTGCGTACCGGCCTGGGCGCTCAAGGAAGCCGCCACCGAATGGTCGATCTCTACCTCCGGGGCGACCCAGGCGCGCAGCACAACGAGGGACTTCGCCACGACTTGAAGCACATCTGTCGCCTTGCGGGGCTCGGTATCGGCCAGTTCGCCAGAGGTGTCGATCACGATCTCCCACGAACCGGAAAACTCCTCGGAGGGCAGGGTGAAGTCCACCGGATCGTCACCAGCGTTGAAAAAGATGGCGAAGTTGAGGTCGGTGATGCGCTGGCCGCGCAAGTCGCGGCCCTGAATGCCGTTGCCGTTGAGGAATACGCCGATGGCTCGGCCGAAGCCGGAGTCCCAGTTCCCCGGCTCCATCTCCTCGCCACCGGGAGTCAGCCAGACGATGTCCGCGAGCGGTTCGCCCGCTCCTCGCTTCACCGGGCGGCCGTCGAAGAAGCTCTTGCGGCGGAATGTGGGGTGGTCTTTGCGCAGCCGGGTGAGGGCGGCCACGAACTCGGTGAGCGGAGCATCCGCCGCATCCCAGTGCACCCAAGAGATCTCGGAGTCCTGCGCGTAGGTGTTGTTGTTGCCCCGCTGCGTTCGTCCGAGTTCGTCACCATGCAGGATCATGGGCACCCCCTGCGAGAGCAGCAGTGTGGCGAGGAAGTTGCGCTGCTGTCGGGCGCGCAGGCCGAGCACGGCCGGGTCATCCGTCGGGCCCTCCACCCCGGAGTTCCAGGACCGGTTCTCCGACTCCCCGTCTTTGTTCTCCTCGCCGTTCGCGTCGTTGTGCTTCTCGTTGTACGACACGAGGTCGGCCAGGGTGAAGCCGTCGTGCGCGGTGACGAAGTTGATGGATGCCACGGGGCGGCGCCCGTCACCCTCATAGAGGTCGGCGGATCCGGTGAGACGCGATGCAAACTCTCCGAGAGTGGACGGCTCACCGCGCCAGAAGTCGCGCACGGTGTCGCGGTACTTGCCGTTCCACTCGGTCCACTGCGGCGGGAAGTTGCCCACCTGGTAGCCGCCGGGGCCTACGTCCCAGGGCTCGGCGATGAGCTTCACCTGCGAGACGATCGGGTCCTGCTGCACGAGCTCGAAGAAGGTGGAGAGCTTGTCGACGTCGTAGAACTCCCGGGCGAGGGTGGAGGCGAGATCGAATCGGAATCCATCCACGTGCATCTCGGTGACCCAATAGCGCAGGCTGTCCATGATGAGCTGCAGGGAGTGCGGGTGGCGCACGTTGAATGAGTTGCCGGTGCCGGTGTAGTCCATGTAGAACTGCTCGTCGTTGTCGACCAAGCGGTAGTAGGCCCCGTTGTCGATCCCCTTGAAGGAGATGGTCGGGCCGAGGTGGTTGCCCTCCGCCGTGTGGTTGTAGACCACATCGAGCACGACTTCGATACCGGCGTCGTGCATCGAGCGCACCATGCCCTTGAACTCCTGCACCTGCTGTCCGCGATCCCCGGTGGAGGAGTAAGTGCTCTCTGGCGCAAAGAAGCCGATGGTGTTGTAGCCCCAGTAATTGCGGAGGCCCTTGTCGAGCAGGGTCGAATCCTGCACGAACTGGTGAACCGGCATGAGCTCGAGGGTGGTGACGCCGAGCTTCTGCAGGTGCTCGATCACGGCCGGATGCGAGAGTCCGGAGTAGGTGCCGCGCTGCTCGACCGGGACGTCGGGATGGAGTTGCGTGAGTCCCTTAACGTGGGCCTCGTAGATCACGGTGTCGTTATAGGGCACTCGCGGGTGACGATCGCCGGCCCAGTCGAAGAAGGGGTTGATGACGATGCCCATCATCGTGTGACTGGCCGAGTCTTCGTCGTTGCGCGAGAGCGGGTCGCCGAAGTTGTAGGCGAAGAGGCACGGGTCCCAGTCGAAGTCACCGCTGGTGGCTTTGGCGTAGGGGTCGAGGAGCAGCTTGTTGGGGTTGCAGCGCTTGCCGGACTCCGGGTCGTATTCGCCGTAGACGCGGTAGCCGTAGCGCTGCCCGGGCTGCACCTGCGGAAGGTAGGCGTGCCAGACGTAGGCATCGATCTCGAGCAGTTCGACCCGGGTCTCGACGGCGTTGTCATCGAAGAGGCACAGCTCGATCTTCTCGGCGATCTCACTGAAGAGTGCGAAGTTGGTGCCACTGCCGTCGAAAGTGGCACCGAGCGGGTAGGCGGATCCTGGCCAGGTTTCCATGGTGTTATCTCGATTCGGTCAGGCTGGTTCTTGGGCCTTTTTACCGTATCGTGCGGGTGCGAAGAAGGTCGAACCGAGAGGGAGCCTTGACAAGTCGGCAAGAAGGTTGATCGCACTCAGGCTGAATCCAGTGCGTCCAGTGTGCCAACCGGCGTCGCACCACCACTGTTCCCGCGTTCCCATCCTCTTTTTCCGCCCGTACCCAATCGACTTGGTAGTTGTTGCGGGTAAATCAGCGCTGAAGTCGCAACGTCTACCAAGTCGATTGCGGTTTGGCCGCACGAAGGGGCACCGCACCTCCCGCGTCAGTCGTTGCGCCTGGCTTCATACCCGCAGGCCTTCTTCACGACTCCGGCAATTTTCTGGCGGTCGAGGCCACGCTCCCGAAAGTACAGGTGCGGTATGATGGAAATGAACACGGGAGTCCGGTGATGCCGGGCTGAGAGGGAGCTTCTCCAAGCTCCGACCGTCGAACCTGATCTGGATCATGCCAGCGCAGGGAGGCAAATATTCTCTCCGGGCTCGTCGCAACCGCGGCGATCCACACCCGTGCCCTCACTACCGACAGGGGCACGACGATGCACGCAACCGCAACATCCTTCCGACCGACCGTTCGCCGTATCGATGCGCGCTGGCGGGTGGTGGATATCGTGGTCGCGAGCGTGCTCGGCGTCGCCAGTGCACTCGTGTTCTTTGCCTGGAACCAGGTCTACGCGCCGGTGACCGCCCCGCTCGAAGCGCTGCTTCCCGGGTCGCAGGCACTGTTGTACGGCATCTGGCTCTTCGCCGGCGTGCTCGGAGGTCTCGTCATCCGTAAGCCGGGTGCTGCACTCTTCACCGAGCTCGTGGCCGCCATCGTTTCTGCGCTCCTCGGCGCACAGTGGGGTGGATTCCTGACCATCGAGGCCGGGCTGGTGCAGGGCCTCGGGGCGGAGCTCATCTTTCTACTTTTCCTCTACCACCGCTGGAACGTCGTGGTCGCAATGCTCGCCGGTGCCACGGCCGGCCTCGCCATGGCCGTCAATGACATCGTGGGGTACTACCTGGCTTCCGGACCCGCCTTTCAGGCGATCTATACCGTCTCGGGCATCCTCTCCGGCGCGGTCATTGCCGGGCTCGGATCATGGTTCATCGTTCGAGGGCTCGCCCGCACCGGCGCTCTCAGCCGCTTCGCCTCCGGACGGCTCAGCGCGCGCTGACCGGGCCAATGACATCCATCCCCCTCACCCGCGCGACGCCGCTCTCCGTCGACGCGCGGGGATGGGGATGGCGTCATGCCGGCCGCTCGGACTGGGCGCTGCGCGGGCTCGACCTGCGCATCGCGCCGGGCGAACGGGTGCTGTTGCTCGGGGCATCCGGAGCAGGCAAGTCCACGCTTGTGCACGCTCTCGCCGGTGTTCTCGGCGGTGACGAGGAGGGTGAATCGGAGGGGCGAGTTCGTGTCGGAGACACGGATGCCGCTCGCGCTCGCGGCCAGGTCGGTCTCGTGCTTCAGGATCCGGATTCGCAGGTCGTGCTCGCCCGCGTCGGCGACGATGTGGCCTTCGGATGCGAGAACATGGGCGTCCCGCGTGAGGAGACCTGGCGGCGCGTCACGCAGTCGCTGAGCGCGGTCGGACTTGACCTCCCTCTTCGGCACCCCACCAGCGGACTCTCCGGTGGGCAGAAGCAACGACTCGCCCTCGCCGGTGTGCTCGCCATGCAGCCTGGCCTGCTGCTCCTCGACGAACCGACCGCCAACCTCGATCCGGACGGCGTGATCGAGGTGCGGGATGCGGTTGCGCGGGTTCTCGACGCCGCGGGCAGCACGCTGGTGGTGGTCGAACACCGTGTCGACGTGTGGTGGCCCCTGGTTGATCGGGTCATCGTGCTCGCTCCCGGCGGCGGAGTTCTGGCGGACGGTGCGCCGGATGACGTGCTGCGCCGCGAGGGCGCGGCCCTCGCCGCCTCGGGAGTCTGGGTTCCAGGGCATCCTCCGCAGCATCCGTCCCGGGTGCACCGGCCGGGCGGAGCGCTGCTGCACACCGAGGCCCTCGCCATCGGCCGCTCGACAGCCCTTCAATCCAACATCGACCTGGTCGCGCGGGCGGGGGAGTGCATCGCCCTCACCGGGCCGAACGGGGTGGGAAAGACCACGCTCGGACTCACGCTCGGTGGGCTGTTACCGGCGATCGACGGGCGGGTGGTGGCCACTGGGCTGTCCCGTGGGCTCGGTGCCGATCCCCTCCGCTGGAAGTCGCGCGAGCTTGTCACCCGCATCGGGAGTGTCTTCCAGGATCCGGAGCACCAGTTTGTGAGCGGCACCGTCGCCGGTGAACTCGCGATCGGGGCGCGCGCGACCAAGCTGTCCAGCGTTGAGACGACCCGCCGCATCGATCCGCTGCTCGAGCGCCTTCGACTCGGCCACCTCACCGAGGCGAATCCCTTCACCCTTTCGGGCGGAGAGAAGCGTCGGCTCTCCGTCGCGACGGTGCTGGTCACCCGCCCCCCGCTCCTGGTGTTGGATGAACCGACCTTCGGGCAGGACTCCCGCACCTGGGCCGAACTCGTGGCATTCCTCGCCGAGCTTCTCGACGAGGGCAGCAGCGTGATTACGGTTACTCACGACGCTCACCTCGTCGACGCCCTCGCCGACATCGAACTGCGGATGTCGCAGACCGGCCATACCCTCGAATCGAGGGTTGCGTGATGGCGACCGCCGATATTCTCACGCCAACCGCCGGAACCCGGGCGATCTACCGCATCAACCCGGTGGCCAAGCTTGCGGCGACCGCCGTGATCGGCATCGCGCTGGTGCTCTCCATCGACTGGGTGTCGGCGTCTGTCGCCCTCGCCGGTGAGGCAGCTTTGTTCTTCTTCTCCGGGCTTGGCCCGCGTCGGTTCGTGCGTCGAACCCTGCCGGTGGCGATCGCGGCGGTCTTCGCGGCCGCCACGATCCTGCTCTACGGCCGCGCATCCGGGGTGAGCCACTGGCGGTTCCTGTTGGTGAACGTCACCGACGGATCGATCGAGCTGTCCGTCGCCACGCTGCTGCGGGTTCTCGCGATCGGGCTTCCCGCTGTCGTGCTGTTCGTGACTGTCGATCCGACCGATCTCGCCGACGGGCTCGCCCAGGTGTTGCGGTTGCCCTCCCGGTTCGTGCTCGGCGCACTCGGCGGCCTTCGCCTCGTCGGACTGTTCGCGGAGGACTGGAAGTCGCTCGAACTCGCCCGTCGAGCCAGGGGAATCGCCGACAGCGGACGCCTGCGCCGCTTCGCCGGGCAAGCCTTTGCGCTCCTCGTGCTGTCGATCCGCCGCGGTAGCAAGCTGGCGACCGCGATGGAAGCCCGCGGCTTCGGCTCGTCGATACCGCGAAGCTGGGCGCGGGAGTCCCGCTTCGGTGGCAAGGAGTGGATGCTCGTTGCCATGTCGTTCGCGGTCGCACTCGCGGCGGTCGGTACCTCCGTGCTCACCGGTCACTGGAACTTCCTTGCCGGGGCCTGACGCGCTCGACCTGCTCGCGCGCCTCGGCCTCGCATCCCGCCCGGTCGTACTCATCGACGGCGGCTCTGGCTCGGGCAAGACCACCCTCGCGGCAGCTCTCGCGCCGGCTCTCGCCGCCCAGCTGGTGCGGCTCGACGACTTCTATCCGGGATGGGACGGGCTCGAATCCGCGAGCGCGGCGGTGAGCGACGACGTGCTTTCCCCGGTGAGTCCGGGGTGGAGACGCTGGGACTGGACGACTAAGACCACCGCGGAATGGCACGAGATCGACCCCTCGCTCCCGCTCGTCATTGAGGGCTCCGGATGCCTCAGCCGGGCCAATCGCGCGCGCGCGACCTTTGGCGTCTGGGTCGAGCTCGATGCGCCGACCCGCAAGCAGCGCGCCCTCGCCAGGGACGGCGAGGCCTACGCTCCACACTGGGATCGCTGGGCGGGCCAGGAGCGGGCGTTCGGTGAGCGTGAGCGACCGTGGGAGATCGCCGACTTGATTCTGACCGATGACGATGTCACCGGGCTGATCGACGGGCTAGCGTCGTGAGTATGAGCTCCCCTTTCATCACCGTCACCGAACTTGCTTCCCTCCTTTCCGCAGCCGCCGCCCCGATTGTGCTCGATGCCAGTTGCGTGCTTCACCCCGCGAAGTTCGACGGGGACTACCGCCGTGACTCGGGTCGCCCGCGCTGGCTGGCAGCGCACATTCCCGGATCTCAACATGTTGACGTACCGACTCAGTTCTCCGATGGCACCGCAGCATTGCACTACACCCATCCCACGCCCCAGGCGATTGCGGATGAGCTCGCTCGAATCGGCATCGGAGAAACGGATACCGTGGTGGTCTACGACACCACCGGTGGACTGTTTGCGGCCAGGCTCTGGTATCTGCTCCGCTGGATCGGCGTCGATGTGCGGGTGCTCGACGGTGGACTTTCGACCTGGATCGCGGCCGGCTCGCCGGTATCAATCGGCGATGAGCCCGCGGCTATCCCGGTCGCACCCTGGACGGTTTCGGTGGAACACGATGCCTGGATCACGAAAGACGAGCTGCTAAAACGCTCCGAATCGGATGCCCGCCCACTGGTCTGCGGACTACCCGCTGGCAGCTTCACCGGCGCTGCCCCCTCCCGATACGCCCGTCGTGGCCGCATCCCCGGCAGCGTCAATGTCTCCTCGCGCGAGTTGTTCGACTCCGACGGCACGGTGAGGGACGACGAGTTCCTGCGTGCGGCCTACGCCGCGGAGGGGGTCACCGGCGCCGAGGAGGTGCTGCTCTATTGCGGCGGAGGCATCTCGGCATCCGCCAACGCCCTCACGCTTGTCGAGCTCGGCGTGACCGCCGTGCGCATTTACGACGGCTCGCTTGAGGAGTGGTCGGCCGAGGAATCGCTGCCGCTCGAGCTCGGCTGACCCGTTTCGCTCCCCGCTGGCGACCGCCCCGCCCCCCGACTCACCCAAAACGCAGGAGATTCGCCTCGATCCGACCCCATCCGGCGCGAATCTGGCCGTTTCGTGGCGAATCTCCTGCGTTTTCGAAAAAAGGACGAGGGGGATGGAGATGGGGAGAGGGGGTCAGGGGCCGGACTGTTTCAGGGCCGACTCGAGCAGTTCGAGGTCGATCTTGGCGTGCTCGCGGCCAATGACGCTTGCCTGCTCCGCGTGACCGGACGAAATCGCCTCTACGAGGTTGATGTGGTCGGCGAGCGCGCGCATCTCCATCGCCCTCATGCCACCGGGGGAGCCCCAGAGATGAGCCGGAGCGCTGATGCTGATACGAGATTCGAGTTCGAACACAACGTCCCGGAGCGTGACGTTTCCCGCGGCATCGATGATGGCAAGGTGCAGGAGTTCGTCCGCTCTCTGGGACGGCATGCCGGAGTCAGCCCGGCGGAACGCCTCGAGCCGTTCGCGCAGCAGCACGACATCCGCATCGCTGCGGTTCTCCGCCGCAGCACCTGAAATCACGCCGTAGAGGCGAGACAGTGCGTCGCTGGTGTCGCGGAGAGACTCCCAGCGCGCCGTCAGTATTCGGTGCACCGAGGCGCTTGAGGATGCGGGCCACTGTTCGCGCACGAAGGATCCGCCCTCTCGTCCGCGCTGGGTTTCGAGCAATCCACGGTCAACCAGACGGGCGAGAGCTGCCCGCACGGTCATTCGACCCACCCGGAGGGAATCGGCGAGGGTTCGTTCGGAAGGCAGCCGCGACCCCGGGAGGTATTCGCCGATGGCAATGGCTGTGACCAACCGGTCGGTGATCTCGTCAACCCGGGAGGGGGTCGCGAGTGGCCGCTGAAGTGCACCTGCTATTTCGACTCCCACAACCCCACCGTATCGCCGATCCGACCGACTCTCGATGTACCGGTCGCGGTGCCTTGTGTTACGAAATCATTAACTCCTCCTGAATGGTCTTTTCCCGAGACCATTACGCGTGCACACTGGGCACAGCTTTCTCGCATCAGCCCCGACATCACCTCTGCTTCTTTATTTTTCGCAAGGAGTTCCTCAATGGCGACGGTATCTACCCAGTCCATTCCGTTTCGAGAATGGGAGACCTGGGTTCAGGTAACCACTCCGGATGAGGCTCGACCGGGTGCCATTCCTCTTGTTGTGCTGCACGGTGGGCCGGGCATGGCGCATAACTACGTCCGGAATATTGCTGGGCTCGCCGAGACGGGGCGCACAGTCATCCACTACGACCAGCTTGGCTGCGGCCTGAGTACCCATTTGCCCGACGCCCCGGCGGAATTCTGGACTCCTCAGCTCTTCGTTGACGAGTTTGAAAACCTCGTGCGCCACCTCGGCTTCGACAGGGTGCACGTGCTTGGGCAGTCCTGGGGCGGGATGCTCGGTGCGGAGATCGCGGTGCGACAGGTTCCCCAACTGCAGAGCCTCGCCATCTGCAATTCGCCGGCCTCAATGCAGCTCTGGGTCGAGGGCGCCGCCGAACTGCGGTCACGACTGCCCGCGAAGGTGCAGGACGCACTCGATCGTCACGAGGCGGATGACACGCTAACGGACCCGGAATACCTGGAGGCGACGAAGGTCTTCTACGCGCGGCACGTCTGCCGGGTCGCTCCGACTCCCCAGGATCTCGTCGACAGCGAGAACCAGATGGAAGCGGAGCCGACGGTTTATCACACGATGAATGGGCCGAACGAATTTCACGTGATCGGCACACTGCGCGAGTGGAGCGTCATCGACCGACTGCCCGCCGTCGCGGTGCCGACCCTTGTGGTGGCCGGCGAATTCGACGAGGCCACACCCGCCACCCGGCAGCCATTCCTCGACCTCATCCCCGGCGCTGTCGCGCATGTCTTCGCGGGGGCGAGCCATTGCACCCATCTCGAACAGCCCGAACAGTTCCGGGCGATCATCGCCCACTTTTTGGACCAGAACGACCTGGACCAGAACGACCTGGACCAGAACGAGCAGTAACGCCACCTCATCCGAAGTTCCCTGTCCTGCCCCCTTTCCAGAAAGAGAGTCCGTCATGACTATCCGCAGTGATTCCCCGGGCTCTGCCGAGCTCAGCTCGCAGGAGAAGCTCGAGTCCTATGGCTACAAGCAGGAACTCAAACGATCCGTCTCCACGACGGACCTCCTCATCTACGGCCTCATCTTCATGGTGCCAATCGCGCCCTGGGCTATCTTCGGCACTGTCTACAACGCATCCGCCGGGATGGTGCCGCTGGTCTACATCATCGGTCTCGTGGCCATGATCTTCACCGCCCTCGCCTACGCCCAGATGGCCAAGTCCATCCCGCTCGCCGGATCCGTTTTCTCCTATGTGGGACGCGGCATCAACCCAACCTTCGGATTCTTCGCGGGCTGGGCAATTCTGCTCGATTACCTGCTGGTGCCGACTCTGCTCTACGTCTTCGCAGCCGAGTCGATGATCGGTATCTTCCCCGGATCCGCACGCTGGATCTGGGCGCTCATCTTCGTGGCCATCAATACCGTCGTGAACCTCCTCGGAATCTCGTCGCTCAAGATACTCAACCGAATCTTTCTGGCCATCGAGGTCGTGTTCATCGTGATCTTCGTGATCATCGCGGTCATCGCCCTCAACAACGGCACCATCCCCGGCGCCGAATTCAGTACCGCTTCCGTCTGGGACTCGAGCAAGGTCACCGGCCCGCTCATCGCCTCAGCCCTCTCGATTGCCGTGCTCAGTTTTCTCGGCTTCGACGGAATTTCCACTCTCGCTGAGGAATCAACCGGCCGCCGCAATTCGGCCGGCAAGGCCATGATTATCGCCCTGTTCATCGTGGCCTTCTTCTTCGTGCTTGAGACCTGGTTGGCGAGTGCCCTCGCTGCCGGGCGCACCTCTTTCCCCGACAACGAGGTGGGCAATGCCTTCTTCGATCTCGTGAGGGCCGCGTCCAACAGCGGCTGGGCCACGGCATTCTTCGTGGTCAACGTGCTTGCCGTCGGAGTCGCCAACGCCATGGCGGCGCAGGCGGCGACTTCGCGCTTGCTGTACTCGATGAGTCGGGACCGCCAACTACCGAAATTCCTCAGCACGATCAACAGCCGCCAGGTCCCGCAGGCCGCGATCCTCACCGTCTCGGTGCTGTCCGCCATCCTGGTGCTGTTCTTCGTCGGGCAGATCGATCTGATTTCGTCCCTCGTGAACTTCGGCGCCCTGTTCGGATTCATGCTGCTGCACGTCTCGGTGATCGTGCACTACATCGTGCGCAAGAAGTCGAAGAACTACCTCCTGCACCTCGTCGTGCCCGTCGTCGGATTTCTCATCATCGGCTATGTGTTGTTGAACGCCAATGACGCCGCAAAAATCGGCGGAATCGTCTGGCTGGTCGTCGGCCTGGGGGTGTACCTGTACTACCGCTGGTCGGGCCGCACGACGCCTACTCTCGGCGAAGAAGCCGAAGAGGCTGTGCCCGCCATGGGCGAGCGGGGCGAGCTGTAGACCATGGAGCACTTTCTCGATAAGAGTCACGGTCAACCGGGCTTCTCGGCATCCGCATCACCCGCGCTGCGCATCACACCGGGTACGGGGGAGCGAATCGGTTTCGAGACGAGCGATGCCGTCTACGCGGAACTCCATGAGCACCACGACATGTCCCGTTTGACGGCGCAAATCAACCCGGTGACCGGACCTGTATGGGTCGAGGGCGCGAAACCCGGGGACGCGCTCAAGGTCACCATTCATGAGATTCGGCTCAAAGACTACGGCTGGTCGGTCAGCATCCCGGGGTCCGGGGCCCTGCAGCATGTGATGGGCGAGGAGATATTCACCCGGAAGGTACCGATCGACGCCGAAGGGATTCACGTGACCGACCGTCACGTGTTTACGCCGCTTCCCATGATCGGATGTATCGGCACGGCGCCGGCACAGGGCTCGAACTCCACCCTCATGCCCTCCTACCCGCAGGGTGGAAACATGGACGTCACGGAGGTGCGCCCCGGTTCGATCGTCTACCTTCCGGTGATGACCGAGGGTGGCCTGCTGTCAATCGGCGATATTCACGCCATCATGGCGGAGGGGGAATCGTCGTTCGTGGCGATCGAAGCCGAGGGCATCGCGGTGGTCAGCATCGAGCTGGTAACCGGAATGGCGCTTCGTGCACCGCGCATCGAGACCGCGGACGAATGGATCTTCGTCGGCCTCGGGGAGCCGGTGCAGGAGAGCATCCGTCGCGGGTATGAGGACCTCTTCGGCTTTCTCGTCGATGATCAACACTGGGAACGGGGCGACGCCTATGCCGTCCTGAGCGCGGTGGGTCACTCCCGGCTTGGCGGGCCAACGGGCGCAATGGCGCCGGATCCGCTGCATCCGTTCGACGCCGTCGGCGCGGTAACGCTGCACCGACTTCCGAAGAGCGTGCTCTGAGGCGTCAGCCCCAGCCAAGGTCGTGCAGCTCGTCGTCGTCGATTCCGTAGAAGTGGGCGATCTCGTGCACGAGGGTCACGTGGATCTGGTCCTTCAGATCCCCAAGATCGGTGGCGACAGCGAGCAGCGGCTCTCGGTACAGGATGATGCGGTCCGGCAGTTCCCCGAAACCATAGTTGCCTCGACGGGTGAGGTCGACGCCGTCGTAGAGGCCGAGAAGGTCGAGTGAGCCGTCTTCGGGGCGGTCCTCGGTGACAAAAACCACATTCTCGAGCCCGTCGACCATCTCGTCGGGCAGGAGATCGAGCTCGTCGACCACCAGCTTCTCGAACTCCGCTGCGTCCAGCGAGTGCATCAGCGATCGAGGCAATCGACGAGCGAACCCTGCACGAAGCCGAGCCAGTCGTAGAGGTCGACGAGCGCCGAGTCTCCCGACCCGAGATCGTCATCGGTCTCGATACCCAGTCGCGCCGCGATCGTCAGGCGGATGTCGGTCAGCGACCGCAGCCAAGCCTCTGCCGCCTGCGCGTCCACCTTCACCGTCGTGGCCGAGCTCGCTCCGGCGGCTGTTGCGAGGTCGGCGACGATCCGGCGGGCGTTGGACGCCTTGCGAGACGCGAGGTCATCGGCGGTGAAGCGGCGGAACTCCGCGGAGGCTTCTGCGTCATCCGGATAGGCATCGGGGAGCAATCGCAGCAGCGCGGGGTCTGAATCGTGGGAGCCGCGATCGTCGAGCAGGGCAATGACCTGGGATGCGAGAATCGACAGGGTGCCGGCCTCGTCCGGATCGAAGACCGCGACGAACTGGTGCCGGGAGCGTCGGAAGGCCTTCATTCGCCGGCCTTGGCCAGAGTGGCCCACAGGCCGAAGTCGTGCATTGCCTCCACGTGCCGCTCCATCTCCTCGCGGCTGCCGGTGGCAACCACGGCACGTCCGTCGTGATGCACCTGCAGCATCCGCACGTTTGCCTCTGCTCTCGAGAACCCGAAGTAGCTCCGGAACACCCACGACACGTAGTTCATGAGGTTGACCGGGTCGTTCCAGACGATGGTCACCCAGGGAGAATCGAGCACCGTCGACTCGATGAGCTCCGTTTGCTCGAGAACATCACTCATGGCTCAACCTCGCATCTGAAGAATGGCACCGATGAAAAATGGCCCCGCATGAGCACGAGGCCATTCTTCGGCTGCAGTTACTGCAGTTCCCTGGGTGACCGACGGGGCTCGAACCCGCGACATCCGGCTCCACAAGCCAGCGCTCTACCAACTGAGCTACGACCACCATGCGTGCCGCCCACGATTATTCACGACCGACACAACTCCGCAATCTTATTACAGTCGCGGAGGGATTTCAGCCGCCCGTGTCGGGGAGAGGTGCGGCAGGAACTTCTCGACCACGGAGGCGGAGATCGCCTGCACGTCCTCGGTGGTCGGTCCGGGTTCCGCAACGAACACCGCTGAGCGGTAATAGTCCAGTTCGCGGATCGACTCCAGGATGTCTGCAAGGGCCCGATGCCCGCCGTTCTTGGCTGGCGCGTTGAAGTACACGCGCGGAAACCAGCGTCGCGAGAGCTCTTTAATCGACGAGACATCCACGTTGCGGTAATGCAGGTGGTTGTCGACGCGCGGCATGTATTTGGCCAGGAAGGTACGGTCGGTGCCGATCGTGTTTCCGGCCAAGGGGGCATGCTGCTCCGCGGGGATGAACCGCAAAATGTACTCGATCACCGCGAATTCGGCGTCGGCCAGGCTCACGCCGTCGGGGATCGCCTCGATGAGACCGGACTTCGTGTGCATATCCCGTACGAATTCGCCCATGTTGTCCCACGCGGCCTGGTCGGGCTTGATCACGATGTCAAAGCCCGGGTCGATGAGATTGAGATCGAAGTCGGTGATGACGACCGCGACCTCGACGAGCTCGTCGATGCTGACATCGAGCCCCGTCATTTCGCAGTCGATCCAGACGAGGCGGTCGATGTTTGCTGGCATTCGTGAATTCTATCGCTGGGCACCGATGCCGACGGCTCGAGGCCGGGCCGGCACCGGCGGTGCAAGGGGTTTAGGCGAGTTCGCCGACGCCGATGGATTCGGCCTCTTCGAGGAGCGGCTCAGGACCGTTGTTCACCCGGCCGAGGAAGCGGACGCCGGAGAGGACGAGGATTGCGGCAATGAGCACCGATCCGCCGGCGACGTAGTACGGCACGGACGGGGTAAACCAGAGCGCGAGTTGGGCGGCGAGCGGGGGAGCGGCGGCGCCCCCGAGGAAACGAACACCCGAATAGGCGGATGACGCTACCGAGCGCGGCAACTCGGTCGCCTCCATCACGGATTCGGTCAGCACCGTGTTGAGGATGCCGAGCAGCAGGCCGCCCAGGATTACGCAGATAATCAGCCCGAGCCGGCTGCTCGCGAAGACGCCAGCGGCGACGAGGTCGAGGGTGAGTAGCGGTAGCACGATGACCAGTACCGTCGTGCGGGGGAATCGAGCCGTCAGTAGGGGAGCTATCCAGACGGATGCGACCGCCACGCAGAGTCCCCAACCGAAGAAGATGAGGCCGAGCTGGATGGCCGCGCTCTCCTTCGGCAGATCGAGGGCGAACGGGGTCCAAGCCAGCAGGGTGAAGAACCCGATGTTGTAAAACAGTGCCGCCGCCGCGAGGATCGCCAGCGCGGGGTTGCCAAGCGCTCGGAACGGCGCCGAGAATTTCGTCGCGACTCGCGTCGACCTGTCATCCGCGTCGAGCAGCACCACGATCGCCACGAAGGCGATCGCCATCAGGGCCGCGGTTCCGAAGAACGGCCCGCGCCAACTCACACTGCCGAGAAGGCCGCCGAGCAGTGGTCCGACGGCGATGCCGAGACCGAGAGCCGCTTCATAGAGGATGATCGCCGATGACGTGCCGCCGCTCGCGGCTCCCACTATGGTCGCGAGCGCCGTCGAGATGAACAGCGCGTTGCCGAGACCCCAGCCAGCGCGGAATCCGATGACCGACTCGACACTGCCGCTGAGCGCGGCAAGCAGCGCAAAAACGACGATGAAGGCCAGGCCGATCATCAGCGTTTTCTTGGCGCCGATACGGCTCGAGATCCAGCTGGTGACAAACATCATCACCCCGGTGATCAGCAGGTAGCTCGTGAAGAGCAGTTCGGTCTGGGCCGCGGTTGCGGAGAGCTCGTGGGCGATGGCGGGCAGGATCGGATCGACAAGGCCGATGCCCATGAATGCGACGACGCAGGCGAACGCGACCGCCCAGACCTCCGTTGGCTGCTTCAGGATGCTCGCTCCGGCGGATTTTTTGTTTGCCACCTCAGGCCACTTTCCGAGGGGTATTGGTTCGAGACTCGAGGATGGCGACGGCACGCTCGAGGATGTCTATCTCGTCGGCGTTCAGGTCCGAGAACATCGGCTGAAGTGCCTCGCCGAGTTCCGTACGCCAGGTATCGAGGGCCTTCGTGCCCGTGTCGGTGATCGCAATCAGCCAGGCACGGGAGTCCGCGACATCCGCGATCCGGTAGATGAGTTCATCTTCGGCGAGGTTCTGGATGAGTTTCGTCATGGTCGGCTGCGTCACTCGGCTGGCCTTGGCGAGGTCTCCGATGCGATATGAGCCATCGCTCGCGAGAATCGAAAGGGTTCGCCACACTGCGGCTGGTGTGGTGCTTCCCGTAGCCTGCGCGGCGACACGGGTGAGGCGATTGGCTTCGACGATAAGTTTCTCGACGAGGGGGCGCTCTGTTTTTGGCATACCACAATCATATAGTAAAACTATATAGTTTAGCTATGATTAGGCAAAACGCTAAAAATTCGCGATTTGCGCAGGTCAGGCGTGTGCGCAGGCCAGGTATTTGCACAGGCCGGACACTCAGGCGTTCACCCGAGAAGCTTCTCGAGCACACCGCATCCCAAACGTAGGCTGGAGCACGTGACCTTCGCCCTCGCCATCCTGCTTCTCGTCAATGCCGCCTTCACCGTGGTCGTCTGGCCCACCTTCTATCGACGGGTCGCCGCTGACAGCCGGGCACGGGATGCCGCGGGCGCGGCCACCCGATTTCTCACCGTCCATCGCGTGATCGTGGGCATCGCGTACCTGATTGCCGCGGCATCGGCGATTGTCGCGATTGTCTCGTTCTTCTGAGGTTGCCCGCCCGGTCGTGGTAGTAATGGAGCATGACTGACGCGCACCCGACCCTCGCTCACGGCGACGAATACATCGCCATCTACCAGGGCGGCCCCAATGATGGGCAGATCGATACCCGCATCTCTACGGACGGCGGGTTCGACACCGAGATCACCGTGCTCACCGCGGTCGGTGGCAAAGAGACTCTTACCGATTACAACCTCGTCGACTTTACCGAGGTGGGCGGCAAGTATCACGTGAACTACGCCTACGACGCGAAGGACAGCGAGCCGTTCGACGATCCGGAAGACCGGGGCGATCGCCAGTAGCCGAACCCCGTCGGCGTCGTGCAGCTCCTCTTCTTCTCCTCGGCGTTCTGTGATCCGTGCATCCAGACGCGCGCCGTGCTCGATCAGGCGTCGAAGCTCGTTCCTGCATTGAAGATCGCGGACCTGGATGTCGCGGCCCACGCCGACGAAGCCGAGCGGGCCGGCATCCGCTCGACTCCGACCGTGATCGTGCTCGACGACAAGGGCGCGGAAGTGTTCCGCGCAGAGGGTGCTCCGAGCCTCGACCAGGTGCTGGTGGCCCTGGCGAGAGCGATCTGAGGCGAGCCGCTCGATTCAGTCGCGAGCCGGGATGGCCGCGCTGTAGACGGTGATCACATCGGCGAGGAACCGCTCCACGGTCTCACGATCGCTTTCCGAGAGGCGTGAGGCGACTCCCGAGATGCCCGCGAGCATGGGGATGAGCGTCTCAAACGCGGCCTGCGCGGAGGCCGGGCTCGGCACGACCACAACTTTACGTCGATCGTGTGCGTGCGGTTCGCGATGAACGTGACCGAGCGCGGCGAGGCGATCGACCACCACTGTCGTAGCGGCGGTGGAGATGTCGAGGTGTCGCGCCAGATCGCTCGGGCTGAGCGGCCCCTCCTTCATAAGATGTTCCATTGCGGACAGGTCGGTGTCGTTCACCGAAAGCGACCTGCCGACATGCTTCTGGAACAGGTTGGAGAGAGTTGAGATCTCGCGCAGTTGCTCACCGATGCCGCCCGTATCGGGGAGCGGTCCCGACTTGCGCAATTCGTCCATAAGATACATGCTAGACGATTAGATAGCTAAAGAATCTAGCAATCAAATCAATTGGAGGAATTGTGACGGCGATCTGGAGATTCATCAGCGGTCGGCGAACGGCGTGGATCGTGCTCGTCGGCACCATCGTGGCGGTCGGTCTGCTGTTCTCCCTCCTGCCGAAAAGCGCCGGCAACGACTTCCCAAGCACCGGACTGCCCACCTCGAGCCAGGCCGCACAGGTGGATGCTGCGCTCGCCAAGTTCCCCTCGGCGGAGCAGACGGCGGCGATCCTCGTCTGGAGTCGGGGCGACGCGAAGCTCACCACCGCCGACCGCACCGCCATCACCGAACGGGCCACTGCCCTCGGCGAGCTGTCGACCGCGTCTCGCGCCACGGCGCCGAAGTTCAGCGACGACGGCACCGCCGCCCTCTCTGTGGTGCCCCTTGGCACGAAGGCCGTCGATAAAAACGTTGCGGGCACCGCCGACTCCCTTCGCGCGGCCGCGGCGAAGAACCTGCCCTCTGGACTCCACAGTTACCTCACCGGCGGCGTCGGATTCCAGGCCGACATCAGCAACGCCTTCGCTGGCGCCGACTTCAAGCTTCTGCTCGTCACGGTGATTGTCGTCGCCGTTCTGCTGATCATCACCTATCGCAGCCCGGTGCTCTGGATTGTGCCGCTCGTGGTTGTCGGTACGGCGGATGGTCTCGCCGGTGCAGTGGTCTCGGCCCTCGCCAAACCCTTCGGAATCACCCTGGATGCCTCGGTCAGCGGCATCCTCTCGGTGCTGGTCTTCGGGGCCGGCACGAACTATGCACTGCTGCTCGTCGCGCGCTATCGAGAGGAATTGCAGAAGGTCGAGGACCGCTCCCTCGCGATGCTCACCGCGGTGAAGAGCGCGGGACCAGCGATCGCCGCGAGCGGTGGAACGGTCGCGCTCAGCCTCATCACCCTGCTCTTCGCGCAGTTGGCCGGCAACCGAGCCCTCGGCTTCGCCTGCGCGATCGGAGTGGTCGTGGCCATACTCTTCGCCCTCATCGTGCTGCCGGCAGCGCTCGTCGTGTGCGGTCGGGGACTCTTCTGGCCCTTCGTGCCGCGTGTGCACGAGGCATCCGCTGTAGCCAAGGACGGCTTCTGGGCTCGTCTCGGACGCGGAGTCTCCCGGCGCCCGGTACTCATCACCGTGCTCTCCGTGGCCAGCGTCGGGGTGCTGACCCTCGGGCTGTCCGGCTTCTCCGTCGGTCTCTCCCAGACGGAACAACTGCTCGGCAACCCCGAGTCTGTGGTGGCCCAGAAGATCGTTGACCGGTCCTTCTCGGCGGGGCTCACCAGCCAGACCACAGTGCTCACTCCGAAGGATGCCGCGGCAGACGCCACGACGATTGCGCAGAGCACCAGGGGCGTCGACTCCGTCACCCAGGGGGAGAGCGCCAACGGTCTTGCCCAGCTCACCGTCTCGCTCACCGACGCTCCCGGCAGCGACGCGGCATTCACGACGATCACGACGTTGCGCTCGGCCTATGCCGACAAATCCGGAGCCGTCGGCACGACGATCGTGGGGGGTCGGGATGCCACTGCCCTCGATACCCGTACCCTCTCGCAGCACGACCAGGACCTCATCATCCCGATCATCCTTGCGATCGTATTCGCCATCCTCGCGATTCTTCTCCGCTCACTCATCGCGCCCGTTCTGCTGATCGCGAGCGTGCTGGCGACCTTCTTCGCGAGCCTGGGGGCTGGCAACTGGATTTTCACCCACCTGCTCGGATTTCCCGCCTTCAACACCAATGTGATCCTGTTTGCTTTCCTGTTCCTCGTGGCACTTGGAGTGGACTACAACATCTTCCTCACCACTCGAGCACGAGAGGAACGGAGGCTGCACGGCACATCAGAGGGCATGATCCGCGCCCTATCCTCGACGGGCGCGGTAATCACTAGTGCCGGCATCCTGCTGGCAGCCGTGTTTGCTGTGCTCGGCGTGCTGCCCGTGGTCGCGCTCACGCAGATCGGCGTGATCGTGTGCATCGGAGTGCTCTTCGATACCCTGGTGATTCGCACGGTGCTGGTGCCGGCGATGGTGTTCATCACGAAGGACTTCTTCTGGTGGCCCTCTCACCGCCTCGCCCACAAACACACGATCGCGCGGGACTCCGACAGCGCGTCGGAGTCTATGGTCGAGGCGGCACGGCACTGATCTGGTCGTCGATACTGATCTGGCCGTCAATCCCGCGCTGTCGGGATACCCGGCGGAAAATGATCTCGATGGCGATGCATCCGATCGCTGCGACTCCGAATGTGACAGTAACCAGCTGTCCGGAGGGGAGCGCGAAGTCGAGGAAGTCCCGGACCACTGGCACAACGAAACACCCCGCCAGCACGATGATCAGGGTGAACAGCAGGAGAACTCTCCCGCGTGTCACCGGGCGAGACGTGACGAGGAGTACCCAGAATCCGAGAATCGATAGTGCGATCGCGGCCGCCGTCGCACTCTCGCGTGCCGGGTACGTTCCCGAAAGTCGGGCATAGGCGAGCACCCCAACGAGCACCATCGCGGTCACCACTCCCGCGGGGATCGAGAATCTCAGCGATCGGCGAAGAAAGCCTGGTCGATAGGGTCGCTGCTCGACGGCCAGGGCGAGGAACAGCGCCGGAATACCGATGGTGAGACCGTCGGTCGGGGCGAACTGACGCGGTAGAAAAGGAAATTTCCAGAGCAGCACTCCGACCGCAACCGACAGGAGAATCGCGTAGACCGACTTTGTGAGAAACAGCTTCGACACTCGCTCGATGTTGACGATCACACGTCTGCCCTCGGCAACCACCTTCGGCAGCCGAGAGAACTGCCCGTCGAGCAGTACCATCCGAGCCACAGACTTTGTGGCTGCGGCGCCCGAGCCCATAGCGATTCCGATGTCCGCGGCCTTGACGGCGAGGGCATCATTGACACCGTCGCCCGTCATCGCCACCACATGCCCGCGCTGCTGCAGTGCGCGCACCAGTTGCCGTTTTTGAATGGGGGTCACCCGCCCGAAAACCGAATGCGTCTCGAGAATTTGGCCCATTTCGTCGAGGTCAGTGGGCAGTTCACGAGCGTCGTAGCCCGCGCCGTCGAAGACCAGGCCCACTTGCCGGGCGATCGTGGCGGCGGTCTGCGGGTTGTCGCCGGAGATCACCCGCAACGAAACGCCCTGCTCGCGAAAATAGGCGACGGTGTCGGCCGCATCAGGCCTGATCTTCTCGGCGAAGGTGACGAGCGCAATCGGCTGAAGCAGCCCAGTCAACCGGTGAGCGGATACCTCGGTCTCCGTCAGCTCCTCATCGCTGTGAGCGAGGACGAGCGTCCGTGGCCCGAGTCGGATCAAGCGGGCGAGTTCCTTCTCCAGGACGGGATGTGCTTTGCCACCCGCGAGAACAATTTCCGGTGCGCCGAAAACCCAGGTTCCGATAGTGGGCCCCTGGGGGATGCTCAGGGCACTCCACTTTCGGTCCGACGAAAAGGGCACGGAAGAACTCGGTTTCAGGGCGCCCGCGGAGAAGGCATCCCGCAGGCAGCGTGCGGTGGCGTTCGCGTCGTCATCAGCACCGAAGCAGCCCAGCACCGCCTCCCAGCCTGGCGGGGGCGAATCGCAGACGCTGTGCACGGCATCGAACGCAATGGCGCCGTCGGTGAGGGTGCCCGTCTTATCAAAACAGATCGTGTCTACCCGAGCGAGAATTTCGATGGCTGCGATCTCCTGCACGAGCACTTCTGATCGCGCCAACTTCGCCGCAGCCAGTGCGAATGAGATGCTGATCATGAGAATGAGACCCTGCGGGATCACGCTCGCCGCGCTCGCCACCGTGCCGATCAAAACCTCCCGCCAACGACCGGACTGGAGCATCGCATCCCATCCGCCCGCGGCCTGCATCTGCGCATTGAGGACCAGAATAATCAGGGGAGCGAGCCCCCAACTGACCCACCGCACGATGCGATTGGCAGCGTTGCGCAGTTCGGAATTGACCAGGGAGAAGCGTTTCGCCTCGGCAGTGAGGCGGCTCGAATAGGAATCGGCCCCGACCTGCTTCACCCGGGCGGTTCCGTGCCCGGCGGCCACGGCTGATCCGGAAAGCACGCTGGTCCGCACTGCTTTGCCGACCGGGTCCGTCTCCCCGGTCAGCAGCGACTCATCGATTTCGAGGTCGACGTCGCTCACGATGATGGCGTCGGCAGGAACCTGGTCTCCGACGCGGAGCACGAGCAGATCGTCGATGACAACCTGATCGGTGGGGATCTGCGTGGTCATTCCATCTCGCATGACTCGCGCCGGGGTCGCGCTGAGAAGGGCGAGCGAATCGAGCAGGCGCTTAGCGCGGAATTCCTGCAGCACTCCGATCAACACGTTCGCCAGGGCCGTGAGTCCGAACAGGCCGTCCTGCCAATCGCCGAACAGGAGAAGCACGACAGTGCTGGCCCCTACGACAGCATTGAACAGGGTGAACAGGTTGGCCCGAAGGATATGCCAGAAGCTCCGGCTCGATCCGCGAGAACTGACGTTGGTGAAGCCGGCACGAACTCGAGCCGCCACCTCGTTCTGATCCAGTCCGCGAACGGCCAATTCTGCATCATTCAGAGCAGGGAGCGCAGAGTAGCCGGGAGTGGGCACCGGGTCCGTGCCCGACGGTAACTGCGGTGAGGGAATGATCGCCTCAATCTAGTCGACAGGCGGTAGTCGACAGGCGGTAGTCGACAGGCGGTAGTCGACAGTCGGCTTCTCGCTCGGCTCGTCATCGATCGCCCCTGATTCGCTGTCGGCACTAGCGATCTGCGGCCGTCAGGAGCAGAATTATGGCTAGGAAGACTGCAGCACTGCGGACGCGGCCTCAGACCTGTCGGGCAAGGGTCAGGCGAGAACTGGTGCGTGGTGCTGCAGCACAGGCAGTGCGAGCCGCGTAGTACTCTGGGGACCGTCCTCCCCCCGTAGCTCAGCGGAAGAGCGTGTGGTTTCTACCCACTTGGCCGGGGGTTCGAATCCCTCCGGGGGGACTCTGCCAGCCGGGGGATTTGCGCGCCAGTCCCCAGCGACTGAGCGATATCGCACCTTTCGAATCAGCGTTTTACACGGTGCCCGGTTCGGGTCAGCCGCGCCACTCATCGTGTCGGTGTTCGTCGTGTTCGTCGTGGTTGTCGTGGTTGTCGTGGTTGTCGTGACCGTGATGATCATCGTGGTCGTGATTTTCGGGAGCTGAACCTTCTGACCGCGGCTCCTGGTGCGTCTCCGACTGGACAATCTCACCCTCGATGATCTCGGATTCTGACGACTGCGGCTCGGTGTCAGGTTCTGCGTGAACAGGTTCTGCGTGAACTGGTTCTGCGTGTTCGGGTTCGACCTTCTCCGGTTCGACCTTCTCGGGCTCGACCACTTTCGGCGGCGGGTTGGCAGCGAAGATTGATGCCTCCGACACGTCGTGTGATGAGGTGTCGGCTGGCTCGACCAGGGGATGAGGCCCGTCGCCGACGGGCCCGGTGGCCTCAGGCGAGCTCGGTTCGACGCGTGCGGCGGCAGTGGCCCCCGGAGGGCCCATCTCCAGCGCAACAGTCTCGGCGGCGGGGGCCGCGGCGGACGCGAGGCTGGCAGCGAGGCCGGCGGCAGCAACGGCCGAAGTTGTCTCGGTGAGCGGCGCATCGATCGGCGCAAGCGCCCGGGGGCGGGTCAACGGGGTGGTCGTCACCGTGGGGATCGGACCGGTCTCCGTCACCTGTTGGGCAGCCCACTTCTGTTGCTGGTGAACGAGCTCCTGCTCACTCGCCGAAGACTCGTATGCCCAGGAGTCGATGTCGTTCTTGAAGAGCTTCTTGGCCCGGCTCGGGCGACCCTGCCACTCGATCAGTCGATCGCGGAAAACGAGAAGGGACTGCTCGGCCTGGAAGCTGTAGGAGATGGCGTTACGCTTCATTCCTGCGATCTCGTGGCTGGCCCAGTCCGCAGCGAGACCGGTACCCGCGATCGGAAGCAGGCGCAGGCGAATTTCGGCGTCTCCAATGAGATGGTCTATGTGCTGCTGCTCCGGTGCCGGCAGTGTGTTCCAGACGGCCGCCTTGCGGGCAGCGCTGATGAGGGCGGTGACGGCGGATGCGCGCACCTCACGCTCGCTCAGTTCGATCACCTTGCGCGCCGAAGCGCGCCCGATCGCGGCGGCGACGATACCCGCGACGACGATCGCCACGAAGGGGATAACCGCCGTCGAGATGATGCGCCAGCCGTTGTCGGAGTTGAGCCAGTCGAGAAAGTCGGTCCACCATTGCATGCCCGAACTTTAACCCGGGTCTTGGCGAGTTTCAGCGACCGCCTGTGGCGAGTCTCCAACTGCTTTCGGCCCCGGGCATCGGCCGGTATACCGGCCGGGAGCCCGCCTCAGAAGCCGAAACAATCGATCGCGTCATCCATGCTCCAGAATTCGCCCATCTCAACGAATCGGCGCTGGCGCGCAATGAATCTTTTCGCGCGGAATCGAAGACCCGCGCGCACCCGAAACAGCTCAACGTAGCCAAGCACGTCGCCGGACGGTCGCGTCACCCTCCACAGCTCGTCGTGCAACTGCACAAGATGGAGTCCGGGACGAGCGACGGCCTGGGTGCTAGTGAAAGCAAGAGTGGTCATGCGGATTCCTTGATTCAGCCGGCCCGGTTGTCTGTGTGGTGTCACGGTAGGTCTGGCCACCGACATCCGCGCCGCTTATCGGTCGGTAGTGCCATCCACAGCAAGGGGCTCGATCGCGGCGATCTCCGCTTCGGTGAGTGGTGCGCTCTCGAGAGCGGCAACGTTGTTTTCTAGCTGCGCGACACTCGATGCCCCGATCAAGGCCGAAGTGACCTGCGGATGGCGCAGCACCCAGGTCAGCGCGAGCTGCGCGAGACTCTGGTCGCGGCCTTTCGCGATTTCGTTGAGGGCATTGGCGCGCTCGAGATAGGTCTCGCTGATGTTGTCGGAGTTGATCCAGCGGCCCTCGGCGGCACGGGAATCCGCTGGGATGCCCTTCAGGTAGCGGTCCGTGAGCATGCCCTGGGCGAGCGGAGAAAAGACGATGCTGCCCATTCCGATCTCCTCAAGCACCGGAAGGAGGCCTTCGGTCTCGATGTGGCGGTCGAACATGTTGAAGCGCGGCTGGTGGATGAGCAGCGGGATCTTGTACTCGGCGAGAGCCTGATGCGCCGCCACAGTCTGCTCGGTGCTGTAGTTCGAGATTCCGGCGTACAGGGCGCGGCCAGAGGTTACGGCGGTTGCGAGCGCGCCCATGGTCTCCTCAATGGGAGTCTCCGGGTCCGGGCGGTGGGAGTAGAAGATGTCGACATAGTCCAAGCCCATTCGGCCGAGACTCTGATCGAGCGACGACAGCATGTACTTGCGCGATCCCCATTCGCCGTACGGGCCGTCCCACATGTCGTAGCCCGCCTTCGTGGAGATGATGAGCTCGTCGCGGTACGGGCGGAAATCATCCGCGAAGATGCGCCCGAAGTTGGTCTCGGCGCTTCCCGCAGGCGGACCGTAGTTGTTCGCCAGGTCGAAGTGAGTGACACCGAGGTCGAAAGCACGGCGAAGGATAGCTCGCTGGGTCTCGATCGGGCGGTCGAACCCGAAGTTGTTCCACAGGCCGAGCGAGACGGCGGGGAGCTTCAGGCCGCTGCGGCCGACACGGTTGTAATCGATGGTCTGGTAGCGGTCTGCATTCGAGACATAGGTCATGCTCTAACCCTAAAGGCGGCTGTGAACGCGGAATTGCGCCGAGGGCGATGGTGTTGTGTAGAGAGGCAGCGTAACTGCCACCCCCACAAGCGGAAAGTAGGCTCCTCGAATGAACACATTCGTTCTCGCCGGCGGTTGCTTCTGGTGTCTCGACGCGGTCTACCGCACCCTTCGTGGTGTGAGCGATGTCGTATCGGGCTACACCGGAGGCGACACCAAGAACCCCGACTACGACGCCGTCTGCACCGGGAGAACGGGCCACGCGGAGGCCGTCGCGGTCACCTTCGACCCCGAGATCATCCCCGTCGATGTGATACTCGACGTCTTCTTTTCCCTGCACGACCCGCGCCAGCTCAACCGCCAGGGCAATGACGTCGGTTCGCAATACCGCTCCGCCATGTTCTATGCGGATGACGCGCAGAAAGCGCAGTTCGAGACGGCCCGCGACCGCGCATCCGAGTACTGGGACGGCGGGCTCGTCACCGAGATCTCGCCGCTCGGCATCTGGTACGAGGCTGAGGGATATCACCAGGACTTCTTCGCGAAGAACCCGGGCCAGGGCTACTGCATGGCGGTCGCTGTGCCCAAGGTGAACAAGATCCGCAAGTCCTTCGCGGAGTACGTGCTCGCCTCCTAATCCGTCCCCGCGCCTGGCTGTACTCAAAACGCAGGAGATTCGCCATCGGAAGCACGCGTACGTTGCCCAAAGTGCCTTCCTGGTGGTGAATCTCCTGCGTTTTCGGCAGGGGAGTGGGTGCTCGCCGCCGTGTTGCTAGCTCAGGATGGCGCGGAGAGCCTCAAGTTGTTCGACGCGATCCGCGCGTGACCGTGCCAGGGGCTTCACCGAAATCGTGGTGACACCGGAAGCGAGCAGAGCGTCCACGCGGCCGCGTACCTCGGCTTCGGTGCCGATGAGGGCTGTGCCCCGCACGAGTTGGTCCGGCACGGCAGCGGTCGCCTCATCCTTGCGCCCGGTGAGATATAACTCCTGCACCAGCGCCGCTTCATCGGCAAATCCGTATCCCACGGCGAGATCGTTGTAGAAATTTGCCCCGCGCGCCCCCATGCCGCCGACGTAGAGCGCCACGTTCTGCCGGTATACCTCGGCAGCCTGGTCCGCGTGATCCCCGAGGTAAAACGGCACCTGCGCAATCACGTCGAGCGCTCCAAGATCGGGGGAGCGCCTCGCTCCGCCCGCGGCGAGGGACGCGCCCCATGCAGCATCCGCCTTCTCCGGCAGATAGAACAGCGGCAGCCAGCCATCCGCGATTTCGGCGGCCTGCGCCACGGCCTTCGGGGTGAGAGCGGCGATCGAGATCGGGATGGTGTCGCGCACCGGCTGATTGATGATCTTGAGCGGCTTGCCGAGGCCGCGGCCCTGGTCGGCGGGTAGTGGGATCGTGTAGTGCACGCCCGTGAACTCCAGGCGTTCACGTCGCCAGATCGCGCGGCAGATCTCCACGTTCTCCCGGATGCGGCCGAGCGGTGCGTTGAACGGCACGCCGTGGAATCCCTCGATCACCTGTGCTCCGGATGATCCAATACCGAGTTCGAACCGGCCGCGGGAGACCGAATCGAGCCCCGCCGCCGTCATCGCGAGGAGCGTCGGCGTGCGCGAGAAGATCGGCAGGATGCCCGACGCGAGAGTCATTGTCGTGGTGATCGCGGCGAGATAGCCGAGCTGGCTCACCGCATCAAAGGAATAGGCTTCCGCCACCGAGACGAGGTCCACCCCAACCCGCTCAAATTCGGTGACCTCTGCAGCGTTGGTGGTGAAGTCGTCGGCATAGTCGAATACGACTCCGAGGCGCGTAGTGGACGGCATCAGTGTTCTCCCGGAGTTCATCAGATTATCGGTACCAGCTCGTGTCGATGGCGGTGTACGGACTTAGGCTATTGCTGCCAGCATGATTCGGCAGGTACGAACAAAGGAGCTCAATGATGAGCAACACAATGCAGTCAATGTCTGATTCCCACGTTTCTAATGAACACCGCCTGACGGGTCACCGCTGGGTGGCGATGGGGCCGGCTGGAGCGCTCGGCTCCGTGCACAGCGTCGAGGGCGGCTTCACCTTCAAGCTTCTGACGGATGACGGCTATCGCGGTGTCTATCCGACCCTGGATGTCGCGCAAAGCGCGCTCTACGCTGCACTGCTGCCGGGCTCGGAGTGGCCGGAGTTTCGCGAGCACTGACCGATCAGGCCGCTACGTTTGGCGTGTCGTGACTATGGCGTCTACAGTCGACTATCGAACAAACGTTCGAATGTCGGAGGTGGGAAAAATGACCCTTGTTGGCGCGACCGTGACCGTCTGGACCGGAGCCAGGGGCATACCAGAGCGGTTCGTCTGGGCGAGCAGTCGCTATCGAGTCACCGACACGCCGACACCGCTGGATGTCGACTATGCGGCGATCACCCATCCGGGTTCGATGCCGCTCGGCTGGCGCTTCCAGGGTACGTCCGACAGCGGGGACACTCGCATGTTCGACGTGCTCTATGACGCTTCCCGGGGCGAATGGCAACTCCTCCACACCTACGTGTGAAGGGCGGTTCTCCCCGGTTTCGGTGCCGCCAAGTGCGGGAGTCTTGGACGGGTCTCACACTGGCCACATGACCGACACCATCACACTCACCGGCTTTGTGGCCACCGTCCCGAATCACTTCGTCACCGGCGAAGGGCTTCCCGTCACCAGCTTCAGGCTGGCCTCTACCCAACGTCGTTTCGACCGCTCTCGCAACCTGTGGGTCGACAACGGCACCAACTGGTACACCGTCACCTCGTTCCGGCAGCTCGCGATGAACACCAACAGCTCGATCAGGAAGGGCGAGCGGGTGATCGTAACCGGCCGCCTGCGCATCCGGGACTGGACCGCTGGAGATAAGGTCGGCACGTCAATCGAGATCGATGCGGACTCCATCGGCCACGACCTCACTTGGGGTACTGCGTCGTTTACCCGCAGCATGTCGAGCGCGGCGATCGACGCGTCTACGCGGGCAGAGGCGGATGCCGCCGCCCCCGAGTCGTCCGCAGTGACAGCCGCCACCTCCGCTGGCGACGGCTGGCCGACCGCAACACCCGGCGCGCCGGATGGCCCCGATGATTCACCTTCGGCCGGAGACGATGAACTCGTCGGCGCTGCAGCGGACGGCGCGGCCGTACCGTTCTAGGAGCTGGGCCACTGCAGGCCGCCTCGGTCAGCCGCTGTTAGTTGCTCGTTGGTGAGCGGCAACACGGCGGCGAGCAACACGGAGGCGAGCAACTGGCCGCGAGGGACTTGCGCCTCGTCCGTAACTGACCGGTGGGCAACTGACCGGTCGGCAACTGACCGGTCGGCAACTGACCGGTCGGCAACTGACCGGTCGACCCTGCTCCCTCGGTTCCATGATTGATGATGTCCCCGCGGGCGACAGGATCCGCGCGAAGAAGCAGCTCGGTTGTCGCGGAATACCGGCCCTTACGCGTGTCATGCACCGGAAAATGAGCAGTACTGCACTGGCAGGCGAGAGATGTTGCACCTTCCGAATTAGAATCGCGGTGGGCGATTGGTCCCGCACGAACGACTCGGGGAGGTCGACGAGATGGCAACCACTCGTCGGCATCTCCTCGTTCTCATGACGCTCGTGTGTGCAGTCCCGCTGGCGGGTTGTGTGCCCACTGCGCCCGACACCATAACCAGGTCCTCGGCTTCCTTGGCTCCGTCGCCAACCGCCTCCCCGAAGGATGCGACGATCCCGGCTCCCGCAGCGAGCTTTCGGCCCGGCAGCTCTGCGGCGGCGAACAAGGCGTGGTTCGATGCCGCGAACACGAGGCTTTTCGTCGCGAATCAATCAGCGAACGGCCGCGCGATACTCGACTCGCTGGTCGCCGCCGGCTTCGACAAGGCGTCGATGCAGCTGACCCCGGACACAACTTCGATCGACGGGGGAGTCGACTCGATTCTCTTCTCGGTGAAGATCCGTGACTCCTGCCTGCTCGGCCAGCACGGCGCGGGCGGCTACAGCAGTGCGGTCGAACCGGCGTTGAAGAGTGGTCTCTGCCTGATCGGCAAGACCCGTGCCATCGATTGGTAGGAGCCTGCCGGTAAATGTAGGGGTCGATCGACCCAACTAAACTTGCGCCATGGCCGAATTCATTTACTCGATGGTCCGCGCCCGCAAAGCGGTCGGCGACAAGCTCATCCTCGACGATGTCACGATGTCGTTCTTTCCCGGCGCCAAGATCGGCGTGGTCGGGCCGAACGGCGCGGGCAAATCCACGATCCTCAAGATCATGGCCGGCCTCGACACTCCGAGCAATGGCGAAGCGCGCCTGAGCCCGGGCTACAGCGTCGGCATCCTGATGCAGGAGCCGGAGCTCGACGAGACCAAGACCGTGCTCGAGAATGTGCAGGAGGGCGTCGGCCCGATCAAGGCGAAGGTCGACCGTTTCAACGAGGTCTCCGCCGCGATGGCGGACCCGGATGCCGACTTCGATTCGCTGCTCGCGGAGATGGGCGTGCTGCAGGAGGCCATCGATGCCGCTGACGCGTGGGACCTCGACTCCCAACTCGAGCAGGCGATGGATGCTCTACGCACGCCACCCGGGGATGCCAGCGTCTCGAACCTCTCGGGCGGAGAGAAGCGCCGTGTCGCGCTCACCAAGCTGCTGCTTCAGAAGCCGGATCTCCTGCTTCTCGACGAACCGACCAACCACCTCGACGCCGAGAGTGTCCTCTGGCTCGAGCAGCACCTCGCCCAGTATCACGGTGCCGTTCTCGCCGTGACTCACGATAGGTACTTCCTCGACCACGTGGCCGAGTGGATCGCCGAAGTCGACCGAGGCCACCTTTACCCGTACGAGGGCAACTACTCGACCTACCTCGAGAAGAAGGGTGCCCGCCTCGAAGTGCAGGGCAAAAAAGATGCCAAGCTCGCGAAGCGGCTGTCGAGTGAGCTGGAGTGGGTGCGCAGCAACGCCAAGGGTCGCCAGGTCAAGTCGAAGGCCCGTCTCGCGCGCTACGAGGAGATGGCGAACGAAGCGGAGAAGACGCGCAAGCTCGACTTCGAAGAACTCGTGATCCCGGTGGGCCCGCGTCTCGGCGCCCAGGTGATCGACGCCAAGAAGCTCGAAAAGGGCTTCGATGGCCGCGTGCTCATCGATGGCCTGAGCTTCACGCTGCCACGCAACGGAATCGTGGGCGTCATCGGCCCGAATGGCGTCGGCAAGACCACTCTGTTCAAGACGATCACCGGTCTTGAGCCTCTCGACGGCGGCGACCTGAAGATCGGTGAGACCGTCGACATCTCCTACGTCGACCAGGATCGTGGCGGAATCGACCCGACGAAGACCCTGTGGGAGGTCGTGTCCGACGGACAGGACTACATCCAGGTGGGCAAGACCGAGATTCCCTCCCGCGGCTACGTCTCGCAGTTCGGTTTCAAGGGTCCGGACCAGCAGAAGAAGGCCGGCATACTCTCCGGTGGAGAGCGAAACCGCCTCAACCTCGCGCTCACTCTCAAGCAGGGCGGCAACCTGCTCCTGCTCGACGAACCAACCAACGACCTGGACGTCGAAACCCTCGGCAGCCTCGAGAACGCGCTGCTTGAGTTTCCCGGCTGCGCGGTGGTCATCACTCACGATCGGTGGTTCCTCGACCGCATCGCCACCCACATCCTGGCTTACGAGGGCACCGACGCGAGCCCGGGTCACTGGCACTGGTTCGAGGGCAACTTCGAATCCTACGAGGAAAACAAGATCGAACGCCTTGGACCGGATGCCGCGAAGCCGAACCGCTCGGCGTACCGCAAACTCACCCGGGACTGACGCTCATGGCGCGGCTGCACATTCCGACAGTGCTGCGCTGGGGTGACCTCGATGCGTACGGGCATGTCAACAACGTCGAGATTCTGCGCCTGCTCGAGGAGGCCCGTATTCAAGCGCTGTGGATGCCTGACGACGAGGCGGAACGCCCGGCGAGCGCGCCGAGTGCGGTGCTGGATGCCCGGCTCGGCTCGGCGACCCTGAGCATCATCGCGCGCACCGAGATCGAGTACCTCGTACCGATCGATTATCGCCGCACACCGCTCGACATCGAGGTGTGGATCGGACGCCTCGGCGGTGCAGACATCGATGTCTGTTACGAGATCCGCTCTCCGGTCGGCATCGAGCCGGACGAGCTGTTCGCGCGGGCCACGACGCGGGTGGTGCTGTGCGACTCGCAAACGATGAAACCACGCCGACTGAGCACGGGGGAGCGTTTGGCGTGGAAGCCGTATGTGGAAGAGGCTCTGGTCTTCACCCGGCGCTGAGGCCGTTTTCGGGTTCTGGCCTATTTCGGGTTCTGGCCTATTTCGGGTTCTGCGTGAAGGACCCGGTCCAGATCGCACGCACGCCCGATTCGCCGATCTGTACGACCGTGGCAACAGATCCGATGGCGAGAACGACGACAACCACCGCCAGTGCGATGGTGATGATGCGGCGCGCGGTCCTGCCGGGTACGCGGGAGGCGAATCTGGCATCCGGAGCGTTGACGAAGCGAAACCAGAACCACTGCAGTGCGGCGACGAGGAAGGTGGCAACGGCCCACGGCAGCAGGGTCGTGCCGAGTGCCGCGTGGGCCGCGACGAGCTCGGTGTGACCGACCCTGGCCTGCAGCCATTCCCCGGCCTGGGTGGTGATCGGCACCGAGATCAGCGCGCCGAGGGCGATGATCGGCGTCACGATCCCGAGTCGCCGCCGGGCAGCGGGCCATGCCGCGGCAAGCAGCGTACAGAGCGCTGCCACTGGCACGACGACGACCACGAAATGCACGAGCAGCACATGCAGCGGAAGCCCGTTGAACTCATAGTCCATCAGGCAGTCACGACCGCATCCCCCGTGACGGTGACCTTGATGGCGGTGAGTCCCGTCACGGCCGGCCCGTTGAGCACGGCACCGGTCTCGGCGTTGAACTTGGAGCCGTGGCAGGAGCAGTCGAAGTCTTTGGCGGCGGCCCCCACGGTGCAGCCCTGATGGGTACAGACCGCGCTGAAGCACATGACAGTGCCAGCGGTCGGCTGGGAGAGGAGCACAGGAAGCTCTCCGATCTTCGCGGCCTTGGTGCCGCCGACCGGGATATCAGCCACCTTCACAACCTCGGTTCCCGCGGCAATCTTTGGGGAAGCCGCTGTCGAGCCGGATCCGCTACCGGAGCCACTCGGTGCGGGTGAGCTGCAGGCGGCAAGCGCGAGTGCTCCCGCTCCGACGACGGTGGCACTGCCGGCGCTGAGCAGCGCGCGGCGGGTGAGAGAAGTTGGTGCGGTCATGGACTGTTCCTCCGGAAATGAGTGGCGTGCGACGTGAAGAGCCTGTCACCTGGAGATACGAACTCGGTGCCGAATCGGTTCAATTCCGCTGGGAATAAACCGAGAGGGCGGTGACTGTCGCCTGCGGGCGGGACGGCATCAACGTAGCGTTCATACCTGGCTGGAATCGGATGCCCGCGCTGGTCGAGGGAATTTACCAGACGGATCGCGCCGCCGGACAGCACCGTCGAACCCACGGGCACGATGAGTTCCGCGGTCGCGGACATCCATTCTGTCGATGTGTCTCACGGTCGATGACATCCTTTCTGTCGATGTGCTCTCGTCGGCGGACAGGCACGTATCTCGGCGCGGCAATGCCTGGGCCGCTCGCCCCGATCGCCACCGGCCCAGCGTCAGCGAGGCATACTGAAGCATGACCGATCCGGGTGCGATCACCACCGATCTCCGTGCGATGCTCTCCCGCACGATCGAGCGGCTGGAGTCGATGGGGATCGGGGACGAGGCGATCGCGAGTCTGCGTCCCGCCCGCCGCATCGCGCTCATCCCGCGTCCGGCCGTGATGGATGCCCTCGGCCGGGCCTGGCGCCTCGGGGTGCTGCTTCTCGACCGGGACGGCCGGCTCTTCGCCACCGGAGGAATCACCCGGGCGATCGAGCTGACCTACGAGACCGTGTACATGAATTCTGAGGCGCTTTACCGGCGGGGACTGCGCGTGGCCGCGACGCGCGGCGGTTTTGCGCTCGGCGACACTGTGAATTTCGATGTCATCGAGATTGCCCTCGATGCCGTGAGCCTCCGTGCCGAGACCGGACCGTTGTCGCTGCGGGATGGCACCGTGATGGTGCGCTGGGTTGCCGGCGAGGGAGACCAGGGGCTCGCCAGTCTCGAGTCCTATCTCGCGGAGCGCACCGACATCCTCGCCGGGGACTGACGAGTTCCCGAGGCGCGCTCCCGGTGCTGGCTCCCGGTGCTGGCTTAAGGTGCTGGCTTAAGGTGCTGGCTCAAGGTGCTGGCCCAACGACGTCGCGGTGGTGATATGCCCTCGTGGAGGGAGTTGTAACTCCCGCCGGGACGCGTTCGCGCCTCCGCGAGCGGTCGTATCCCCCGCCACGACGGGAAACGGGAACATCCAGAACGGGAACGGGGGACGGGAACATCCTCTCCGGGGGCTGACCTGCTCACGAAGGCGCCTCGCACTGCCGTCCAGCGACGTCGCGGCGGCGGTGCGCCCTCGTGGAGGGAGTTATAAATCCCGCCGGGATGCGTTCGCGCCTCCGCGAGCGGTCGTATCCCCCGCCACGACAGGAAACGGGAACATCCAGAACGGGAACGGGAACGGGAACGGGAACGGGAACGGGAACGGGGGACATCCTCTCCGGGGGCTGACCTGCTCACGAGGGCGCCTCGCACTGCCGTCCAGCGACGTCGCGGCGGCGGTGCGCCCTCGTGGAGGGAGTTATAAATCCCGCCGGGATGCGTTTGCGCCTCCGCGAGCGGTCGTATCCCCCGCCACGACGTGAACCACGAGCATGCTCGACGGGGACGGGGACGGGGACGGGGACGGGGACGGGGACGGGGACGGGGACGGGGCCGGGGCCAGGACCGGGAACTGGAACGGGGGACGGGGCCGGGACCGGGGACTGCGGGACCGGGGACTGCCGTCCTAGTCCCGCCGGGGCAGCCGGACCATGCCCTCCTGGGCCACGCTCGCGAGCAGTGCGCCGTCGCGGCTGAAGATGCGCCCAAGCGAGAGACCACGACCGCCGGTGGCGTTCGGGGACTCTTGCGCATAGAGCATCCACTCGTCCACCCGGCCGAAGCGGTGGAACCACATCGCGTGGTCGAGGCTCGCCGCCTTGAGCCCGGGCGTAGACCAGGCCACGCCATGACGGCGGAATATCGGCTCGAGAATCGAATAGTCGCTCGCGTAGGCGAGAGCGGCCCGATGCAGGTTGGGGTCATCCGGCAGCCGCCCAGTTGCCTTCAGCCACACGGCCTGATGGGCGACACGCGGTCCGTCCACACTAAGGAACACCGGGGAGGGCACATGACGCATGTCGAACGGACGGCCGATCGCCCACTGCTTAGCGATCGGATGCCCGACGTCCGCAAGCACCTCGGCGGCGGTGGGCAGATCCTCTGGCTGTGGCAGGCCGGTCGGCATCTCGACCTGGTGTTCGAGGCCGTCGTCGGAGTCCTGGAACGACGCGATCATCGACAGGATCGGCAGGCCCGATTGGTAGGCCTGGATGCGCCGGGTGGAGAACGATCGCCCGTCGTGGATGCGATCGACCGAGAAGGTGATCGGCAGGTCGATATTGCCTGGCCGCAGAAAATAACCGTGCAGTGAGTGAATGACACGTTCTTCCGCGATGGTGCGCTGGGCGGCGACGAGTGACTGCGCGAGCACCTGCCCGCCGAATACCCGGCCAAGAGCCGACCACTGGCTGGTGCCGATGAAGATCTCCTCACTCGTGCGGGCATGAGTATCCGTGAGATCGAGTGCCGATAGGAGGTCAATGAGCGGGTCGGTCATGGTGTTCTCCCGGGGTCCGGCGGTCATGGGGCAGCGAGAACCCCGGAGCTCCTATAGTTTAGAGACCAGATGAGCCAGACATTTTCCCTTGTTGACTCCCACTCCCTTGGCGACCTGCAGGTCTTTCTCAGCCGCGCCCAGCGTGTGGAGGACGGTTCTGTGCGCCTGATTTCTGGTTCAGGGGTGCTCGCGGTCTATGTTGCAGTGCTCGTGCCGGCTGGCCTGTTGGACGAGAGCGCGACAGTGCTCGGGCTGCGTACCTTCGCCCTGACCGATGTCGACACCTTCGACGTTGTGGTGCCGGTGCGTTCGTTGCTCGAGCGCCTCAATCGGCTGCAGGGCGAGGTTGTTGACGCCGCCGCTGCGGTCTCCGTGAGCTTGCCGATGCAGGTCAACACCGTCACCTGGGCCGCGATCTCGCCGCCACGGGGCGGCTGGAAGGAGCTCGAGTCGGTGGAGGCATCCATGCTCGAATCGGTGGCGAAGGCGGGCATCGATGAGGTGGCCGCCGCGGTACCGACCGGTACCGGCGAGCAGATTGTTCAGCGCGTACGCTCGGAGGTGTGGGGGCATCCGATTTCCGGGCTCGAATACGTGCCCGCCGGAGCCGCCTTTGCCGGGCTCTCACTCGGATTCTTCGGTGGCACTGATCCGGTGCGCATCTATGAGACCGGACCGTGGACACGCCTGACCTCCGAGCGCGGTCACGTGTTGGTGAAGCGCCGCGCGTGGAGCCTGCAGCGCTAGTCCGTTACCCCGTTGCGTCTCCGCGAGGGGTCAATCTCGTACCTCGACCACCTCGACCACCTCTGCCCGCTCGGCTGGCGCGGCGAAACTCGCGCTGTGTTCGTGCGGAACTCGGCGATGATCCGGTCGTTGAAATCTGTCCTGCACCAATTCTCTGCCGATCAAACCAACTGCGCCACAGCGCGCCCGGCGACCCGCCCCGAGAAGAGGCACCCGCCGAGGAAAGTACCCTCAAGCGACCGGTAGCCGTGCATGCCCCCACCGCCGAATCCGCTCACCTCTCCGGCCGCGTACAGGCCGGGGATCGGCTTGCCGGTCGCTGAAAGGGCGCGGCCCTGAAGATCAGTTTCAATGCCGCCGAGGCTCTTTCGGGTGAGGATGTGCAGTTTCACGGCGATCAGCGGCCCCGCCTTCGGGTCCAGGATGCGGTGGGGCCTCGCCACGCGGATGAGCTTGTCGCCGCGATACCGGCGTGCCTGCCGAATGGCATTGACCTGGGCATCCTTCGAGAAGTCGTTGGCGAGCTCACGGTCGCGACCCTCGATCTCCTGACGCACCCGAGCGGTGTCGATCGGGATGTCCGGACTCAGCTTCTGCATGCCCGCGAGCAGCTCATCGAGGGTATTCGCCACCACGAAGTCGGCGCCCTTCTGTGTGAACGCCTTCACCGGACCCGGTGCCCCGGGCTGAAGTCGCTTTGCGAGCAGGCGATAGTCCTTGTTCGTCAGGTCGGGGTTCTGCTCGCTGCCGGAGAGGGCGAACTCCTTCTCGATGATCTTCTGCGTGAGCACGAACCAGCTGTGGTCATACCCGGTCGCGACGATGTGCTCCAGCGTGCCGAGGGTGTCAAACCCGGGAAACAGTGGCACCGGCAGACGGCGGCCCGTGGCATCCAGCCAGATTGACGATGGTCCGGGAAGGATGCGGATGCCGTGCCGCGCCCACACGGGCGCGTAGTTTTCGATGCCCTCGACGTAATGCCACATGCGGTCGCCGTTGATGAGGTGCGCGCCGGCCTGCTCGCTGATGCCGAGCATGCGGCCGTCGACGTGGGCCGGTACCCCCGAGAGCATCGACTTCGGCGGCGTTCCCAGGCGGGCTGGCCACTGCTCGCGCACGAGGTCGTGATTGCCGCCGATACCGCCGCTTGTCACGATCACGGCGCTGGCGTGGAGCTCGAATTCACCGGTGATCTCGCGGCTGGAGGGGGCGCCGCGCTCCGCGGCATCCGGGGCAAGGATGGCGCCGCGCGCGCCAACGACAGCGCCGCCCTGGACGATGAGCTCGTCGACCCGGTGACGGAACTTCAGTGTCACGAGGCCGCTCTCGACTCCCCGGCGTACCCGGCGCACGAACGGAGCGAGCACTCCGGGGCCGGTGCCCCAGGCGATATGGAATCGGGGCACGGAATTGCCGTGCTCGAGGGCGGTGTAGCCCCCGCGCTCCGCCCAGCCGACCACGGGGAAGAATCGCACGCCCTGGTCGTGCAGCCAGGATCGTTTCTCTCCGGCGGCGAAGTCGAGGTAGGCCTCGGCCCACTTCTTCGGCCAGGCGTCTTCGTCGCGGTCAAATCCGGCCGAAGCGAACCAGTCTTGACGCGCGAGCTCGACCGAGTCGTGCACGCCAAGGCGTCGTTGCTCGGGAGAATCGATCAGGAAGATACCGCCGAAGGACCACCAGGCCTGGCCTCCGAAGCTCGCCTTCGGCTCCTGCTCGAGGATCGTGACCTTCTTGCCGGCATCCACGAGCTCGGCAGCAGCCACGAGCCCGGCGAGTCCGGCTCCCACGATCAGCACGTCAGTGGCGGTCGAGTCGAGCATCCGGTGGCTCCTTCGTCACGGTAGGCGGTGATGTCACGCTACCCCGTGTGGGGCATCACGAAGTGTGCAGCTCCCAGGCGGAGGTGACCGCGTCCACCCAGAGGTGGAGAACGGCTCGCCCACGCCACTCGATCACCGGGGGCGTATGAACCCTGGGAAAGTCGCGGGCGTGGCGACGACCCCGAGTGGATGCTGGCGCTCGCCGTGCTGACCGCCGAGTAGTCCACCCCGGTGGCGACTGTCGCGACGACGATGCCCCCGAGCCCGATGGAAGGAATTGCCGAGGCCGGCGCCGCGCTTATGGGCGGAGCCCCGCCCAGGCCATCGCTTCAAGAATTTGGCCGGTAGCTGCGGAATGACCGGTGTGCGGCGTCGAGTTGATCAGCCCGAAGGTGGCGTGCGCCTTCACGTGCAGCCCAGCGGCCTCGGCACCGGGGTCGAGTCGCGCGAGCACGCTGACCCAGAGGCTGACATAGCTGCGTTGCAGGGTGCGCACCCGGTGCTGATCGGGGAAGCCGAGACTCTCCAGGTCGCGATCCTGCACGCGGATGACATCGGCGTTTGCGAGGGCGAAGGCGACGTGGAAGGAGATGAGGGCGCGGAGGGTGGCCGGGGCGTCCTCTGCTTCGTCGATCACGCGTGCACCCCCGTCGAAGAGTCCTTGGCTCACGTCGATGAGAAGGGCCGCAAGCACGGACTGCTTGCCCGGGAAATGCCGGTAAACGGCCGGTCCGCTGACGCCGGCGGCGGAGCCGAGATCTTCCATGGAGACCCGGTCGAAGCCGCGTTCGGCGAAGAGACGGGCCGCGGCATCGAGCAGTGCCCGGCGGCGGTCGGCCTTGGCGCGTGCCCGTGGAGTCTCTCGAGGATCGATGGCTAGTGACATCCGACCCCTCCGATCGTGTCGATTCACACCCTACTGTAGACAATCCAGTTAGCCGTGACTAACGTCAATGGGTGAGCGATCATTCACCGAGCCGTCGACGGAGACATTATGGATTGTTACCTCACGGACGACCGACGGCGAACGGGCGACCAAGTGCAGCTCATGGTGGATTTGTGGAACCAGGGATTCTCGGACTGATGGACGGCGTAAAGATGGACGGGATGCAGCGGGACATCCTGCAGCGCGGTCTCTGGTTCGAGGAGTTCGAAGTCGGTGTGCGCTATCTTCATCGGCCGGGCCGCACCGTCACTGAGGCGGACAACGTGTTATTCACGACCCTCACGATGAACACACAGGCGCTGCATCTCGACGCGGCGTTCGCCGCCACCCAGCCGTTCGGACAGCGGCTCGTCAACTCGATGTTCACACTCTCGACCCTGGTGGGAAGCTCCGTCGCACAACTCACCCAGGGAACGCTGGTGGCGAGTCTCGGGTTCAGCGAGATCACCTTCCCGGCGCCGCTCTTCCTCGGCGACACCCTTTACTCGTCGAGCATCGTCGAAGAGATGCGGCTATCGCTATCGCGACCCGGCCAGGGAATTGTGGTGCTTCGTCACGTCGGCCGCAACCAAGATGACGTGATCGTCGCGACCGCTCTGCGCTCGACGCTCGTCTGGTGCGAGAAGGCCGATCGGTGAGATTCGACCTCGGCCCGGCCCTGTTGTTCTGCCCCGCAGACCGTCCCGATCGCTTCGCTAAAGCAGCGGAGCGAGCGGATGCCGTCATCCTCGATCTCGAGGATGCCGTAGCGCCGCACGAGAAAGCCGCTGCCCGCGAAGCGCTGATCGCCAGCCGTCTCGACCCGGCCTCCACGATCGTGCGCGTGAACGCGGTGCACTCGGGATGCTTCGCCGACGATCTCGCGGCGCTCGCGCGCACCGACTATCGCCGGGTCATGCTCGCGAAGACCGAAAGCGCCGAGCAGGTTTCCCTCCTCGACGGATGGGACGTGATCGCACTCTGCGAGACGGCGGCAGGAATCGCAGAAGTGGCATCGATCGCAGCCGAGTCGTCAGTGGTCGCGGTGATGTGGGGGGCCGAGGACCTGGTCGCGTCCCTCGGCGGCACCTCGAGCCGGCAGGAAGACGGCAGCTATCGCGCGATCGCATCGTATGCCCGCTCGAGCATGCTTCTCGCGGCGGGTGCGGCGGGGAAAGCCGCGATCGATTCGGTGTATCTCAACATCCCCGACCTCAACGGACTCGCGCTCGAGGCGAGGGATGCCCGGGCCAGCGGATTTGCGGCGACCGCATGCATTCACCCGACTCAGGTGGGGGTGATCCGGGATGCCTATCGCCCGACGCAGGAGGAGGTTGCCTTCGCGACCGCGCTGCTCGCGGCCGCGGAGGGGGAGCGCGGGGTGTTCCGCTTCGAGGGGCGAATGGTGGACGAGCCAGTGCTCCGGCACGCGCGCTCGATCCTGCGGCGGGCGGAACGCGGTTGACCATGCAGCAAATGGTCAGCCGTGCGCCAATTCATCCGGCCGCAGGGCTGACAAACCGCAGCACGGTCGCCGCCTGAAGTCAGCGGCCGAAGGAGCCGGCTGCCGGGCAATCGAAGGGATCGCCGCCGGCTGACAGACCAACCCGATTGAGGTAGCGCACCACGATCGCGTACGACGCTCGCAGGGAGGTCTCCGTGTACACGATCCCGTGCGCGTCGCAATACTCGCGGGCGATCTCTCGTGCCTTCTTCAGGTGCGGCCGGGGCATGTTGGGGAAAAGGTGGTGCTCGACCTGATGGTTGAGTCCGCCCATGAAGGTGTCCATCATCCAATTGCCGCGGATGTTTCGCGACGTCAGCACCTGGCGTCGCAGGAAGTCGACCTTCGAGTCGTGCGGGAGCACGGGCATCCCCTTGTGGTTCGGGGCAAATGAGGCGCCCATGTAGACGCCGAAGACGGCGAGCTGCACACCGATGAACGCGCACGCCAGGCCGGGAGACATCAGGAGGAAGATCGCGACCACATAGAGCACGATTCGGGGTACAAGCATCGCGATCTCGAGCCAGCGCCGATCAACCTTTGCCCGTCCGAACACGGTGCGGAATCCCGCGATGTGCAGGTTAAGACCTTCGAAAATGAGGATCGGGAAGAACAGGTAGCCCTGCCGCTTGGTGAACCAGGCATAGAGGCCACTCGCCTTGGCCGCATCCTCCGGCACGAACGAGACGAAGTCCCGCTCGATGTCCGGGTCTTTACCGGTGACGTTCGGGTTCGCGTGGTGCCGACTGTGCTTCGTCATCCACCAGGAATAGCTGATCCCCACGAAGAGGTTCGCAATTGTGCGGCCGGCAAGGTCGTTGGCCCGGCCCGACTCGAAGACCTGGCGGTGGGATGCCTCATGGGCGAGGAAGGCGAATTGGGTAAAGATCACCCCGAGAACGGCGGCGAGAAGCAGTTGGAACCAGGAATCTCCGAGCAGCACCATTCCAGCGACCGTTGCGCCGAGTACGCCGAGCAACGCGGCGAACATGCCGTAGTAGAAGCCGTGGCTGCGTCGAAGCAGGCCAGCATCGCGAACGGTGCGGAGGAGTGCCGAGTATTCGGTCGTGGGGTTCGACCGGTCGCCTCGTGGTTTCGTCTTGGTGAAAGTGACGACGGGAGGCGTGATGATGGACATGAGTAGCCTTGCTGTAAAGAACCGGTGGAGTGGGTGACCGGGGCGCAGGCAACCTGCCCTCACGGTATGTGGTTCTTCGGTGCCGAGAGCCGTTCGGACGGGATGCTCCGGGCCTACTCGCAGAGCAATCTCAGGATCGCGTCGTTAGGCGTCGAAGGTGTTCACCATCGCGTGCGCGGCCCGGTCGAGGTAGTCCCAGAGCGTTGCATCGTCGAGTGCGGAGAGTTCGAGGCTGTCGACCGCGGCACGCATGTGGAGCAGCCAACGGTCGCGGGCATCCGGATTCACTGAGAACGGCAGGTGGCGCGCGCGCAGCCGAGGGTGGCCGCGCTGCTCCGAATAGGTGCCAGGGCCGCCCCAATATTGCTCAAGAAAGCCCGTGAGCCGCTGGATTGCCCCCTCAAGATCCGGCTGCTCCGGGTACATCGGCAGCAGCACCTCATCGGTGCGGATGCCGTCGTAGAACGCCCGCACGAGCCGCTCAAACGTGGGACGCCCGCCGATCTTCTCGTAGAAGCTGCCGAGGGCGGCCTCGCCGTGCTCACTCACGCGGAGCGTCACCGGGTTCACCTGTCCGCCGGGGAGCTCGCCGCTCACAGCCGTGACTTTCTCGGTGGTTTCGGATCCGCGGTCGTGGCAATCGGGTTTGGCTCCGTGCGTGGGGGACGTGCTCCCTTGATGCTCTCCGCTCCCTCGAAGCCGCTCAGCACGATGCTGTTGAGGGCCGGGAGCCTGATGCCCATCGCATCGAGACCCGACTTGAGCCGTGCCCGCAGATCCCGTGCCACGTCATCCTTCACGCCCGCCCTGGTCTTCATGACCAGGCGTATCACAATCGCCTCGGCGGAAATCGACTCGATGCCCCAGATCTCGGGCTTCTCGAGGATGCGGCTGCGCCACTTGGGGTCGGCGGCCATCTCCGTGCCGATCGTGAGCATCCGCTCCTGAACCGCTGCGACATCCGCGTCGTAGGGAACGGCGAGGTCGATGATGACTCGCGACCAGCCCTGCGACATGTTGCCGACCCGGATGATCTCGCCGTTGCGCACGAACCAGACGGTGCCGTTCACGTCGCGGATCTGCGTGATGCGGATGCCGACCGCCTCGACGACACCGGTGGCGGGCCCCAGGTCAACGACGTCGCCGACCCCGAGCTGGTCCTCCGCGACCATGAAAAGACCGTTGAGCACGTCTTTTACGATGTTCTGGGCACCGAAACCGAGGCCGGCACCGAGCGCTGCGGTGATCAACGCGAACGAGCCAAGAATGGTCGGGTTGATGGTGGTGATGATCGAGAGCCCGGCCACGATCACCAGCACAACGGCCACGATGTTATTCAGAACGCTGCCAAGGGTGCGGGTGCGCTGCACGACCCGCACGGCGCTGAGCGGAGACGTAATCAGGGCCTGGGTGTCCTGCACGTGCTGGCGCTTCTTCACCCCGGTCACAATGCGATTGACCACCCGATCGATCACGATTCGCAGTGCGATGCGCAACGCGACGGCGACAACGATGATCAGGATCACCTGCACGAATGTCATCTCGTAGATATGGCTGACGGCCGCCCAGAAGGCGGTCCATCCATCGATCGCTACCGCAGTCATCATGGTGCCCGAGTTTACCGCGGGCGTTTGTGCGCTCCCGTCGGGGGCGTCTACACGTCTCGACGCTTGAGGAGCACGCCCGCGATGATCCCGAAGAGCGACACCCAGGCCGCGAGCACGAGTAAGCCCAGGCCAGCGTCGAGAATGACGACGTCCTTGATCTGAGGGAGCGAGCCGATCGCGTAGGTCGACATCCGCTGTCCCGCGGTGCTGGGAAGAAACTCGAGGATGTTCTGAGCCCACGGCGACCGGGTGATGCTGACGAAGATCTGCATGATGATCGGCGCGACGAAGAGCAGGCCGATCGCCGCGGAGATCCCGCCTGCGCTGTTGCGGATGATGGTGCCGAGGAAGAGCGCCATCAGGCCGACCAGCGTCATGAAACCGGCGGCGCCGAGGACAGCGAGCCACACCCTACCGTCTCCAAAATCGAGATTCATGCCCTTGGCATTCAGGAGCGGAGCAGCGATCAGAGCGCTACCTGCAAGTGTGACGAGGGAAATGACGAAGGTCGAAACACCGAACACGACGGCCTTGGCGAGCAGCGCTGGCAACCGCTTCGGAACCGCCGCAAAAGTGGAGCGGATCATGCCAGTGCCGTACTCGCCGGTGATGACGAGAGCACCGAGCACAGCGATGACGAGCTGGCTGAAAGCGGTTCCGATCGTTGCGAACTGCGCCCAGAATGCCTGATTGAGGACTGGCGTCCCGTCTTTCGGGGCCGGGACCACGGAGGACAGCAGGAAGGCGAGCCCGAGGTTAATGATCAGGATGATGCCGTAGCACCACACCGTGGAGCGCAGCGAGGTGAGCTTGATCCACTCCGAGAGCAGCAGCCCCCGGAAGCTGAGCCCTGAGCCGTGGGCTATGTACGTTGTCGTGGTGGTCATCGGGCAATCCCTCCGGCGTGATATTCGACTTCGTCCTTGGTCAGGGCGAGGTAGGCGTCTTCGAGTGAACCGGCCTGCGGAGCGAGCTCGTGAAGCACCACACCGTTGCGCGCTGCGAGCTCACCGATCTGCGGCGCGGTCAGTCCCGTCACCTGCAGAAGGTGGGGCTGGTCATGGGCAACTACGACGTCCGGGGCGGCGAGCAGCGCGGCGAATCGCTCGGCATCCGGTGTGCGAACCTGCACGGCGTTACCGGTCGCGAGAGCCACGATGTCGCGGACCGGTGCATCCGCAATGATCCGACCGCGCCCGAGCACGATGATGTGATCGGCGGTCTGCGCCATTTCGCTCATCAGGTGTGAGGAGAGAAAGATCGTGCGGCCCTCTGAGGCGAGAAAGCGCGTGAGATTACGCACCCAGATCACACCCTCGGGGTCGAGCCCGTTGACCGGCTCATCGAGGATCAGCGTGGCCGGGTCCCCGAGAAGGGCTGCGGCGATTCCGAGCCGCTGCCCCATTCCAAGCGAGAAGCCGCCGACGCGCTTTCGGGCCACGGAATCGAGGCCGGTGAGTCCGATCACCTCATCGACGCGGGCTCGGCCGATGCTGTGGGTGGCAGCAAGTGCCCGCAGGTGGTTGATCGCCGAGCGACCGGTGTGAACCGCTTTGGCGTCGAGCAGCACACCGACTTCGCGCAGCGGTGCTTTGAGGTCGGCGTACCGCTTGCCGTTGACCGTCACCGCCCCACTCGACGGTCGGTCGAGCGCGACCACGAGCCGCATCGTCGTCGACTTTCCCGCCCCATTCGGACCGAGGAAGCCGGTTACCATTCCCGGTTTCACTGAGAAGGTCACGCTGTCGACGGCGGTCTTCGCGCCATAGTGTTTGGTCAGGCCGGTCGCTTCGATCACAAAATCATCCTCATGTATTCGAGCCTAGCGATGGCATCCCTCGAGGGAATCATCCGTCCGGGGGATATTCCGGTGCGCGCCCATGAGTCATCGCCGCAATGGTCATTCCGGGACGGCGTATCCGCCCGGAATGACCACACTCATTCGGATTGTCGTGCGCGGCTAAGCGTCTTTCGATTGCACGGCCAGTGCGCGCTCGACTCCCGCAAGATTCTCGGTGACGAGACGGCGAAGTGCCGGGATGTCGGGGTTGGCAGCGAGCCAGGACTTCGTCGCGGTGACGAGCGCTTCGGATGCCAGTGGCGAGGGGTACAGGCCGAGGATGATGTACTCCGCGATCTTGTACGACCGGGTAGCCCAGATGTCGCCAAGGGCCGCGAAATATGGCGCGACCAGGGACTCGAGAACGCTCGGGTCGTTCACGTGCAGGTAGCCGACGGTCACGTTGTGCACGATCGAGTTCGGCAGGGCATCGCTGTCCACGAGCGAATCAAATGCTCTGCGCTTGCCCTCGGCGGTGGGGATGGAGGCCGATACCCGCGCCGCCGCCTGTTGGCCGTTGGAAGTGTTGTCGGCCGCGAGGGCGGCGTCGATCTCGGGCTGGCCGACCACGCCGGTGAGCACGAGTCCCTCCAGGATTTCCCAGCCGAGGTCGGTGTCGATCTCCAGCCCCTCAAGCGGGGCCGAGCCGTCACGAAGTCCGGTGAGCGCCGCCGCATGCTCGGTCGTCGACGCGTAGGCCGCGAAGAACTTGACGAACTGGAACTGGGCGTCCGAGCCGGGGGCGGCCCCCGTCGCGAGCGTCCAGAGGCTGTCGCCGATGTGCGTGAGTGTCTCGGTGCGGTGCTCGGGGGCCACGTACTGCTTCGCTGCTAGGCCAAGCTGGCCGAGTGTGGTGCGGATGGTGGTGGACTCGGTCTCGCTCGCGATGTTGCCGAGCACCAGGCGCACGTAGTCGCTCGCGGGGCTTTCGCCGTCGCGGGTAGCATCCCACGCCGCGCCCCAAACGATTGCGCGAGCAAGCGGGTTCTCGATGTGCGCGAGGTGATCGATCGCCACGGCGAGCGAGTCGGGGTCAAGACGGATCTTCGCGTAGGCGAGGTCATCGTCGTTGAGCAGCACCAGCGCTGGCTTGGTCGTGCCGACGAGCTCAGCGACCTCGGTGCGCACGCCATCCACGTCGAGCTCCACCTGGTGGGTGCGCACGAGCGCGCCGTCGAACAGGTCATACAGGCCGACCGCTAGGCGGTGCGGGCGGATGGTCGGGTAGTCGGTTGCGGCCGTCTGCACGATGGCGAACGCGGTGATGACACCCGTTGCACTCGTTTCGATCTCGGGTGTCAGGGTATTGACACCAGCTGTTTCGAGCCAGAGCGCTGACCATCCGCTGAGGTCTCGGCCGCTTGTGACCTGAAGCTCGGCAAGCAGGTCGCTGAGCTCGGTGTTACCGTATTCGTGCTTTGCAAAATAGGCGGCGACGCCGGCGAAAAAGGCGTCGATTCCCACCCACGCCACGAGTTGCTTCAGCACCGATCCGCCCTTGGCGTAGGTGATGCCGTCGAAGTTCACCTGCACGGCCTCGAGATCATCGATGGTCGCGACTACGGGATGGGTCGACGGCAGCTGGTCCTGGCGGTAGGCCCAGCTCTTCTCCATCGCCTGGAACGTGGTCCAGGCTTCGGTCCATTCCGTAGCTTCTGCGGTGGCTATCGTGGAGGCCCACTCGGCGAATGACTCGTTTAGCCAGAGGTCGTTCCACCATTTCATGGTCACGAGGTCGCCGAACCACATGTGGGCGAGTTCGTGCAGGATCGTCACGACGCGGCGCTCTTTGATCGCGTCGGTCACTTTTGACCGGAACACATACGACTCGGTGAACGTCACAGCGCCAGCGTTCTCCATCGCGCCCGCGTTGAACTCCGGCACGAACAGCTGGTCGTACTTTGCGAAGGGATAGGGGTACTGGAACTTCTCCTCGTAGTACGCGAAACCCTGGCGAGTCTTCTCGAAGATGTATTCCGCGTCGAGGTACTGGCTGAGTGACTTGCGGGAGAACAGTCCAAGCGGGATGACACGGCCGCTACGGCTGGTCAGCGCCGACCGCACGACCGCGTACGGGCCGGCTACGAGCGCGGTCACATAGGAGGACAGGATCGGGGTTGGCTCGAACGCCCAGGTAGCGGACTCGCCGGTAATCACGGGATCCGGAGTGGGCGAGTTACTGATCAGCTGCCATGCCGCGGGGGCGGTGACCGTGAATCCGAACGTGGCCTTGAGGTCGGGTTGCTCGAACACCGCGAATACCCGGCGGGAATCCGGAACCTCAAACTGCGTGTATAGGTAGACCTCGTTGTCGACCGGGTCGACGAAGCGGTGCAGGCCTTCTCCGGTGTTGGTGTACTCGGCGTCGGCAACGACGGTGAGTACGTTGTGTGCCGCAAGGCCGTCCAGCTGGATACGGATGCCATCATTCACCGCGGCGACATCGAGCTCCGCTGCATTGAGCGTCACGGAATGAACCGTGCGCGTGAGTGCGTCGATAAAGGTGGACGATCCCGGTGTCGCGTCGAATGTGACGACCGTTGTGCTGCGGAAGATCTCCGGCCCGGTTGTCAGGTCGAGGGTCACATCGTAATGGTCAACCGAAACGAGCGACTTGCGCTCCTGGGCTTCGACGCGGGTGAGGTTCTCTCCAGGCAACTGCGGCTCCTTCGCTCAATGGATCGTGTCCAAAAAAAGAGTCTAGTTGGACCGGTCAGGGCGTCGGCTGGAGTTCTCGGATCGACGGCACTAGTGAGCTCTCGGCGGTGCAGTCCGCGATAGCGAGGGCGAGCAGTTCGCGGAGCCGCTGGTTCGAGTCCTGCACGCAGGCATCCGCGATGCCCACGACTGCGGTGCGGATGATCGCCTCGCTCATGAAGGGAATCGTACCGACGGAGACCGAGCCCATTGACTGCAGAAACTCGCCGGCCCAAGAACTCGCGCCGGGCGTGTCTTCGAGCGCGCTACGGATCAGTGCGCGACTGCTGCTTGATCCGCTCTCGCCCCAGCCAGCGAGCAATTCGTCGCAGCGAAGCAGGCCTGCGGCGAGAGCTCGCTGGCGTCCCTCGCTCGCGATTGGCAGGGCGGCGCTCGCAGCACGAACCGCCAGACGGATGGCGGTGATCGTGCCATCGCCGGTCAGGCCGATGACGGACGGGATCATCGTGACCAGGTGGCCCCGCGCAGCATCCGAGGTGCAGTCGTTCACCATCCGGGCCAGGGAGGCGAGCGACGGATCAGTGCAGGAGGGATGGTCGCTCCATTTCTCCCCCGCGAGATACGACGCATACTCCATGAAGCAGGCACCGCGCCGCGGCGTGCGGTGCTTGCCCCGAGACAGGATAGGAAGCAGGACTGGTGTTGTGCGCATAAGGGCCTCCGACGACCGGCGCACTCCGTGTCGGCGCGCCCTGTCGTTTCAGTGTGCGCCCTACCGGCCGGTGAATCCAGACCCAGATTGGAATACCCTCACTCATTACTCGGTTACCCGAAACATGACCGAAACCCGCGTGACTCCGATCGCCGTCGACTTCTGGTTCGACCCCTCCTGTCCGTGGGCTTGGATGACCAGCCGCTGGCTCGACCAAGTGGCCGCGCTGCGCGATCTCGAGGTGAGCTGGCACGTGATGAGCCTCGCCGTGCTCAACGAGAATGCAACGGATCTTTCGGAGGCCTACCGCGAATTCCTCCCGCGGGCGCTCCGATACACGCGCCTGGTCGCGGCAGTCGCTGAAATGCACGGCCAGACCTCGGTGAAACCGCTGTACGACGCGCTCGGTACGCGCATTCATCCCGGTGAGCGCGCGGACGTCGATGCGATCATCGCCGAGTCTCTCGCCGAGGTCGGACTCCCCGTTTCACTCGCGGCCTTCGCGGACTCTGACGAATACGACCCGCAGATGCGCGCGTCGCACTTCGACGGAATCGAGCGAGTCGGGCAGGATGTCGGCACCCCGGTGATCGCGATCGGCGACTACGCCTTCTTCGGCCCGGTCATCTCGCCCGCACCGAAAGGCGAACAGGCGGCTGCTCTCTGGGACGGTGTGGTCGCGCTGGCGAGTTATGACGGCTTCTTCGAACTCAAGCGGTCCCGCACCCGGGGGCCCATCTTCGACTAGCAGCCCTGCACTCCGTGTTGGTGTATCCGCACTCATCTCCGCGCCCGCGAGTGACACGCGCGCCCGAAGGTGCGGGCGCGCGTGTCACTCGCGGGCGCGGAGGAGGCGGCAACCGTAGTGTTGCCCTATGGCCAGCACGGTTTTCGAACGCTCCGCACCCGACGCCCGCATCATTACCGAGGCCCTGGCGGATGCCCGGCTCGCGCCGTTCTGGCTCGACGACATCGGCCCTCAACTACGCCACCCACGGCACTCCGGTACCGCGCACTACGACCTCGCAGTAGTGGGAGCCGGCTACACCGGGCTCTGGACGGCGCTGCAGGCGATCGAGCGTGATCCCGGCACGCGAGTGATCGTGCTCGAGGCGAAGACGATCGGCTGGGCGGCGTCCGGGCGCAACGGCGGATTCTGCGAGGCATCCCTCACCCATGGCGAGGCCAACGGGCTCGCCCGCTTTCCCCGGGAGCTCGAACAGCTCGACCGGCTCGGTGCGGAAAACCTCGACGAGATAGCGGCGACCGTCGACCGGCTCGGGCTGGACTGCGACTTCGAGCGCACCGGATCACTCGCGGTGGCGACCGAGCGTTACCAGCTGCCTGAACTCGGCGCCGCCCACGACGGCGAAGGCGAGTTGTATTACGACGCCGAGGGCATCCGTGCTCTGGTCAATTCGCCCACCTACCAGGGCGGCTTGTGGAGCAAGCACGCGACGGCCCTCATCCACCCGGCGAAGCTTGCCGCAGAACTCGCGCGGGCGTGTATCGAGGCCGGCGTCGATATCCGCGAGAACTCACCGGTGACGGGCATCGACAGCGAGCTGCCGACGGGTGCGGTGACTCTCACCACCGATGGTGGCTTCGTCAGCGCCGAGAAGGTTGCCCTTGCCACCAACGTGTTCCCTTCCCTGCTCAAGCGTTACCGCCTTCACACCGTGCCGGTCTATGACTACGTGCTCATGACAGAGCCATTGACGGATGCCCAACTCGCCGCCATCGGCTGGGAAGGTCGGCAGGGCGTCGCCGACCTGGCCAACCAGTTTCACTACTATCGCCTCAGCGCCGACAACCGCATCCTGTGGGGTGGCTACGACGCGATCTATCACTACGGCGGACGCATCCGTCCGTCGTACGATGACCGGCCGCAGTCTTTTCAGAGGCTCGCGAGCCACTTCTTCACGACCTTCCCGCAACTCGAAGGCGTGAAGTTCAGCCATCGCTGGGCCGGTGTCATCGACACCAGCACCCGGTTCTGTGCGTTCTTCGGACTCGCTCGCCGGGGCCGGGTCGCCTACGCCGCCGGCTTCACCGGGCTTGGGGTCGGCGCGAGCCGGTTCGCCGCCAACGTGATGCTCGACCATCTCTCGGGTGAGCCAACTGAGCGCACCGAGCTCGAGATGGTTCGCTCGACGCCGCTGCCCTTTCCGCCAGAGCCGGCGACCTTCGCCGGGGTACAGGCCACCAAGTGGGCGCTCGACCGGGCCGACCATAACGACGGGCGTCGCAACCTGCTCCTGAAGACGCTGGATGCGGCGGGGCTTGGCTTCGATTCCTGAGCCGCTGACTGTCGCCGCTGACTGAGCCGCTGACTGTCGGCGCTCCGCAGTAGCGTATGGACATGAACCAACAGGACCTCTTCCTCATGTCTGATGCCGCCCTACGAGAAGTCATCGACATGGTCGACCTCGACCAGCTGTCCCTTGCCGTTCCGGCGGACTGGTCGCGCAAGCCCGACCCGGCCCTTCGCGACATTCTCGCCTATCACGCGTTCGACGAGGCCTGGGTGCCGGATGTGCTCGCCGGCCGCGCCGCGGAGGAGGTCGGTGCCTGCCACGACGGCGACCTTCTCGGCGACGATCCGATCGGAAACTACGACGACATCAACGATGCGGCTACCGAGGCTGTCGCCGCTGATCTCGACCTCGACCGCGTCGTGCATCTGAGCTACGGCGACTTCTCGATCGGCGACTACCTCGTGCACACCAGCACGTTCCGCGCTTTTCAGGCTTGGTCGATCGCGAAGTTCATCGGCCTCGATTACTCGCTTCCGGATCCGCTCGTCGATGGCCTCTGGGAGATCCTCGGCCCGCAGATCGACAGCTTTCGGGCGATGGGCGCCTTTCCGCCAGAGAACAAGGTTCCCGCGGACGCGGACGCCGAAACGCGACTGCTCGCGCGGGTCGGATACTGGGTTCCGTGACGCCCCAAGCCTCTACCGCGATCGCTGCGCTCGACCTGACCATCCTGCACGAGCCGGTCGAAGCCGACCAGGTGGTCGATGGAACTCCGACTACGGGCTCCACCACGGTGACGACTTTCGGCGAGCTCGAGGTCGGGGTGTGGGAGATGACCGTCGGTGCGATGCGGGATGTCGAGAGTGACGAGGTTTTCGTCGTGATCGCCGGACGCGCCACGGTCACTTTCGGCGCCGATGATCGGGTGATGAATCTGTCCCCGGGATCGGTGGCGCGCCTGGCCGCTGGCGAGCACACGGTGTGGACAGTGACCGAGACGATTCGCAAGGTCTACCTAGCCGAGACGCAAATCGCCGAGATGCATATCGCCTAGATTCGTATCGCCTAAATTGGAGAGCATGCGCATCCACATCGCCACCGACCACGCCGGGCTCGAATTCAGCGAGGATCTCCAACAGCACCTGCGCACCGCTGGTCACGAGGTCGTGGATCATGGCCCGACGGTCTATGACGCGGTGGACGACTACCCGAGCTTCTGCATCAACGCGGCACGCGGCACCGTCGCGGACCAGAACGCCGGGATTCAGGCCCTCGGAGTCGTCTTCGGAGGCTCAGGCAACGGCGAGCAGATGGCCGCCAACAAGGTACTCGGTGCCCGTGCGGCACTGGTCTGGAACGTGTCCACGGCCCTGCTTGCCCGCCAGCACAACGATGCGAATCTCATCGCGATCGGCGCACGGCAGCACAGCGTCGAGGAGGCGAAGCTCTTCATCGACACCTTTATCGCGGAGCCGTTCTCGGGCGAAGAGCGTCACGCCCGCCGCATCGCGCAGCTCGCAGAGTACGAAGCAACCGGGCTGATCGCCAGCCGCGAGATCGACTAACCGTGCCAGAGGGCCATTCCGTCCACCGCATCGCTCGCCAATTCGCCCGTCATTTCGTGGGAAAACAGACGGCCGTCTCGTCTCCGCAGGGCCGTTTCGCCGAGGGGGCGACCCTCCTCGACGGGCACACGATGATCGATGCCTGCGCCGTCGGCAAACAGATGTTCCTCGAATTCGACAATCACCTGTGGCTTCGGGTGCATCTCGGTCTCTACGGAGCCTGGGATTTCGCTGGCGACTTCACGGCGGATGCCTCCCTCACCTCTGCGAGGGGACGCCCGGGGCAGACTGCAGAGCGTGGCACGATCCTTGATCAGGATGCCGCCGAGGACTCCCTGTCGAGCATCGGTGCCCCCCGACGGCGCCGGCTACGAATGTCGGAGCAGGAAGAGCTCAGGGACACGGAGTTCAGCTTCCCAGCCGCGCCCGTCGGCGCCGTTCGCGTGCGACTGCTCACCCGTGACACCGTTGCTGACCTGCGCGGCCCCACAGCCTGCGAGGTGCAGACCCCCGAGCAGGTGGACGCTTCGGTCGCGAAGCTCGGTCCTGATCCGCTGGTGGACGACCAGGCGCTCGGCGAGGAACGTTTCGTGAGCGTCATCCGCAAGAAACCGACGCCGATCGGACTGCTGCTGATGGACCAGTCGGTCGTCAGCGGCATCGGCAACGTCTATCGCGCCGAGTTGCTCTTTCGCGCGAGACTCAACCCTCACACGCCAGGCAAACTCGTGCCGGAGGAGGCCCTGCGCGCCCTGTGGCGCGACTGGTGCTCCCTTCTCGCCATCGGCGTGAGGACCGGCCAGATGCTCACCATGGACGGGCTGACTCCCGCCGCCCATCGCAAGGCACTCTCCCACCGCAAGGATCGACACTGGGCCTATCACCGCGCCGGCCTACCCTGCCGGGTCTGCGGAACCAACATTGTGCTAGAGGAGCTCGGTGGGCGAAAGCTCTACTGGTGCCCGATCGACCAGGCCTGATTCAGAGAAAGACACCGAAATGCCCGTGTTCTCCAGCATCCATCACATTGCTCTCACCGTCAGCGACCTCGAGGTGAGCGTGCCGTTCTACGAGACACTGTGGGGGAGCGCGTCGGTGGCCACCCTCACCGGCGAATCTTTCGTACGACGCATCTTTCGGCCGATACCCGGACTCACCGTCGGTCTCACCCAGCACGAGACTCAGCCCTCCGGGCCGTTCGATCCGACCCGGCTTGGTCTCGATCACGTGGGATTCGCCTGCGTCGATCGGGAGGCGATCGTCGAGTGGGCGGAGCACCTCGATGCTGTCGGAATCGCCCACAGCGAGATCGTCGACACCGATTACGGCACTGCGCTGAGCGTCAAGGATCCCGACAACATCGCCCTCGAGTTTTATGTGAGCGCGCGGCCGGCCGGCGTCTGAGACCGGCAGCAGCACAATGGTCGAATGAGATACACCCCGCACTTCGTGACCGACGACCTCGATGGGAGCTGCAGAATCGCGAATCATATTCGGCGCCCCGATGAGCCGGTGCAGCAACCGGGGAAGCGGCACAATAACGATTTAGTGCCCATCGGGAAACACCTGATCGGTGCGCTCCCCGCACCCCTGAACTACTGTCAGACGAGGAGAGCTTCTCCGTACTCGAGGGGCTCGGCGACCATTTCGAGAAGTGGATGCCGCAGCCGATGACGCTGCAGATCGACGCGCCAGCCGCCCGATACCTCGCCACCGGCACCGTCGGCCTCCGGCTGCGCGTCACCCGATCCGAGGCCAGGCTCAAGTTGAGCCAGAACAGGGAGCCCGCCGTCGTCGAGCTCATCGTGCGGCACCTCGAGGGCGAGGGAGCATATTCGAGCGAAGCTTTCGCCACAGAGATACGACGCGCAAATTCGGTCGCCCCATGACGACACTGGCGCTCCGCAACGGTCGTATCGACGGGGGAGAGCCGATCGACCTGCTGATCGAGAATGGCACAATTCAACAGATCGGCGTCGGGCTCACCGCGCCTCGCTCGATCGACCTCGAAGGCAGGCACGTCGTCCCCGGGCTCTGGGACGACCACGTGCATCTCAGCCAGCACGCCCTCGCTCACCGCCGGGTCGACGTGTCGGCGGCCGGTTCCGCCGCCGAAGCCGCGGCAATCATGGCGGCCGCGGCCGTGGTGCGACCAGCTGCGCCCGGGCTTCCGCTCGTGGGGTTCGGCTTTCGTGACGGTCTGTGGCCGGATCCCCCGACCGCCGCAGTGCTCGATGCGGCCATGGGAGCCCTTCCGACGGTGCTCATCAGTGGCGACCTGCACTGCTGCTGGCTCAACACCGCGGCACTCGATCGTTACGGCTTCGCGCTCCACCCGACCGGAGTCCTCCGCGAAAACGATGCCTTTCGTGTCACCGATTCGTTGCATGACGTGCCCGACAGAGTGCTCGACGGATGGGTGGCCGAGGCGGCGGTGACGGCGGCGGCCCGAGGGGTCGTCGGAGTCGTCGACTTTGAGATGGCCGACAACCTCACCGTTTGGACCCGGCGGATAGCGGTCGGATGCGACTCCCTGCGGGTCGCCGCCGGCATCTACACCGAGCACCTCGATACCGCGATCGCTGCCGGTCATCAAACGGGGGCGGTCATCGCCGATACTGGTGGCCTTCTGGCGGTCGGTCCATTCAAGATCCTCATCGATGGATCACTGAACACCCGAACCGCCTACTGCGTGGACGAATACCCGGGCCTTGAGGGGCATCCGCACTCGCACGGCATGCTCACCGTGTCACCGGACGTCCTCGTACCGATGCTGCGGCGGGTGTCCGCCGCGGGAATCCTGCCCGCAGTGCATGCGATCGGGGACGACGCCAACCGCATCGCCCTCGATTGCTTCGAAGCGGCCGGATGCCGCGGACGAATCGAGCACGCCCAGCTTGTGCGTGACACCGATCTGCCCCGCTTCGCCGCCCTCGGGGTGACCGCGAGCCTGCAGCCCGAGCAGGCGATGGATGACCGTGATGTCGCTGACCGCTACTGGGCCGGCCGCACTGCGCGCGCGTTCCCGCTGCGCAGCCTGATCGATGCCGGTGCGACGCTAGTGCTCGGTTCGGATGCTCCGGTCGCGCCGCTCGACCCGTGGATCACGATCGCGGCCGCGGTCGGCCGCGCGCGAGACGGGCTGACCGCGTGGCATCCCGAACAGGCGATCAGCACGGCCGAGGCGATCGCTGCATCCGCCCACGGCCGGCGCCGCGTAGCGAGGGGTGATGTCGCGGACCTGTGCGTCGTGGAGATCGACCCGCTCTCTGCCACTCCCGCGGCGTTGCGCACAATGCCGGTATCAGCGACGTTGATTGCGGGGCGATTCACCCATAGCGTGCTGGAGTAGCGCTCTGCCGCGCTCCGCGCGCGACGAGGATCCATCGGTCCTTGGCACGCGGTGGAGTTGCCACACGCATGCTGAGGTTCGACGCATCGGTGGGCTGACTCCACGGCGTGCCGCGCCTGAGGGTGCTGGCGTGACCAGATCCCCACTTCGAGTGCTTGTCGTCGACGATTCCGTGCGGCGCCATCGGGCTCGCGAATTGATGACAAATCTCGGCATCCTGTTGCTCTCTCAGTGTGTGGAGATCTCGTGCGCCAGGGAACTGCTGTCATCGGGCAACGGCGGTATCAGCGATCTGTTGAAGGATCGAATCGCGTCGCTTGCAGAACTTGAAGAAGCGATCGAACGGATCGCATCGGGCGGAACGGTGCCCGACCCCGAAGTCGTTGCACAGTCACTCAGGCGCCGACACGACCCGCCCGGCTCGCTCACGCCCAGGGAGCGTGAAGCTGTGACGCACATGGCGGAAGGTCGCACGAATGCGGCGATTGCCACCGCGCTGGTCGTTGGTGCGGGAGCAGTGGGGAAGAACGTCACATCGAGTTTTCGAGAAATTAGGTCTCGACGATGCGCGCAACGACCACCGCCGTATTCTCGCGGTTCTGGCCCGGCTGCAGCGCTCTGATCAGCCATGCCACAGTTGAGCCCGGTCTAGCGCGCGCCGACCAGGCGTGAGTCGATGGGCTCGGGAGTCGCCAGCTGAATCTCTGGACGGTGTTCTTCGATTCGATTGGTCCAGCTGAGGCCGTTCCACCAGCGCAGCTGCGGAAGGCCGAGCGGATCGCGGTACCAACCGGCGGGCACGGGGGAGTGGTCGTTCACTGAGGGCATCGGGAAGCTCCTGTGGAAATTTGCCCTACCGCAAAGGGCTGTTCGGGTGCGGTGGCCCCACAATAGTCCCCCTTAGAGGGGACAGGACAGACCCCCGAATGGGGGTCGTGGTGAATCCTCGCGTCGGGTGACATTCAGAGCCCTCAGCGCAGCGCACGGATGCGCATCGCGACACTGTGCATCCGCAACACACTCTTCTCGAATCGTGCCGCGAAGACCACGACGGCGATTCCCACCGGCACGAACCAGAGCCACCATTCCACCGACTCGTAGATCGCCCGGATCTGCGGCGCGAAGGTGACGATCGCATGGATCAACACCACGATCACAGCGAGCAAGAAGGGCGCCTGGAGCCGCAGCACGGCACTCACGATGATGATCGTCACGCCGACGACGCCAAGCCCCACCAGCCGCCACAGCGGAGGATGATCCGCCGTCGCGATCAGCGAAGGAACCAGTAGCACCGCCACGCCCGGTGCGAGCCAGGGCCAGGTGCGGGCGGTCGGCGTTCGCGACAGGGTTAGGGCACCGGTGACGACGAGCGCACCGGCGACGGGGATGGTGCCGAGCTCGACCGGGTGGATCGCCCCGGTGAGGAGCGCTCCGATGACGGCGATTCCCGCGCCGACGATTGCTATCCAGCCGATGGCTCGCGTGAAGGGCGCGCGTTCGATCAGAAAAGTGATCACGTGAAGCGCGCAGAAGAGTAGGATCACTGCGATCGCACGCAGCGAGCCGAGCGCGGTGTCCTCAAACGCCGTGAGCTCAAACCCGAGCACGATCGCAAGGCCGAGCACCCCGAGCACCTGGCTCGCGATCGTCCGCCAGGCGGTGTCCTTGATGTATCGCGACGCGGTCCTCGCCTGCCCGAACGCAGCGATGATCAGCACGAGGAGCCCCGTGGCTAACCAGGCGTCGAGACGGATGTCGGGGGTGCCGGATTGCGAGCGGAGAAATGCGCACCGACCAACGACGACCGTGAGGATGCCGAGCGCACCGGTGAGCGCGACCGCGTCGAGATACGGGCGTGACCGGGATGTTCCGACGGGGGAGCTGCCCGCTATCGCAAGAGCAGCCGAGACCACAGCGACAACAACGGCACGGAGGAGTGGCCCGCTGGCAGCGACCGCGCTGAGAGGCAGAATCGCCACCAGAAGAGCAACCAGCGTGATCACCGGCGTGACGAGATCCGGCGCCGAGGCCGCCGCCGACCGGTTCGCCCGCCAGAGGAACAGCGCGACGAGCAGCAGCACGCCGGTCAGCGGCAGCACGTAGGGCTCGAGGTCCTGGACCCTCGAATCGCCGAGCCGCCACCAGAGACCCGCCGTTGCAAGGGCCAAGGCACCCCAGCCGAGGTGCCGTCTCGGAGAGGTGGAGCCGACCAGCCCATCGGGACTCGTCGCCAGCATGAGCGTGACGAGCGCTGCGAACACCAGCACGAGCCAGGTCACCGAGTCGTGCCGGTCCACCCCGATGACGACGCTGGGCACGGCGACGATCAGTATTCCGAGTTCCCGCGGCCGACGATCGCTGCCCAGAATGCCCCGGTGCGGTTCGCCGGCGGCGGGGGTCGGCGCACGGCGCCGCAGGACAGCGGCGACGAGCACACCGACGGCAGCGAGGAGGGCTGCGGAGATCGACCCGACGGAACGCGCGAGCTCGGGGAGGTCGATCACCCGGGCAAACGAGTCCACGACCAACGTGAGGGTGGGGGCGAGAGCGACGGATGCGGCGACGCTCTCCCAGCGGAGTCGAGAGGCGACTGGCCGCATCACCACGATCAGCAGCGCCGCGAGGAGGGCAGTGTTCACGGCGAGGCTCGTGCCGGGCTCCGGCAGAAGCAGCGAGACCCGCTCGCGTGCAGAGAGTCCCCCGACCGACAGGGACAGGATGACGAAAGACGACGCGGCCGCCGCGCCGCCGATCCAGAAGATGACACGGCGATCGAGCGACGAGAGGCGGGCGTGCACTCGGAAGCCGGACAGCACGAGCAGCACGATGGCGATGATGCTGACGGCACGGAAGGCATTGTCGGCGTCTGGCGTGGGATCGGGGAGAGCCGGGAGTGCCAGTTGGCGCGCAGCGGCTGCGGCACCGATGAGTACGACGAGGGCAGCCGCTCCCAACGCAGTCGCCCGGCCGAGGGGGCTTGCCGGAAGGAGTCGACCGGTCAACAGTACGGCGACAACCACGATCGATCCGATCCACCACGTGCCGGTGCTACCCCACCCGACGAGGTAGCCGAGGGTGCCCGAGGTGGCGAGGAGCACCAGAAGAGGAGAACGGAGCGGTGGGCCGAAGTGGCGGCGGTGTGACCAGAGAAGCGAGCCGAGCGCGGCTGCGGCGAGAATAAGCCACCCCGCAAGCACCGCGGTGAGGCCGGTGAGTAATGGCACGGCCACGACAAGCACGGCCGCACCGAACCAGACGAGAGTCGAAACGCGCCGCTTCAGTGTTCCGCCAATCGACCACGCGGCCGCGGCAAGCAGGCAGCAGAGCGCCAATGCGGCAACGGCCAAATCAGCGATAGCGGCACGATGCACCAGTTCGTCCTGAGGGGCGAGAGCCCACGAGGAGGAGACGGCTCGGAAGACTGCGGTCGCTGTGGTCCCTGCGGCGACGGCGAGGGGAAATAACAGGGCGATACCCGCGACCGTTGCCGCCGCGATCGTGGCGACAAACGCGCTCCGCCGATGGGATGATGCCGCACCGGTTGTGCCACTCGACCGGTGCCAGAGCAGTTCGAGCCCGAGGGTGATGACGGCTGCTGCGACTGGCGCAGCGATGACGGTGACGGCGGGGTCGCCGAGGCGGAGAGCCCCCGATGCCACGGAGACTGCCGCGGCCAGACCACCGGTACCGGCAAAAACTGCCGCGGAGAGCATGGGTTCTTCCGGTGAGGAACGCCCGATCAGCCAGGCGTGCAGCGCGGCAAGGCCGGCGACGGCGAAGAATGCCGGGCTCGACGCCATCGGCTGGCTCGGCGCGACAGCCGATGCCGTGGCGAGAGCGCCGAACAGGGCAATCCCGGTGAGCCCACGCACGATGAGGCGCTCGGGCCGACCTTCACGGGCCGGATGCGTCGCCGTCGCCGGGCGGCGGGTCCAGTGGTGGACGACCCCGGCCAGCGTCGCCGAGGCGAAGGCGATGAACAGTCGGCTGCCGTCATCCGCAGCCTGGCTCAGGCCTCCAACCAGGAGGGCGATGCCGGGCACGATCGCGGCGAAGCCGACGATGTGGGCCGTACGAAGGCCGGACAATCGATACCAGGCGAGGAAGACGGCCGCGGTGACAACGAGCGCCGCCCCCCAGAACGCCGAACCGTCGGTGCCTCCGCTGCCGAAGAAATCATTGGCGCGGATCGCGAACGCATCCAGATAGACGAGCACGACGGCGAGCACCGCGATCCCCTCGGCGGTAGCGGTGAGGGAGCGACGTCGCAGGCTCGACGCGATCACGAATGAGGCTACCGTGACCGCGGCGATGATGAGCGAGCGACCGAGGATACCGAAGTTGATGAAGGCGTACACGAGGAAGAAGACCGCGGCGACCGAAAGCAGCGAAATTCCCACGATGAGCAGGATCACCTGCACGCTCGAGCGGCGGGGAGAAGGCGCGACGGTGGTTGCGCTCTCGGCTGGCACTTCTGGGGGAGCGGAATGGGTCGGGCTGGTGCCAGCGTTGCTGGCAATTCGGGGGAGCGGCATCGGCGCGTCGATGGTGTGCGTGCGGGTCTCTTCGGCCGCGGCGGCATCCTGCTCCTCGGCGGCCATAGCGGCCGCGGAGCGCGCCTGCGCCGTATCCCAGCGGATTTTGCCGATCACCGCGAGCCGTCGATCGAGCAGTGTCGCGGCATCCCGAGAGAGGGTCACGATCTCACTGGCAGAGGGGTGGGTGAGGTCGAGGTCGCAGGCCCGGCAGGTCGTGGTGACCAGCGCGGTCTGGCAGGCGGGGCACTGGGTGGTACTGCCGAGATCTGAGAACGATCGAGGGAACAGCGCCAGCCCGGCAAACCTGCGATAGTCCAGCACTGACGGGCTGGCACCCTCGACGATGATCCCCTTCTCCAGAGGTGTCGCGCCGAGCGCTTTAGAGCCTGGTTCGGCCATGTTCCGGTTCCCCCTCGAACGGTTGTGCGCTCAGGCTACCGGTATGTGGATTCGCGTCTCGACTACCACGCCAGCCGGTGGATAGCCGTCGAGACGCACTGACATGCAAGAGTGGACGCCGTGACTGCTCCCGCCAGGCCGCCCCGGATCTCACCGTTATCGCTTCCCGCTCTTGACGCGATCGACGGGCGGCTTCTCATCGACCGTGATGAGCGGGACCGTGAGCACTACCGCGACTCCGATCTCACCGGATATGACCTCACCGGCACGTCATTCACGGAGTGTGACTTCTCGTCGGTCACCCTCGACGACGCGCAGCTGCGGGGCGCACGGTTCTCCGAGAGCCGGATCACTGACTCCTTCGCCCCGTCCCTGTTGGCCGCGCGAACACACTGGCGGGAGGTACTCATCGAAAATCCGCGGTGGGGTTCGGCCGAACTGTTCGAAGCGGATCTAGCGTCTGTCTACGTGCGCGGCGGCAAGATCGATTACCTCAATCTCCGCGCCTCGAAGATCACCGATCTCCTGATCGAGGACTGCACGATCACCGATCTTGATCTGGGCGGCTGTCGCGGTACTCGCATCGAACTGCGCAATTGCCGACTTGAGACCCTCGATGTCACCCGCGCAGCTCTGGCGGACGTCGATATCCGGTCAACTTTTCTTCGCACCGTCACCGGGCTGGAGGGTCTTCGCGGCGTGACGATTGACGAGTACCAGCTTTCGCTCTTCGCACCACTGTTCGCAACCCACCTCGGCGTAGTGGTCGATTGAGCGCAGCATTCACAGCGAATAAGTGCTCCCGCCCGCACGGCGCCTCCCGCCAGGTCAGCGTCGAACGGAACCGGTGAGTCCGGCGAGCGAACTGAGGATCGCGGGGCGGACGGCGACCCAGGCCGCCGCCATGACGATGAGCGAGATCGCGAAGATACCCGCGCCCCACCAGGTGTAGTCGTCCCGCGAGGCGTACATGTGATTGAGGTTGCGGAGGGCTCCGGTGACCAGAACCAGAGTCACATGCACGGCGATGAACGCGGCGAAGAAGAGCATCACCGGGTAGTGGATGGCACGGGCCACCGGAAGCGGAAATACCCGGTCGAACCGCTTGAACCGGTCGGCGAGACCCGGGGCCATCCGGATTCCCGTGATCAGCGCAAGGGGCGCCGCGATGAAGGTGATGACAAAGTAGGAGAGCGTCTGAAGCGCGTTGTAGTTGACCCAGCCGTTCTCGGTCGGCCAGTTGAACGAGGCGTATTGGATTCCAACCGATACAGCGTTCGGGAAGATGTCCCAGTGAATCGGCACGATGCGAACCCACTGCCCGGTGGCGAAGATGAGCACGAAGAAGATCACCCCGTTGAGAATCCAGAGCGTATCAAGGCTGAGGTGCAGCCAGAGATGAAGCCCGATTCTCACCGGCGGATTTTTCGTTCGAAGCAGACCGGTGTTGGTGCGGGTCCAGTAGGCCGGTGGCCGTTTGGTGGTGCGCACCTGCCATCCGGTGCGAATGATAAAGAGGATGAAGAACGAATTGAGGAAGTGCTGCCAACCGAGCCAGGCCGGGAAGCCGATCGGGGCTCCCTCGGGCAGCTTCGACTCTCCGGGGAAGTCGCGCATGAACGACTGCACCGCCGGAAGAGCACGGATGCCGCGCGCGGCCAGAACAAGGAGGAACAGCGCAACGAGAATGGCCGGCACGATCCAGACGAGCCGGAACCAGCGGCTTTCGCGAAACGCGCCCACTCAACCCCTCCGGGCGTTGACGGCGTCGATGAGCTGCGGCACCACCGTGAAGAGGTCTCCGACCACTCCGAAGTCGGCGACTTCAAAGATGGGCGAGTCCGCGTCTTTGTTGATCGCGATGATCGTCTTGGCGCTCTGCATTCCTGCCCGGTGCTGGATCGCGCCGGAGATGCCGAGGGCGATGTAGAGGTTTGGCGACACCGTCACCCCGGTCTGCCCGACCTGCATATTGTGGTCGCAATATCCGGCGTCGACCGCGGCGCGGGATGCCCCGACCGCCGCTCCCAGGGAGTCGGCGAGTTGCTCGACGAGCTCGAACTTCTCTTTCGACCCGAGTCCGCGACCGCCGGAGACCACGATGTCGGCGGTCTGAAGGGTGGGACGCTCAGAGGCCTGCGCCTGCTCATGGCGGGCGGTGATCTCCGTGGTCGCGGTGGTATCACCCGAGATATCGATCTCATGGACGGTTCCGGCTGCGGCCGGTGCCACTCCCTCGATCGAATGCGGGCGAAGGGAGATGACGGGGATACCGCGGCCGGTTCCAGCGGTGACGGCATAGGAGCCGCCGAATGCCTGTTGGGTGACGACGACCCCGCCGTTTACGGAGGCAATCCCGACGGCGTCGCTCTGGTACGCGGCGTCGATCCGGATCGCCAGTCGAGCGCCTGCTTCGCGGCCATCGGTGGAGTTGCTCACAATGACGGCGGAGACGTCTCCGGACGCCGCGACAGCGGCCTTCAGAGCCGCGACCTGCGGGGTGACAAGCTGGGAACCAGCCCCCTCCCGCGACGCGACGAAGACGGTACCGGCGCCGAGTGCGCCCAGTTCGGCGGCGAGCCCGGCTGCTGCTCCCGGCTCAACGACGATCACTGCGGCGGGAGAACCGAGCTGGGCGGCGGCCGCAAGCAGTTCCGAAGTGCTGCTGTCGAGCGCGCCATCCGCGAGTTCGACCAGAACAAGTACCTGTGTCATGTGTGCCTTCTTCCTCAACCAGAGTGTGTGCTAAATCAGTTTTGATGCCGCGAGGAACTCGGCAACCTGTGTTCCCGCGGTGCCGTCGTCCTTGATGATGGTGCCGCCGGAGCGCGGGGGGCGAGCCGTGACCTCCACGACGACCGACCAGGAGTTGTCAGCACCGGTGTCGCCGGCTGCGAGGGGAAGATCGGCCAGTGCGAGTACCTCGACCGGCTTCTTCTTGGCAGACATGATGCCCTTGAAGTTCGGATAGCGCGCTTCGGCAATCTGTTCGGTAACGGATACGAGGGCGGGAAGGGAGGCACGAAGTTCGACGTGTCCCTCCGTGGTGACACGTTCGCCGGTGACTGTGCCACCCGAGCCACCGTCCGCAGACACGGTGAGGGTGCGCAAGAAGGTGAGCTGGGCCAGCCCGAGCCGCTCGGCAAGCATCGCCGGCACTGCGGCGCTTCGACCGTCCGTCGATTCGTTACCGGTGATCACAAGGTCGAAGCCGCGGCCGTCGAGGGCTGCGGCGAGCGCCGCGGAAGTTTGCACAACATCCGATCCAGTGAGCCCGTTGTCGATGATGTGGATGCCTCGGTCGGCCCCCATCGCCAGCGACTTGCGGATCGCATCAAGTGCGCTCGCTGGCCCCATGGTCACGACGGTCACGTCGCTCCCCGAGTTGGCCTCCTTGACGAGGAGCGCGGCTTCGACAGCCTTCTCATTGATCTCGTCGATCACGACGTCACCGCCGCGATCCACCCGCTTCGTCGAGGGGTCGATGCGCCGATCGCCCCAGGTGTCGGGTACCTCTTTCACGAGCACTGCGATCTTCATCACGCTCTCCGGTTTCCTCATCGAAATCTTTGGTCATCGGGACTGGCCGAAGTGGGCATCGGCCTGTACGCACCGGTAATTTACTGGCGATTACTTGGATGTCCTAGTAAATTCATTATGACGCACAGGACCTGCAAAGAACACTGGCGTTAAGGATCAGGATGAGCAAGGGCAAAGGCGGCCGATGTACGGAGTATCCGAAGACCAGAAGGCGATTGTGCAGATGGTGCGCCAATTCGCGACCGAATCGCTCGCTCCCCATGCGGCGGAATGGGACGAGACGCACTACTTTCCAGTGGAGGTATTGCGCCAGGCCGGTGAGCTCGGCATGGGCGGTATCTACGCCCGTGAGCAGTTCGGTGGGTCGGGTCTGACCCGCGCCGACTCCGTGCTCATCTTCGAGGAACTGGCCAAGGGCGACACGACAATCGCCGCCTACATCTCGATCCACAACATGGTCACCTGGATGATCGACAGTTTCGGCGACGACACCCAGCGTGCCGAATGGGTGCCGCAGCTCTCAACCATGGAGGCCCTCGGCAGTTATTGCCTGACCGAACCCGGAGCGGGATCGGATGCTGCGGCACTGAGCACGCGGGCTGTGCGAGTGGGCGACGACTACGTCATCGACGGCGTAAAGCAGTTCATCTCGGGCGCCGGTTCTTCAGCTTTTTACATCGTGATGGCACGCACCGCCGATACCGGGAGCCACGGCATCAGTGCCATCGTCGTGCCAACGGGCACGCCCGGGCTCAGCTTCGGGCCGCTCGAGAAGAAAATGGGCTGGCATGCGCAACCGACGCGCCAGGTCGTCTTCGACGGGGTTCGGGTACCGGCCGACAACCTGCTCGGAGCGGAGGGTGACGGTTTCGGTATCGCGATGAGCGGGCTGAACGGCGGACGGATCAACATGGGAGCCTGCTCGCTCGGCGGTGGCCAGTCCGCGCTCGACAAGACCGTTTCCTATCTCAAGCAGCGCACTGCCTTTGGCGGCCCGCTGATCAACCAGCAGGCACTGCTCTTTCAACTCGCCGACATGGACACCGAGCTCGAGACCGCCCGTACCCTGCTCGCCCGTGCCGCCGATGCCCTCGACCGGGGCGATGCCGACCTGGTGCGCCTGTGCGCGATGGCGAAGCGCGTTGCGACCGATGCGGGCTTCACTGTCGCGAATGCGGCCATCCAGTTGCACGGCGGCTACGGCTATCTAACGGAGTATGGACTGGAACGCATCGTCCGAGACCTGCGCGTGCACCAGATTCTCGAAGGGACCAACGAGATCATGCGACTCATCATCGGCCGAAGCCTGGCGGAAGCCTGATGGTCGAGAGTCCGATGGTCGAGAGCCCGATGGGCGAGAGCGGCGACGTGCTGGTGTATCGACGCGGTCATCTCGGCCACCTCGTGCTCAACCGCCCGAAGTCCATCAATGCCCTCACCCACTCGATGGTGATCACGATCGCGGCCGCTCTCGAGAAGTGGGAGTCCGACGACTCCGTAGCGACCGTGCTCATCTCCGGCGCCGGTGACCGCGGCCTCTGTGCCGGGGGGGACATCATCGCGATTTACACCGATGCCATCGGCACCGATGAGAAGGTCGGCGGCGCGGCATCCGCGTCATTCTGGGCGGATGAATACGCGCTCAATGCACACATCGCCCGCTATTCGAAGCCCTACGTCGCCTTCATGGACGGCGTTGTTCTCGGTGGTGGGGTCGGGGTGTCCGCGCACGGGTCCTTTCGCGTCGTGACCGAACGAACCAGGCTCGGGATGCCCGAGACCGGTATCGGGTTCGTGCCGGATGTCGGCGGAACCTTTCTGCTGTCCCGCGCTCCCGGCGAACTCGGCACTCACCTCGCCCTCACCGCGGGATCGGTCACCGGCGCCGATGCAATCGCTCTCGGCCTGGCCGATCACTTCGTGACAAGCGACCGGCTCGCCGACCTGGCCGTCGCGCTCGAGACTCGTTCGGCGGCGGATGCAATTGCGGAAGTGGCAACCGCCCCTCCCGCATCCGTCCTCCTGCAACAGAGGCAATGGATCGACGAATGCTATGCCTCGAACGACGCACGGGAGATCGTCGCGCGTCTCGAATCCTCGCCGCATGCTGACGCACAGCGTGCTGCGCTGTCCATCCTCACCAAGTCGCCGACAGCGGTGAGTGTCGCCCTCGAGTCCCTTCGCCGGGCGCGGGCACTCGACACCCTCGAAGAGGTGCTCGACCAGGAATTCCGCTTGTCTCTGCGGTTCACGCAGGGGACCGAGCTCGTGGAGGGAGTGCGGGCGCAGGTGATCGACAAGGATCGCGCCCCGCGCTGGTCGCCTCCTACCCTCGGTGACGTGCGGCGGCCAGACATCGAGGCCTATTTCGAGAGCCTCGGAGATCGTGAACTCCGCCTGTCACCGATGGCAGGCGCCAGGGACAGGAGAATCGAATGACCAGAATCGCTTTCCTCGGGCTCGGCAACATGGGCGCACCGATGGCCGCCAATCTTGTGAAGGCTGGCCACACCGTCGTCGGGTTCGACCCAGTGCCCGCTGCCCTCGACCACGCCAGGGACAGCGGGGTGATCATCGCGGCTGAGGCTGTCGGGGCTGTCACGGACGTCGAGATTGTGATCACCATGTTTCCCAGCGGAAAGCACGTGATCGATGCCTTCAGAGAAGGACTGTTGGCCGCAGCGACTCCCGGCACCCTGTTCATCGATTCCTCCACGATCGACGTCGACGACGCCCGCACCGCGCGCTCCCTTGCCGTTACTGCCGGGCATCGGGGAATGGATGCCCCGGTCTCGGGTGGTGTCGGAGGGGCGACCGCCGGCACTCTCACCTTCATGGTCGGCGCCGACGAGGCGGACTTCGCCGTCGCCGAGCCGATCCTTTCCGTGATGGGCGGCCGGATCGTGCACTGCGGCGACTCGGGAGCCGGCCAGGCCGCGAAGATCTGCAACAACCTGATCCTCGGTATCTCGATGATCGCCGTGAGTGAGGCATTCGTGCTCGGGGAGAAGCTCGGCCTGTCGAACCAGGCGCTCTTCGATGTCGCATCCACGGCATCCGGCCAGTGCTGGGCACTCACCACCAACTGCCCGGTGCCGGGACCGGTGCCCGCGAGCCCGGCCAATCGCGACTACCAGCCCGGCTTCGCTGGCGCCCTCATGGCAAAAGACCTCGGGCTCGCGCTCGGAGCCCTCGAGGCGACCGGTACCGCCGCCGAGCTCGGGCCCCTCGCGGCATCCATCTATCGACGGTTCGCGGATGAGGGCGGGGCCGGTCTCGACTTCTCGGCCATTATTAATACCATCCGCAATAATTCGGGAGGCGCGGCGGCATGACCGACTACCAGAACATCCTGCTCGAACGGCGGGGACGCGTCGGGCTCATCACGCTCAACCGGCCAGAGGCGCTCAACGCGCTGAACCTGGCCCTGATGACCGACGTGGTGACGGCCGCGACCGAGCTCGATGCCGATACCGGCATCGGAGCGATCGTGCTCACCGGATCGGCTCGTGCTTTCGCCGCCGGGGCGGACATCAAGGAGATGTCCACCCAGACCTACATGGATATGTACCTCGCCGACTGGTTCTCTGGCTGGGATCGGCTCGCCGCGGTGCGCACCCCGCTCATCGCCGCGGTCTCCGGTCACGCCCTCGGCGGCGGGTGCGAGCTCGCCATGCTGTGCGATTTCATCATCGCCGCCGACACCGCGAAGTTTGGCCAGCCGGAGATCAAGCTGGGAGTGATCCCCGGCATTGGTGGCTCCCAACGACTCACCCGCGCGGTCGGCAAGGCCAAGGCCATGGAACTGATCCTGACGGGGCGCACGATCGACGCGGGCGAAGCCGAACGCGCCGGTCTCGTCGCCAGGGTCGTGGCAGCCGACGACCTGCTCGAGAACGCCCTCGCCACCGCGACCACGATCGCCGGGATGTCCCTCCCGGTCGCAATGCTCGCCAAGGAGGCGGTGAACGCGGCCTTCGAGACGACGCTGGATGCCGGCCTCCGTTTCGAGCGCCGGGTCTTCCACTCCATATTCGCCATCGACGACCAAAAGGAGGGGATGCGCGCCTTCATCGAGAAGCGCGCCCCGACTTTCACGAACCGATAGAGCTTCTCGATTCGCCAGACTTCTCGATCCGCCAGACTTCTCGATCCGATAGGAACCACCGCATGACTGACACCACACTCCTCGATGGCGCCGTAGACACCTACTCGACGACTCGCGGACCCGACCAACCCATGTGGATCGGAGGGCAGAAGGTGCACTCGACCACCGAGGAGTGGCGCGAGGTTGCCAACCCTGCCCATCGCGGCAGCGTGATCTGCCGGGTTCCGGCGGCGGGGGTGGAGGATGTCGACCGGGCGGTGGCTGCGGCCAGGGCAGCGTTCCCCGACTGGCGGGCACGACACTTCACCGAACGGGCGCGCGCTCTCGCCCGCATCGCCGACGAGATCGAGGCACGGGCGGAACACTTCGCTCGCCTGACGGCCCTTGACACCGGTAACGCGCTGCGCACCCAGGCTCGCCCGGAGGTGACGACCCTCGTCGCACTGTTCCGATATTTCTCTGGCATCGCCGGAGAAGTCAAAGGGACGACCCTGCCGGCCGGCGACAACCAGCTGCAGTACACCCGACTTGAGCCGCTTGGCGTGGTCGCCTGCATCCTGCCGTGGAACTCGCCTCTCATGATCGCCGGCTTCAAAGTGCCGGCCGCGCTCGCCGCGGGAAACACCGTGATCCTCAAGGCCGCGGATGACGCCCCGCTGACCATCCTGCTGCTCGCGGAGGTGTGCAACCGGCACCTCCCCGCTGGCGTAGTCAACGCGCTGACCGGTCGCGGAAGCCTCATCGGATCCGCGCTCGCGACGCATCCTGGAGTCGACAAGGTCTCCTTCACCGGCTCCACCGAGGTGGGCCGCGGCGTCGGCCGCCAGGCGGGAGAACGTCTGGCCCACGTCTCGCTCGAACTCGGCGGCAAGAACCCCTCGATCGTCTTTCCGGATGCCGTCGACGACGACCTCATCGACGGATTGCTTCTCGCTTCGCGCTTCACTCGCCAGGGACAGAGCTGCACGGCTGGATCGCGCCTCTTCCTGCACGCGGACATCTACGACGAGGTGCTCGATCGCCTGGTCGGCCGACTCGGCGCGCTGAGGGTCGGTGATCCGCTCGACGAGAGCTCCGATATGGGAGCGATCATCAACGGCAAACAGCACGCTTCGATCGACGACTATCTGGCGGACGGCCGCTCAAACCCTGCCATGACCGTCGCTCTCGGTGGTTCCGCGCCGACTGAGGGCGCGCTCACGGAGGGGTTTTATCACCTGCCTACTGTCTTCGCGGGCGCGCGCAACGACTTCCGTCTCGCGCAGGAGGAGATCTTCGGGCCGGTACTCGTCGCCATTCCGTGGCGAGAGGTGGACGAAGTGGTGCAGATGGCCAATGACTCCAATTACGGGCTGGCCGCCTTCGTGTGGAGCCACGACCTCGACGCGGCGCTCAACACAGCCCACCGGGTCGACGCCGGCTGGATCCAGGTGAATCAGGGCGGTGGCCAGGTGGTCGGCCAGTCCTACGGTGGCTACAAGCAGAGCGGGATCGGTCGAGAGGTATCGCTCGAAGGCATGCTCGCCGGCTTCACCCAGACCAAGCAGATCAACATCAAGCTGCGCTCATGACCGAGGCCGTGACGGGGGATGCTGGGACGGAGGAGGCCGGGACGGCGGAACCCGCCCCGCTGAACGGCATCGTCGTCCTCGACCTCACGCGCGCGCTCGCCGGCCCCTACGCGACGGCGCTGCTCGCCGACCTCGGCGCGACCATCACCAAGGTGGAGAGCGTGAAAGGCGGCGACTCGACCCGCGGCTGGCCCCCGTTTGAAAACGACCACAGCCTGTACTTCGACTCCGTCAATCGCGGTAAGTCGTCGATCGCGCTCGACTTCTACGCTCCGGAGGGCCGGGCATTACTTCGACGACTGGCGCTCGCCGCCGACGTTGTCGTCGAGAACTTCCGCCCGGGGGTGATGACGGACATCGGGCTGGATCCCGATGAGCTTCGCGCCGAAAAGCCCGCTTTGATCGTCGCCTCCGTGAGCGGATTCGGCAGCACCGGTCCGCTCAGCCAGACGGCCGGCCTCGACCAGGTGGCGCAGGGGATGTCGGGTGTCATGTCGGTCACGGGCGAGGACGCAGACACGATGTATCGGGTGGGCATCCCCATCATCGATATCTTCGCCGGTGTTTTCACCGCGGTCGGAATCGCTGCGGCACTCGTGGGACGGGAGCGCACCGGGCATGGTCTCTCGGTCTCGACATCGCTGCTCGAGGCAGCCTTGGCCATCTCGGTATTCCAGGGGCAGCGTTACCTCAGCCTGGGGGAGATCCCCACGCCGCAGGGCAACAACCATCCCGTGCTCGCACCCTACGGGGTCTTCGAGACCGCGGACATCCCGATCATCATCGCGGTCGGGAACGACAAGCACTGGCGCGACCTGTGCGCTCTCGTCGGAGACCCGGCGCTCGCCGACGAGCCGGATTTCGCGACCGGAAAGTCCCGCACCGCTCATCGGCCGGCTCTCGCGGCAAGGCTCGAAGTGGCCCTTGCCGCCCGGTCGGGCATCGAATGGGTCGAAGCCCTGAGGCGGGCGCGCATCCCCGCCGGGCCCATCTACAACTATGCCCAGGCATTTGCCGACCCGCAGGTGCAACACCTTGACATGGTCAAGCACGTCACGCGTACCGATGGCACGGACCTGCCACTGCTTCGGGGGCCGATCTCCCTCGACGGGGTTGCGCCGCGCATCCGCAAGGCCCCACCGTCACTCGGGGAGGATACCCGGGCTGTGCTCTCCGAACTTGGACTCAGCGAGCACCAGGTTGCCGGACTGGTGGCGGCCGGGATCGTCGCCGTGTCTGAGGGCTGATCGTGGCGGGCATCGCAGTCGAGACGAGAGGCACAATCGCGACTCTCACGATCGAGAACGTCGGAAAGCGAAACTCCGTGACCGCGAAGATGTGGCACCGGCTGCCCGAGGCGCTCTCCGAGCTCGCCTCCGATCCGAGTGTGAAGGTCTTGGTGGTGCGCGGCGCCGGCGCAGACTTCTCCTCTGGTGCGGACATCCGCGATCTCGCACGCATCCTCCACGCGCCGGGCATGCCGGACGGCGGACTCGTGACCGTGGCCGAGAACGCGCTCGCCGAATTCACCAAACCCACCGTCGCGGCAATCGACGGCTTCTGCGTCGGGGGAGGCTGGCAGATCGCGGCCGCCTGTGACGTCCGCATCGCGTCCGACCGCGCGACATTTGGCATCACGCCCGCGCGCATCGGCATCATCTACCCACTGTCCGGCATCCAGCGCCTGGTGAGTATCGTCGGTCCGGCGACCGCGAAATACCTGCTGTTCAGTGGCGAGCTCATCAGCAGCGGGCAGGCCGTCTCGCTCGGGATGCTCTCGCAGGTGCATCCCGCGCCTGGGCTGTGGGCAGCTGTCGATTCGTTCGCCGGGATGCTCGCCAGCCGCTCCCAGCTTTCGATCCAGGCGATGAAGCAGCTGGTCCACGCGTTCGCGGCGGGAGAGGATGCCGCCGCGATCGGCGATGCCTGGCAGGGCGAGGCGGCGGCAAGTGACGACGCAGAGATCGGGGCCGCAGCATTTCTCGCGCACGAAACGCCGTCATTCAGCTGGACGGGTTCAGGCTTCGTGAGACGACCGGTCGTCTGACGAGTCGTCACCGAAGTCACCGGCGTCGCGGCGGAATCTCCCGAGCATGCCGTTGAGTTCGACGAGTTCCGTCGCGCTGAAGCCGGGCTGTGAAAACACTACGGAGTTGAGTTCCCGTGTCGCAGCGAGCGCTCGTACTCGCCCCTCAGGAGTGATCTCAACCAGCGTGCCGCGTCCATCGGTGGGGTGAGCGACCCGGCGCACGAGACCCGCGCGCTCGAGACGATCCACCGCGTTGGTGACGCTGGTCGGATGCACCTGGAGGCGGGCGCTTGCCTTGACCATAGGCAGGGTCCCGGAGCGGGCGAAACTCAGGAGGGCGAGAAGCTCGAATCGGGCGAAGGTGAGGTCGAATCTCTTGAGCACCCCGTCGATGCGGGAGAGCAGAATTTGTTGGGTGCGCATGATGGAGGTGACCGCAGCCATGCCCTCCGAGGCATCCGTCCAGCCCCGTTCATCCCACTGTCGCTTCGCCTCGGCGATCGGATCACGGCGCAGGGGATCGGGTGCCCTCATCTCTGCCGCCGTTCCCTCGCGTTGCGTTAGGCCTTCATTCTCGTAGGGGAGCATATCGCGGGGTGAGGGCATGCCCGGTCTGAGCGGGATCGCATCGCCCAGATCAGGCTGAGCCGCACCAGGGTTCGCTGCAGCACGGTAAGCCGCATGATCTTCCGTGATCCGGTGTTCGGCAGCCGGCTCAGCATCCACTCAGCCACGGCCAATTGTCAGTTCCGCCGCTTAGCTTAGGGGCTGTACCACGCAAGGTTTTTACTCTGAGAAAAAGGTTGTCGACCGTGCCTCGCAATATCGTCAAATGGCTGCCAGCCATCGTCGTTCCCGTCGTCGTCGTCGCGGGCGTCATCGTGCTTCCGCTGCAGGCGGGAGCAGCCAGCCCCCTGCCCGACCGGTCGGCGAAGCAGGTGCTGCTGATGATCGCGAACAGCGCAGGCACTGACTTCTCCGGCACGGTGCAGTCGACCTCCGACCTCGGCCTTCCGGCGCTGAGCCTGAGCAGCGGTATGTCACAGTCAATGATCGATTCGATGTCAGCATCCGTACCAAAGGGTATGGAGGACTTTGTGCCGAAAGGCGCATCGAGTAGCGCCCTCACCACTGCGCTCGGACTCGTGAGTGGATCGCACACCGCGCGAGTGTTCGTCGACAGTTCGAAGGTGGCCGGTGATCCTCAAAAGGTGCGAATCCAGCTCGAAGACAAGCTGGCCGAGCGCAACCTGGTCAGCAATGGAACAGACGTCTGGGCCTACGATTTTCAAACCAACACCGCCACCCACGCAGCAGTCCCGGCTGATCTCTCCACCTCGGTGAAGTCAAAACTCAGCGGCATCAATGCCGCCGTCGGTGTCGACGTCTCCAACCCGTCCGAATTGGCGAGAGAGTTGCTCGATCGTGCGGACCCGAGCACCAAGGTCTCCGTCGGCACTAACCGCACCGTTGCCAGTCGAAGCGCATACTCGCTGGTTCTCACGCCGAAATCGTCGAGCACTCTGGTCGCGTCGGTGACGATCGATGTTGATTCTCAGACAGGCCTCCCGCTCGAGGTCACGGTCCTGGCGAAGGGTCAAAAGAGCCCAGCGGTACAGGTTGGCTTCAGCGATGTGGAATTCTCGACTCCCGATGCCAACGTCTTCACCTTCACCCCACCGGTCGGCGCCACCGTGGTCGAACAAAAATTGCCACAGGACACAGCTTCGGGCGAAAAGAAAACTTTGAGCTCGATGGTCGCCGACATCCCCACCGTCACGGGCACGGGTTGGGGTTCGATCGCGGAGTTTGCCGCGACATCCGTTCCGAAAGAGATTTCTGACAACGCTCTCCTGGCCCAGATCGCGACCAAGGTGTCGGGCGGCCGCGCCCTCTCGACCTCCCTTGTCAACGTCTTCATCGCCACGGACGGCCGGATGTTTGTCGGTTCGGTACCCCTGGCTCAGCTCCAAGCCGCCGCCGGCAAGTGACGGTCCCGGCTGCCGATTTCGCGATCGTGAGCGAGGGACTAACCAAACGATTCGGCCAGCAGACGGCTGTCAACTCAATTGATCTTGCGGTCCCGGGCGGATCCGTCTTCGGATTCCTCGGCCCAAACGGATCGGGCAAGACCACGAGCATACGCATGTTTCTCGGGCTGGTGCAGCCGACGAGCGGCACCGTTCGGGTGCTGGGGGAGCGCATGCCCGACAGGCTGCACACGGTACTTCCGCGTGTGGGGGCGCTGGTTGAGGGCCCCGCGTTTTATCCATACCTTTCCGGGATCGACAACCTACGACGTTACGACTCCGCCGATCGCTATGCCTCCTCCCGCAGCCGTTCCGCGCGGATCGACTCCGCCTTGGAGCGAGTGGGGCTGAGTAATGCCGCGCAGAAGAAGGTGCACGCCTACTCGCTCGGAATGAAGCAGCGCCTTGGCATCGCGAACGCCCTTTTGCGGCCGCGCGAGCTCCTCGTTCTCGATGAGCCGACCAATGGACTCGATCCCCAGGGAACCCGCGAGGTGCGCAGCCTTGTCGGGGCGCTGGCCGCGGAGGGCACCACGGTGTTCGTGTCGAGTCACCTTCTCAGTGAGGTGGCCCAGATGTGCACCCACGCCGCGGTGATGAGTGCCGGTAACATCGTCGCGCAGGGCACCCTCGCCGAGCTCCGCGGAGTCGACACTGCCCGCGTTCGGGTGCTGACCCCGGATGCGGATTCGGCGGTTGAGACGCTGCGCCACCTCGGCCTCGTGGCCGAGCGGTCGCACGTGGACGGCACCGCGACTTGGGTGCTTGCCCCTGTGCGTGACCAGGCGACGGAACCGGAAACAATCGCCTCCGCCCTTCAGTCGGCCGGGGTGCGGATCCGTGCATTCTCGGTGGAGGAACCCAGCCTCGAAGAACGGTTCGTCGCCCTGACCGGAGAAGGTTTCGATGTCGTCCAGTGAGAACGCTCGTATCGAAGTAATCCCAGATCGTCGCACCGCGGGCTGGGATCTGCTGTGGTCGGAACTGTCCGTGCTCTTCCGGCGAAGGCGCACCTGGGCGATGCTGGCAGCCGTCGCGCTGATCCCGATACTGCTCGCCATCGCGGTGCGCCTGTCGACCAGCACCCTTGCTGCGGGGGAGGGCCCACCCTTCCTCTCCCGCGTGACCCAAAACGGGCTGTTCGTCGGCTTCACCAGCATGGTCGTGGCGATCCCCCTCTTTCTGCCGCTCACCATCGGCGTGGTGGCCGGGGACACCATTGCGGGCGAGGCGGGCCAGGGCACCCTTCGTTACCTGCTCGTCGCGCCAGCCGGTCGTGTGCGACTGCTGCTGGTCAAATACGCGGGCGCAGCCGCGTTCTGCCTCGCTGCGGCTCTGATTCTCACGGTGGCCGGGCTTCTCATCGGCGCGGCTCTCTTCCCGGTCGGCCCGGTAACACTGCTGTCGGGCGATGTGATCAGCGTGCCGGAGGCTCTCCTTCGATCCCTCCTGGTCGCCGCCTACGTGTCGCTCTCCCTGCTGGGACTCTCCGCAATCGGCCTGTTCATCTCGACGCTCACCGACGTGCCGGTCGGAGCGATGGCCGCGACCGTCGTGGTATCCGTCGTCGCCCAGATTCTCGACATCCTTCCCCAACTCGCCTGGCTTCATCCCTGGCTGTTCAGCCACTACTGGCTAGGGTTCGCCGATCTTCTGCGGCAACCGCTCGACTGGACCTCCTTCGGTACGAATGCGGTGGTGCAGCTCTGCTACATAGTGATCTTCGGCGCCCTCGCCTACAGCCGATTCGCGACCAAGAACATCCAGTCGTAGGGATTTCGGCCGCCGCAGGCGAACTAAAATAGCGTCATGTTCGAACGGCCTGTCAACCCGCCCCTAGCGCGGTGCTGCTCGAATGCGCACCATCAGATCAATGGCGGATGACGGGGCGTTGATTGCGCCTGTCCTCGGTGATGGGGAGGATGTAACGGGCGCCGGCCTCCGCCGCCTGTCCGGCCTCGCCGGCATGCTGCTTCTCGTGCAGGCGGTCGTGCTCGGGATCATTCTCGCCACGGCTCGCTCGCGCGTGGTCCTGCCGATCACCCTCGGGTTGCCCGACGGCCGGGAGCGCATCGTGCTCTTCGCGGTCGACATCGGAGCTGGCGTGGCCGTGCTCGCCCTGCTGGTGGCGGTTTCGCGCCTGGTCGTTGTGATAGCGACCGTCTTCCCGCACTATTCCTCAGGCGTGTTCTCCAACCGGCATACAGCCCGGTGGATCGAATTTGTCTTCAGCTCGTCGATCACCCTCTTCCTCGTCGCCCAGTTGAACGGCATCAGCGATATCGGAGCTCTCGTGCTCAGCTACGCAATCACCAGCGGAATGACGCTGTTCAGTGTGCTCCAGGAGCGAGCTGTCCGGTCGGCGAGCGAGCGGATGCTTCCGCTCTGGTTCGGCGCGGCGATCGGCATCGTGCCGTGGGGAGTGATCGCATTCCACCAGGTGTCTGCACTCGTGCTCGGGCAACCACCCTCCGCTCTCGTCCGTGTCATCACCCTGACGATGCTTGCCTTTGCGTTCGCATTCTTCGTCAGTCATTGGCGAGATCAGCGACGTCGAGATCAGCGACGAAGTGATTCGCTACCGTCAGCGCTGGCCGGAGAACGCGCCCACATCCTGCTCAGCCTCGCGAGCACATCGGTTTTCGTTTGGCTGGTAGCGTTCGGCGTGCTCGGGGTGGGCAATGTCCGCCTCTGAGGATCGCGTCGGCACCCTTCGCCGTCGAGGGTTCATCCTGGAGTTCGCCACCCTGGGCTGGAACGTCGTGGGGGTCGGCGTTCTCGCTGTGCTTGCCCTGAGCGCGTCATCCGTCGCACTCGCCGGATTCGGGCTGGACAGCCTGATCGAGATCGGAGCGAGCGTCGTCGTGATCTGGGAATTGTCGGGGTCCGGCGCAGAGCGCCAGCATCGTGCTCTCCGCTTGATCGGTGTGGCTTTTGTGGCCCTCGCCCTTTACCTGTTCGTGCAGTCGAGCGTTGCCCTGGTCACCCAGCATCACGCTCACCCCGGCGTCGGGGCAATCGCCTGGACGGCCCTCACGGCTCTGGTGATGTTCGCGCTGGCGGGGGGAAAACATCGCACCGGCCGTGGGCTCGGCAATCCGGTGCTGGCGATGGAAGCGCGGGTGACTTTCATCGACGGGATGCTGGCTGTCGCGGTGCTCGTGGCCGTGCTGGTCGATGCTTACCTCGGATGGTGGTGGGCGGACGCGCTGGCGGGCTACCTGATCGTCTTCTACGCTGCGCGGGAGGCTCGGCAGATCTTTATAGTGAATAGGTGATCAGGATGTCGGCGGTGCCAGGATTCTCCGCCGTCCGGCGTCGCAGTGCCAACCTGACTCAACGTGTGCTCCAGGCCGTGAAGACGGAGGTCTACGCGTTCTGGCGACGCCGGGCCGTTCGCCCCAGGATGGTGCTGTACGAGTCCTTCGCCGGTAATGGCATGCTCTGTAATCCGGAGGCGATCTTCCGGGCGCTGCTCGACGAACCGGAGTTCGCTGGATTCACCCACGTCTGGGTCCTGGCGAGCAAGCGGGAGAATCCGGCCGCCGTGCGCGAATTCGCAAGGTCGCGCTCAGTGCGGTTCGTGCGACCCGGATCCTTCGCCTACTTCCGGGCGCTCGCCATTGCCGGCTTTCTGGTCAACAACGCCACGTTTCCGCCCGAGTTCGGCAAGCGGTCGGGCCAGAAGTACTTGAACACCTGGCATGGCACCCCGCTCAAGCGCATGGGATACGACATCGACGCCTCGGCGACCCGCGTCACCAATGTGATCCGCAACTTTCTCTCGGCGGACTTCCTGCTTTCGACGAGCCCCTTCATGACCGAGCACCTGTATGAGAAGGCCCACCTGTTGGGCCAGATCTACCGGGGCCTGGTCATTGAGGAGGGCTATCCGCGAGTCGACCGCCAGTTGCTGGATGAGACGGGCGTCGCTGCTACCCGCGCGAGACTGATGAACGGGAGTGTCGCAATCGGCGACAGGCGGGTCATTCTTTACGCGCCCACGTGGAAGGGAACTTCGTTCTCCCTCCCGGAGGACGACATCAGCGAACTGGTCGCCCGGATCGAGCTCCTCGAATCCCTGATCGATACGACGAAGTACGTGGTGCTGTTGAAGACGCACCAGGTGGTCCATCGCTTCGTCTCGAATATTCCCGGTCTAGCGGGGCGGCTGATCCCGAATGAGATCCCCTCGAATGTCATCCTCGGTATCACCGATGTGCTGGTCACCGACTATTCGAGTATCTTCTTCGACTTCCTCGCCACGGGCCGCCCCATCTTCTTCCTCACTCCGGACCTCGCCGACTATGCCGGGTATCGGGGCCTGTACATTGCGCCGGCCGAATGGCCGGGCCCGGTGGTCGAAACGGTGGAGAAGCTCGCTGACGCGGTGAACGAGTTCGATCGGGCGGGCGTCGATAGCCGCGTCGCCGCGAATTACCGGGCAATGCAGGCGAAGTTCGTCGCGCGGGACGACGGACACGCGACGCAACGGATCGTCGACATCGTGTTTCGCGGAAACACCGCCGGCTATGCGGTCACGCCGATCGCCCATGACGGGCGCCGCACGATGCTCATCCACGCCGGCGGAATGAGACCGAACGCGGTGACTTCCGCACTGCTCGCCCTCCTCGACCGCATCGACCACAGTCGATTTGATGTCTCGATCGTCTTCCCGCCGACGCGCGCGCGATCGGCGCGGGACCAGCAGCGACTACTGAGTCCGCGGGTACGCCAGTTCGCCAGGGTCGGTGGGATGAACGGTTCGAAACTGTCGCTTGCCCGACTACGCTCGACCCGATTCGCTGGCCAGGGATCGGTGGCGCGTTCGGCTGTCGAGACGGGACTCTGGAGGGATGAATGGGACCGATGCTTCGGCTTGACCACCTTCGACTTCGCACTGGACTTTGCTGGCACCAGCTCGTTCTGGGCGTCACTGATGCTGCGGAGCCCCGGTTCCGAACGCTCGATCTGGCTGCGAAGTGACCTGGCCTACCGCGCAGACGAGCTCGCGAAGATCCGCCCCCTGTATGACGCCTACGATCACCTGGTCTCGCACTCGCCGGCGGTGCGTGGGAGCTCACAGCGGGTGTGTTCGGCGGCATCCCTCATCGGAGGCAGGCGGATTTTGGCGGATGCCGCACTGCCAATCCCCTTCGGTGATGACCTCTCGCCCACATCGAACTCGCCGGTGTCCGACTCGCCAACACCGGCCTGGCTGGCCGAAACCGGCTCAGCGGGAGACGTCAGGATCTTCGCCTCCCTCGGTCGCCTGTCGGTCGAGAACGACCCGTCCCGACTTTTGCGCGCGTTCGCCCTGGTTCACGCTGTCGCCCCGGAGTCGCGACTCCTGGTGATCGGCAATGGTCCGTTGGCCCCGAGCCTGGCGTCGGAGGTCGTCGCTCTCGGGCTCTCCGGGGCCGTCTGGCTCGCCGGCTATCGCGCAAATCCCTTCTCGCTTCTCCGGCATTCGCACTGTTTCGTCTTCACCGGGTACACCCGAGATCCCCGGGTGGTCCTGGAGGCTCGCGTTCTCGGGCTTCCGATTGTCACCGTTGCCGGCGGAGACGACGGCCGAAAGCCGTCGAGCGGCGTGCTCGAAGTCGCGGCGGATGATCGAGCCGTCGCTGACGGTATGGTCGAGTTTCTCGAAGGCGAGCTCGGTGCATCCTCACTCGACTGGGCCGCACGCGACGAAGTCTCGCTCAGCGAGTTCTATCGGGCGGTCGGGGCGGTCACCGACGCGTGAGCTTGAGCACCACACTGCTGTGCTGGGGGTACTCGGCAACGATGACGAACCCCAACGACGACAGGATGGATCGGTCATAGGTACCGGCCTGAGTACCAGGCAGTCGATACTCGACCAACCACAGCGTCTTCATCGAGCCGATTCGCGCCGCGATGGCGGGCGAGGGATAGACGGAGTCATGCCAGTTGGTCGTGTCGTACCACGGAGCCTTCAGGGCGACATCCATCAGCCCGGTGAAGGCAGACGGATAGGTGCGCAAGGCCAGTCGAGGGGCGCGGGACGGTCGAGTGCCCTCGTCGAACAGGATTCCCTCGCCGGGTTCGGAGTTGGCCTTGATGGTGTCAGCGATCTGCGACCAATCGCTGTTGTTCTTGGCAAAGGGTGTGCGCTGGGCCAGATAGCTGATCGACGAGGATGCCACGACAAGCGCGAGCAGGGGGATCGCCACGATCTGCGGACGGACCCGGGCAAGGAGCCATCCGATCAGGAGCGCCGCGGCCGGGGCGGCAAACGACAGGTAGCGGGAGGAATAGACCGCGTGCACGGAGTTGACCGCGAGAAGGATGGCGGGAGGGCCGAGGAGCCAGGTCGCGGCCAGCGGTACCAGGGCCGGCCTCCTGGCGCGGGAATCTCGGAGTGCGCTGGGCTCGCCAGGGTCTCGGTGCGTGCGATAGACGCCGATTGCCCAGACGGCGATCGCCGTGATGATGAGAGTCCAGGCGACAAGGGCCATCAGGTCGTTACCAAACCACTGGGTCACCAGGAGAGTGTGGATGTTCGTATTGTCGCGGGTCGCCAAAAACGCGATCTGGCCACCTTCGTGAATACCGAATCCGATCACCGCACCGGCAAGCACAACGCTTCCGAGGGTGGCTCGTACCCATGACCTCAGGACGGCTCGCTGCCGGGTGCCGAGCACGATCACCGCATGCGCGACCACGATCAGCAGGCTGAACAGGAAGAGATAACCGCAGGCGGCAAGCCCGATGCAGTAGACAAGCCACAGCCGTCTTTTCGGCCGCTCGAGACTGACGATCTGCACCAAAAGGACGGTGAGCCAGACGACGCCGGCCGTGCACATCGCGTAACCGCGAGCCTCTTCTCCCATGTCAGTGATTCGGGGCAGGAACACGGCCACGATTCCCGAGATGACGCCCACGCGGTTTCCTGCGAGACGGGAGCCGAGCACGACGATCCCCGCCACCGCGACCCCGACGGCGATCGCACTCGGAAACCGTACGGAAAACGGGGATGCCCCGAAAGCCTGCACCCAGAAATGCAGGAACAGGTAATAGGTGCCGTGCACCGCGTCCACACTGCCAAGCATCCGAAAGAGTGAGGGAAGTGATCGCTGTGCCGAAAGCACGCTTGCCGCTTCGTCGCCCCACAGCGACGGAATCCACGATCCGGCCGCGGAGACCGCGGTGGCCAATACGCCGAGGAGTAGCGTCACCAGAGACGAGACGGAAAGGTGTCGGCACGCAAATCCGACGACTGCGTACGGTCCGCGGGCGTTGAGCGCAGGCTGCCCAGACACGGGGTCGCTTTCGTCGTGATTCACTGTCACTTTCGGGGGAGTCTGCGCCCCCGCCCGGTTACTCCGCAACGACGCCCCTCACGCGGGCCACAGCGATGAACAGGCCGCCGATACTTCCAGCAAGTAGCCTCGACATGGTCGGCCTCCCTCGACTAAATAATCACCCCTTGCCCACCGGTAGAGGCGCTTTCCCAGATACCTCCAAGGCGGATGCCTGCCGTGTCGGGGATGGTCCTGGTTAAAGCTTAGAAGCGTTCGAGGGTTGCGAATCACCCTGAGATAATCGTTTGTATGGCTGGTGTGAGGGAGAAAACGCGATGAAACGAGTGTTCCGTCGTGTGGTGAAGCTGTTCAGGCAAGTCGGAGTCGCTGGCCGCGCCGAACTCCAGGCCTTCGCCCGTCGGGGAAAACTTCGCCGGCGCACAGTACTCTACGAATCCTTCGCCGGTAATGGCGTGTTGTGTAACCCCGAGGCAATCTTCCGCGAAGTTCTTCGATCGTCTGACCTGGCTGAGTTGCGCCACATCTGGGCGCTGAACAGTCTGTCCGAGCATACGGAGGTGCAGCAGGAGTTCGCCGAAAATCCTCGAGTGCGCTTTGTGAGGCGACGATCCCTTGCATACTTTCGCGCCCTGGCGACCAGCAAATACCTGGTTAACAATGCGACATTTCCGGCCGAGTTCAGCAAGCGGTCCGGCCAGATCTACCTCAATACCTGGCACGGCACTCCGCTGAAGCGAATGGGCTACGACATGCCGAACGGAGCCCTCGACTCCGCGAACACACTGCGCAACTTCGTCGCCGCAGACTTTCTGCTCTCCCAGAACTCCTTCATGACAGAGCAAATGTACGAGAAGGCGTACAAACTGCGCGGTGTGTTTCGCGGACTGGTGATCGAAGAGGGGTACCCCCGGGTCGACCGGCAGTTTCTCAACGAGCGGGAGGCGGCTGAGGCGCGGTCGCGACTGGCGGACGACGGAATCGACCTCGGCAACCGCACCGTCATCCTGTTCGCGCCCACCTGGAAGGGCACTGATTTCAGCTCCCCCGCGGACGATGCCGGTGATCTCTTCGCGCAGGCACAGGCGCTCCAGAAAGAAGTCGGTGAGGGTTACCGTGTACTGCTCAAAACGCATCAGGTTGTGCACCGATTCGCGGCTGACCGACCCGAGTTGAGCAAGATTTTAGTCTCGAACGATATGCCGACCAATGTGATGCTCGGTCTCACCGACATCCTGGTGACCGACTATTCGTCGATCTTCTTCGACTTTCTGCCACTCGACCGACCCCTGGTCTTCTTCACTCCGGATGACATGGACTACTCCGCATCCCGGGGCCTGTATTTTCCCCTCGACGAGCTCCCCGGGCCGGTCGCTCACACAGTTTCCGAGGCGGGCGATGCGATCCGCTCGCTGAGCTCTGCCGACGGCGACGAGAGCTATCGCGCCGTGGCCTCGGCCTGGAAGGAGCGCTTCGCGCCGTATGACGATGGTGTCGCCGCACGCCGGATCGTCGACCTCGTCTTCCGCGGTCTCACCCTGAACGCTCGAACGAAGTCCCTTGCGGAGGATTTCCGAACCTCGATGCTGCTGAGCTTGGGCGGAATGCGCTCCAATGGCATCACGAACTCAGCGCTCAACCTGCTCGGCGCGATCGATCACAGCTTCTATGACGTCTCCGTCGTTTTCAACCGTCCTCGTCGCGCCCAGCAACTGTCAAACCAACAGCGGATACCAGTCGAGGTGCGACAGTTTCTTCGGGTCGGTGGTATGAATGGCAGCAAATTCACGCATGTGTTTCGTCGACTTCAAGAGCGTTACCCCGCGCTCCGGAGACGGCCAGAGACGATGAACGAGCAACGGATGTGGCGCAGCGAGTGGGCGCGCTGTTTCGGCGACTCGAAATTCGAGTCAGTCGTTGAATTCAGTGGATACACCGCTTTCTGGGCATCGCTTCTTCTTCATTCCCCTGGCGGGTTTCGCTCCATTTGGCTGCACAATGACCTGGCACTGGAGAAGAGCCGGTTCGTCGGAAGTCGCCGCCGGATGAAGCGCTCCCTTCCCGCGGTATTCAGCCTGTATCGGGATTTCGATTCGTTGGTTTCCGTGTCGGCGAGCCTCGCCCGGATCAACCGTGAAGCGCTCGGCCCGCCATACGGACTCCGCCAGGAATGTTTCGTCTTCGCCCGCAACCTTGTGGACGAATCGCATGTGCGAAACGGACTCGCGAGCCCGTTATCGTCGGTCGTGAACTATCACAACGAAGACGAGACACCGGAGCAGGATGACCGCCGCTGGATCGACGAACTGCAGCGGGTGGACTCGGTGTGGTTCACAACTGTCGGACGGTTCTCTCCGGAGAAAAACCAGGCTCGACTCATCCGCGCCTTCGCCGAGGTCTATCGAGAACACCCTGTGGTCCGATTGATGATCATCGGCCATGGCCCTCTTCGCGGCGAACTTCAGGCGTTGATCGACACACTTGGCCTGTCACTCGTCGCGTTCGTCGTTGGTCCCTTCCCGAATCCCTTCCCTGTGCTCGCAGCGTCCGACTGTTTTGTGCTCTCCAGTAACTACGAGGGTCAACCGATGGTGCTCCTCGAAGCCGCGCTCGCCGGTATGCCCATCGTTTCGGTAGAGTTCGACTCCGTTCACGATGCGCTCCCCGATTCGGCGATTCGGATTGTGCCGCAGAGCGATAAGGGGCTCGCGGAAGGGATGCGTGCATTCCTTCGGGAAGAGGTGCGGCCCTCGTTCCTGGACGGGGTTGCCTACAACCGAGCCGCTGTGGTCGAGTTCTACGCGGTCACCGGCACGCAGCGTGTGCGAGATAAGCGGTCGATCTGACAGTGGCGGCCGACTGCGAAGCGACCCTAAACCGGTTGGTCATTCGGCATCGTGCGATGGCACAGCCCGTTTGCGCACGATGATCTCTCGCACGACGATCGGCACGACGGAAACGACCACAATTACGATCAAGACGATGTCGATGTACTGCGAGACAAAGTCGGTCACTCCCGGCACATGAGCAAGCCCGAATCCGAGAAGGATTATCAATCCGGACCAGAGTGCGGCTCCTGCGAGGTTAAATACGGTGAAAAGCCGACGTGGCATGCGTCCGACACCGGCAGCGACAGGAGCGATTGTGCGCACGACAGGTACGAATCGGGCGATCGTTACCGCGACCGGTCCGAATCGATTGAAGAAACCCTGCGTGCGACTAACGCTCTTTCGGCTGAATAGCCCGGACTCGCGGCGCTCGAAGACAGCGGGCCCCGACCTTCGCCCGATCGTGTAGCCGAGTTGGTCGCCAAGCGCCGCAGAAATGCCTACGAGGAGGATGACCAGCCAGAGCGGTTGCCGGATGGTGCCGCCAAGGGTGAGCACGCCGGTGAAGAATAAGAGGGTGTCGCCGGGAAGAAAGAACCCCACGAGTAAGCCAGTTTCGGCGAACACCGCAGCGCACACGATCACCAGGCCCCAGGCGCCGGCACCCGAGATGAGAGACTGAGGATCGAGGAGCCCCGCGGGGATGTGAAGAGGAATCATGGTGCTCCAAGTCTGCGCAAGCGGAATTTCGATAAACGTCGAAGCCGTTCGATTCTCAGGTCTTTCTTAGTTCTTGAACGACATGCTTCGCGGCGTGAAGACAAGCCCCCCGCTAGTGTGATTGCGAAGTTTCGCGCCGGTTTCTGCAGTGAAGGTGCCACAGGTCACGGCCATGTTCTGGATCGTCAAGGCGCTGACGACGGGAATGGGTGAGCCCGCCTCGGACTTTGTGGTCCGTTCGATCGAACCTGCCGTCGCTGTTCGCGTTGGTGTCGTCGTCGTCGTCACCATCGCCGTGGTTCTCCCATTTGCGGTAACCCGCTCTGTGCCCTCGGAAACGCGGCCGGGGATCTGACAGGCCGGACACTGCACCTCGGCTGCCTCGCCTCTGGCGTGCTGTTCGTCGGGGTGATCGCGATTCCCGCGCTGGGTAACCGGACCGGTGAGCACTGCTCCGGTTACAGCGGGGCGACACCTTCGTCATCGGCCGAGCTATTGGGGCCATCACCACCAATAGACGCAGAGCGCCGGCGATGCAGCGCCGTGAATTGGGTCGCCCACCATGGGCGAGACCTCTTCCGATTTCCTGAGCGTCAACCGGAGCCTCCTGTATTGCGCTCGCCTGTTGCTGCTCTTTCTGACCGGTCCCGAGGCGAATTTCACGAATTATTGCGGTTCACCACGGCGCACTCTGCACCGAAATTTCCACGGGGAGTTCAGACCGATACCCACTGTGCACACCACCCTCGAGAAGGTCATCAACTCTCAGGTCGGTTTTCTCGTCGTCACGCTTTCTCCCTGGTGCGCACTGCGTGACGGTTCTGGCAGTCCAGCCTGCCTTTTTCGGTCCCGTCTGAGAGGCCATCCCGCGTCATAAACTGGGGGAGGCGACGCGCCGGTTTTCGAAGGGAAGGTTCGAGATGGACATTTCCATGATTGTGCCCACATCCACTGGGGCAGCGAATATCCCGGAACTCGTCACGCGAATAGTTGCAGCGGAGACCCGGTTCGAGACGACATCGTCTGTGTTGATGACTCGACGGATGACACCCCACGGGCGATCGCTCGGGCAATCGCTCAGGTCGACTCCCGCGCGGATGTGTACCCGGTCCACCGGAAGAAGCCCGCTGGTGAACTATTCGGAGCGGTCGTTGCGGGGATTCGGAAAGGTACGGAGGATGGGGTCATCGTGATGGATCGGGACCTGCAACATCCGCCGGAGATGATGCCCGTCCTCGTGACTGCGGGCAAGTCCACCGGGGCAGATGTTGTTATCGCCTCCCGACACGCTCAAGGTGGTTCATCGGCTGGCCTCGATGGGTCGGCCGGCGCGATTGCATCGTTGGGAGCGGAGGTGCTCGCGTGGGCTACGTTCCCGCTCAAGTTGGGTTCGTGGTCTGATCCGATGACCGGCTTCTTTGCTGTGCGCCGCGCGTCTTTCCTCCCGGCGCTGAGATTCGGGCGTCTTTCAGGCTTCCCCGTGATCGGCGGCCTCCTCTCCCCGGCTGATCCTGGCCGTCCTGCCGCTCAGCTCTAGGGTTCGTGGGTGTCTCAATGAATCTGGTCGATGTGCTCATCGGAATTGCCGCATCCCCCTTGGCCTATGTACTTCTCGCTGCTCTTCTCATTGTTGATGGCTTTTTCCCTTTCGTCCCCGGGGAGACCGCGGTGGTCACACTGGCATCCCTGTCCGCTGCGGGCCACGGACCCCCTGTGTGGCTGGTGCTGGCGGTCGCGATTATTGCGAGCACCGCCGGAGACGCTGTCGCTTACGCGAACGGAAAGCGACTCGGTACGATGCGGTGGGCATGGATGAGGCGGCCGCGACTCGTCGCGATGTTTCGGTGGGCCGAACGGGGGCTCCTGCGCAGGCCAGTTCTCTTTCTCGTCTCCGCGAAGTTCGTACCGGTGGCTCGCGTTGCGGTGACGATGACGGCTGGCTCCTCACGGCTCCCGTTCGTTCGGTATTTGCCGATCGCCCTCCTCGCCTCAGCGGCCTACACGAGCTATCACGTGATAGTGGCAGTTTTTGCCGGATCGCTCTTTCGGAGCAATCCCCTGATCGCGGTCGTCGTGGCCATCGCGACGGTCATCGTCATAGGGACGATTGTCGAGCTTGTAGGCCGTGCAACTCGACGGCGTGGAGCGCGTCGTGCTGATCAATCAGCCCCGAAACCTGGCGACCCAATACCGTAGGGGGCCGCCCGCCTCGCCAAAACCGTGACGCCCAGAACGAGCGTGACGAAGAGTAGTCAGGGTGGGCCTGTCTGGCGCTTGGATGATAACCAGGCGAATCCTTTCATGCCGCTGACCAGCTATCGTCCAGGCGATCCAGCAACCAGTCGGGTTGATTGCCTGACAGTGACTTTTTCGACAGACAGCAGAGTGGCTTCGCTGTCGTCCACACGGTTCAGCGGAACGGGAAGGTCACGTATCGTGACGCAGCGAAGCAATCAACGGTTCATCCTCACCGGTGCGCACCAATGGTACGGGTGGGCGGCTCGGTGCGGGGCGAGGTGTTAGTCCCGGTAAGACTTGCGCGGCGGTCGATCGGCGCCGTGGTCAATTCGGGCACCCTCCGTTCGGGCTCCGTCTTTTCGTGCCCCGCCGCGATCCGGCCGGATCTCGATGAGCTTGCCACTGATGCGAGTGCCCTTCAGTTTCTCAAGCACGTTACCCGGCAGGTTCGCCGGCAGGTCGACAAGCGAGAAGTCGGGCAGGATTTTGATATGCCCGAAGTCTTCGCGGCTCAAGCCCCCCTCATTCGCGATCGCGCCCACGATCTGGCGGGGCTCCACTTTGTGGCGCTTGCCGACCTCGATGCGATAGGTCGACATCGGGCCCGCGTTGGGGCGTGCACGCCGTTCGGTGCGGTCGGCTCGTTCCGGTCGGTCGGTGCGTTCGGGGCGGTCGCCCCAGTCGGCACGTTCGGCACGGTCGTGACGCTGTCGCTCGGGGGAGAGCAACAGGGGTGTCTCGCCCTGGGCAACAATCGCGAGCGCGGCCGCGACATCCACTTCTGGCACATCGTGGTGCTCGATGTAGTGGCTGATGATGTCGCGGAAACCCGCAACGCGGTCACCCTGTCCGAGTGCCTCGGTGATCGCGTCGTCAAAGCGAGCCAGCCGAGTGACGTTGACGTCTTCGACGCTCGGAAGCTGCATCTGGGTCAGCGGCTGGCGGGTCGCCCGTTCGATCGCGTCAAGGAGGCGACGCTCGCGGGGCGTGACGAAGCTGATCGCGGCACCGCTGCGGCCTGCCCGTCCGGTGCGGCCGATGCGATGCACATATGACTCGGTGTCGATGGGGATGTCGTAGTTGATTACGTGGCTGATGCGCTCGACGTCGAGGCCGCGGGCCGCGACATCCGTTGCCACCAGGATGTCGAGCTTGCCCGACTTCAGTTGGTTCACGGTGCGTTCGCGCTGGGCTTGGGCGACGTCGCCGCTGATCGCGGCAGCGGAGTACCCGCGAGCTCGCAGTTTTTCGGCGAGGGTCTCCGTCTCGTTCTTGGTGCGCACGAACACGATCATGCCTTCGAAGTTCTCGACTTCGAGGATGCGGGTGAGGGCATCGACCTTCTGCGGATAGGACACCATCAGGTAGCGCTGCGTTGTGTTCGCCGAGGTCGTGGTCTTGTTCTCCACCGTGATCTCGGCCGGATCATGAAGATACTTTTTTGAGATGCGTCGGATCTGTGGAGGCATCGTTGCCGAGAACAATGCGACCTGCTTGTCGTCCGGGGTGTCAGCGAGAATTGTCTCGACATCCTCGGCGAAGCCCATCTTGAGCATCTCGTCTGCCTCGTCGAGCACCAAATACTTGAGCTCGGACAGGTCGAGAGTGCCCTTGGCGAGGTGGTCCATGATGCGCCCGGGGGTGCCGACGACGATGTGGACGCCGCGTCGCAGCGCAGAGAGCTGCACGCCGTAGGCCTGGCCGCCGTAAACGGGAAGCACGTGCACCCCGCGCATACCGGAGGCATATTGCTCGAACGCCTCACAGACCTGTAGTGCGAGCTCCCTCGTCGGCGCGAGCACGAGCGCCTGCGGGTTCTTCTGGGCCAGATCCAGGCGCGAGAGAATCGGGAGCGCGAACGCGGCGGTCTTCCCGGTACCGGTCTGGGCGAGGCCCACGACATCCCGACCGGTCAGCAGAGGAGGGATGGTCGCGGCCTGGATGGCCGAGGGGGTCTCGTAACCGACATCCTTGAGCGCCTTGAGTACAGCGTCGGTGAGTCCGAGTTCGGAAAAAGTCAGGGTGGCGGGGGCAGCGTCTGCCTCGCTTGGCATGGTGGTGTCAGGAGGCGTCATGGTTCAAAGGTAATCGTTCCCCGGCGAGGTCAACGCCCGCGCAAGTACTGACCGGATTCGGAGCGAACAGGCCATAACGACAAATTGCTGCCCGGGGAATCTCCCGTGCCAGCATTTCGTCCGGGGCGAAGCCGCTCGTTACAGCGAGTCCGAGAACTCGACCTCTGGCGCCTTCTTCCGGAAGCCCTTCGTCATGAAGAGGAGATAGACGAACCCGGCGCCAAGCCAGATCAGCCCAATCGTGAAGGCACTCGCCGTGAGGCTGGTCCAGATCCAGATAGTCAGGAGGAAACCCACCCCGGGAAGCACGCCGTAGAGCAACACGTCCCGGCCACTGCGGCGCTTCTCATCCCAGAGGTAGCGCTTGATGACCGACAGGTTGACCACCGAGAATGCGGCAAGAGCGCCAAAGCTCACCACCGAGAACAGCAGGTCGACGTTGGCATTCACCCCAATAATCGAGATTACCGAGATCACCAGAATCGAAATCACCGGCGTCTTGAACCGAGCCGAGAGCGTGCCGAAGATGCGCCTGGGTAGAATGCCGTCTCGCCCCATGCTGTACATGATTCGCGAAACGGATGCCTGGGAGGCGATTGCCGACCCGGTCGCACCGGCGACATAGGCGGCAATGAAGAAGATATTGAGGAAATCGCCGCCAGCCTTGGCCATGACCTCACTCGCGGCGGATACCGGGTCCTTGAATGCCGTACCGGGGAACACGAGTTGGCTGATGAAGGCAAGCACCAAAAACAGCAGGCCGGCCCCGACCGTAGCGATGATAATCGCCCGCGGAATGTCTCGCTTCGGGTTTTTGGCCTCTTCGGCCAGGGTGGAAATGGCATCAAACCCAAGAAAGGAGAGGCAGAGCACCGCGGCGCCGGTCATCAGCGCGGGGAACGTGACGTTCTTCCCTCCGTCACCCACGAACGGGGCGGCCAGGTCGATGCTGTGGCTCCCGGAGAAGATGAAGGCAACGGCGATCGCGACGAACACGGCGATGAAGATGAATTGAACCAGCACGATGATGTTGCTTGCTCTGGCCACCGAGGCGATTCCGACGATGTTCAGCACCGTCACCAGCAGAATGCAAGCCACCACGAAGACCCAGGCTGGCACGACCGGGAACAGGATGTTCAGGTAGATCCCGATAACGAGATAGTTCACCAGTGGCAACAGGACGTAGTCGAGCAGGAGAGCCAAGCCGGCGAGGAATCCAATGCTCGGGCCGAAGCTCTTGCTCGCGTAGGCATAGGCGGAACCGGCAACGGGGTACACCTTCACCATCGCGGCATAGGAGAGCGCGGTGAAGATCATCGCCGCGAGGGTGACAATGTAGGCCAGCGAGGTTCGGCCACCAGTATTGGCCGAAACCACGCCGTAGGTGGTGAAAACGGTCAGTGGAACCATGTAGACGAGCCCGAAAAAGACGAGGGACGGAAGCCCGAGCACCCGTCGGAGGGTGGTTCCCTGCGCGCTGTGAACATGGTCACTCGAGCGTGCAGGCGGCACATTGGCGGTTCCGGATAAAGGACTGGACATCATTGTTTCCTTGCTGGGTATGGGTATCGATGACAGGGAAAAGTCAGGGGGTCGCGAACGTCTCGCGGCCGGCCAGCCAGGTGCGTACCACCGCGATTTCGGTGAGCGCAACAGCGGATGCCGCCGCTCGCGGGTCTCGATCGAGAAACGCGAGATCGGCGCTATGCCCCACGCGGAGAGTTCCCCAGGGCCGCTCGGCGAGATCGGCAAATGCCTGGGCAGCGACGCCGGCGGTGTAGGCCGAGAGCGCCTGGGTCAGGGTGAGCTTCTCCGCCGGGGTCCATCCGTCGACCGGCAGATCCTCGATGGTCTGGCGCGTTGTCGCAACGCGGATGCCCTCAAAGGGTCGCGGCGAAGAACACGGCCAGTCCGAGCCGAACGACAGCGTTGCTCCGGTGTCGCGGAGGGTCGCGAGCGGGTACTGGCGGTCTGAGCGCTCATCGCCAAGCCGGGGAACCGTCAATACGGTCATGAGGTCGTCGAGTTGGGCCCAGAGCGGTTGAGCGTTGACGATGACTCCGAGCTCGGCAAACCGGGGGATGTCTGCCGGGTCTACGAGTTGCACATGCGTGAGCACCGGTCTGCGGTCCCGCTCGCCGTTGCGTGCCCGTGCGTTGTCGATCGCGTTGAGCGCCGATCGCACGGCCGCGTCTCCGATCGTGTGAATGTGCACCTGGAAGCCGGCGGCATCCACTGCCTGGACCGCGGCAGAGAGCGCAGCAGGCTGCCAGACAGCCATCCCGTGATGGTGAGGGTCGCTGTGGTACGGCTCGAGCAGATCTGCTGTGGCATTCTCGACTACACCGTCGGCGAAGAACTTGATGGTGTCTGCGGTGAGCAGTGGATGTTTCAGCCGCACGATGCGCTCGCGCGCGGCGAGCAGCTCCGGGAGTTGCTGTGGCCAGCGCAATGGGTCCGCGCGCAGTGCCAGGTTGCAGCGGGTTGAGAGCAGACCGCCCGCCGCCGCAGCGACATAGACATCGATGTCGTCCGGTTCGACCCAGGCATCCTGAATCCAGGTGAACCCGAGACTGGCGTAGTACGTGGTCGCACGATGAAGCGCGACAACGCGGGCATCGAGCGGAAGCTGCGGCACCACCGCAGCGATGAGATCGACGGCTCCCCACTCGCGCATGGTGCCGAGAGGTTCACCATCCGCACGGCGCGGAATCTCGCCAAGCTCGGGTTCGGGGGATGACGCGGTGACCCCGGCGAGGTGCAGCGCACGCGAATTGCACCAGACGGTGTGGTAATCCCACGACCGCAGCATCACCGGACGATCGGCGACAGCCTCGTCGAGCCACCGCGCATCGAAAAGGCCGTCGGGGGCGAGGCTGCTGTCGTAGGAAGCCCCGATGATCCATTCAACGTCGGGATGTTCCGCCGCCCAGCGTCCCACCTCAGCCACGATTTCGGCGACGGTGGTGCAGCGCCGAACCTGGGGACCGTCCGATTCCAAAGCACCAAATAGCGGATGCGCGTGGCCCTCGCCGAAGGCGGGCATCAGAAAACCGCCGGCGAGATCGACGACCTCTGGGCTGGTGGTGGTCGCCCACTCGAGAGCATCGTGATCGAAGGCTGTGATCACCCCGTCAACGATCGCGACCGCGCTGTGGTCACAGTCTCCGTCGATGCCGCTCCAGATTGCTCCGCCTCGGATGAGTATCGAGTGAAGGGTCGAAGAATCGTGCACGTCGTTGTGTCCTTTAACTTCGTGAAGCCATACGGGTGCCCAGAGTCTAATCAGTCAAGCGAGCATTGTTTGCCCAACACGACTGCCCGCTCATAGCCTCGTTTTCCGCAATTGTTACTCACAGTCCGGCAGCTCGAGTTTCACGATTGTGACATCGGCAGGTGCTCGTAAATGGGCGTATTGTCGGCGTTTCTTCACTGGCGTGATACTGAGCGCCTGCGGTGCTGTCGAATGGGGGTGTGCGGGTGGTGGGCTCACGTTCGCCCAAGCCGCTTGGCACTACTCCGTCCACAACTCCGGCGGTTGTGCTTCGTGGTGAGGCGCACCGTGTGTGCGGCGGTCTTCCTTCATCTCGGCCTCATAAAGGTGGCGCCTCCCGCCCACGAGGTCCTGTCGGGCATCGTTTTCGGCATCTCTGAGGGGGGCGTAATAGTTTTCGTCGTAATCCTCAACGATTTGGAAGGTCCATCGTCCGTCGATGACATTCCGCCCGACGATTTTCTGTTCGAGTTCGTCGGCGATGGTGTGGTGCCCCGCCACTCTCATCAGCCGGGCAGCTTCTCCCAGTGCCAGGTCCGCTCTTCCCGTCAGCCGATGGAAGCCGTACAAGAGCCCTCGAGCGTGTTCGACGACTTCAAACGCCTCTGACAACTTCCCCAGGGCTTCGACGGTCTCATCGGATACACCGGAGGGACGTCGATGCGCGTCATCCGGCCCATTGTTTACGCTCATTCCCGCCGACCTCCCGCTTCGTGCAGCTACGGTCCTTTCCCGCCTGCGTTATCTTGATGAAACTCTCGAACCGCCCATTTTTGAAGGGGCAGAAGTTCGAATGCAGGGTTTCGACGTCACCCTGGTCGAGTATTTCCGCCGAATGCTCGCGCATCACCACCCGTCTGGCGGCGGTTCTTCGGTGGGATTGGGCTGGCGCGGGAGACATCGACGATCCGATGAGCGGCGGACGTGTGGAACTTGGCCTGGGTGCTGGATGGTGGGAACGCGAGCATGCGGCCACCGGCATCGAATTGCCCGGTAACCACCAACGTTTCGATCGACTTGCGCAGCAGCTGGAAATTCTTGGCGGTCTCTGGAGGGCCCCGGTGGGGAGATCTATGATGCCGTCGCCGACCGTGAACATCTCGATTATTTCGCGTGCGAGGTCGGGCAACGGGTGCCGCACGGGACGATATCGAGCCGGTTCGGACCGGGTGGGTCGCCGCGCGAGGGTATCGGGATTCGCCGTCCCTTGCCCGTTCTTCTCCTTCCCAGTTTCGTATGAGCAATCCTGCTCACGTGTTCTCTGGTTCCCGGCTGAATCGGCGCGGAATGTCGGTGGTGTGGTGTGGGATTCGGTTATGGAAACCACCGCGACGACCGTCTCCGGGCTGGATCGCGGGCCGGGTTCCCTGCTGCTGAACGCGTCCTCGGTGCTCCCAGCTTCTGTTGCACTCCCAGCTGCTGTTGCACTCCCAGCGTCTGTTGCACTCCCTGCTGCTCTAGCGGCCAGTTTTCTCGACACGATGGGCGAGTTGATCGACGATGTGGTCGAGGCCGATCGGGTGATCGCGCGGGCCGCAGCCACGCGGGCCGCGCTGATCGACCAGGCACGCAGTTGGAGTGAGGCCACCGCCTCCCTGATGGCTGCGGACACGTCCCTGGTTCGCCGGTGGTCTGCCTCCCATGTGGCCCGGCGGTCTTTGGTGAGCGAGCTTGCTGCGGCTCTGCGCCTGCCGGAGCGCAGCACCGAGACTCTCATCGAAGAGAGCCGGTCGCTGCTGCGGGAGTTACCCGCGACCATGACGGCCCTCACCGAGGGACAGATCAGTTACCGCCACGCGCAAGTGATGATCGACCACGCCAACTCCCTTCCCGCCGAGTCCCGCCGGGCCTTCGAGGAGTCCGCGCTCCCGTTCGCTCTGAAACTCACCGTGAGCCGGTTCGAATACCGGGCTCGCATGGTGCGGGAGCGCACCCATCCGGAGTCCATCGAGGTGCGGCACAGCAACTGCCGGGACAAGCGTGAGCTGAGGTTGGATCCGACCCGGGATGGCATGGCCTGGCTCACCGCGTACCTTCCCGCGGTCAACGCCCACGCCATCTACACCCGCATGACAGATATCGCAGCCGACCTCCAAGGCCCGGACGAGGGGCGCACCCTCACCCAGTTGCGGGCCGATGTCTTCTGCGACCTGCTCATCGACGGCCAAACCGATACTGGACCCGATGCTGCACCCGATGCTGCGTCGGATGCCGCGTCGGATGCCGCGTCGGATGCTAACTCCGGTACTGCAGCCGGTGCCGCGCACTCCTCCCGGCGGGGTCTTGGGCGGGGCATCCGTGCTCGTGTGCTGATCACCGTGCCAGTGCTCACCCTCCTCGGCCACGGCACGGAGCCGGCGGTCCTGGAGGGTTACGGTCCGATCGACCTCGATACCGCCCGGAACCTTGCCGCCGATGCCCCCGGTTTCGTGAGAATTCTCACCCACCCCGAGACCGGCGCGGTGCTGTCCCTCGGCCGTGATCGGTACACGATCCCACCGGACCTGCGGGCCTGGCTACGGATGCGGGACGAAACCTGCCGGGCGCCCGGATGTGGTGCCCCGGCCCGGCGTTGCGACCTGGACCATACGAAAGATTGGCAGTATCACGGGCCCTCGAACCACGACAATCTTGCCCACCTCTGCCCGAAACACCACGACCAGAAACACCACACCCGGTGGACGGTCGAACACCTCGGCGACGGCGACCTCGAATGGACCTCCCCCACCAGACACCGATACATCACCGAACCAGCAACCCGCATCGCCGCGGCACCCTGACCGAACCGAGCAGACCAAACCACGTGCAGATCGAGATCGAGCGTAGCCATCGCGCCACCAGCCCGGCAGCAAAAGGCCCGGCCTCAGCCTCCGAGCTCACCCAGTATGTGTAGTGATGTCGCCGCCATTGCAGGGAACGTGTTCCGGTAGTACGGCAGGGCAATCGCGGCCTGGGACAGTGCCCATCCTCGGCCGCGATCCCATTCGTGGTCATCAATGCCCAGTAGTTCGCGAAAGATTTCTCGAGAAGCTGCCGGGAGCATGCTCCAGCCCGCCATGAGATCGCAGGCCGGATCACCGACTCCCGCGGCCGCGAAGTCGAGGATGCCGCTGAGCCGTCCTTCCAACGTCAGCACGTTGCCGGAGAGCAGATCACAATGAGCCCATACGGGAGCGCCAGCCCACGATGGGGCGTCCAAGGCACGTTGCCAGAGCAGGAGAAGCTCGGGGACACGGACGAGATCGCCGACCTGAGACAGACATTTCCTGACCTCGCTGTCGAGCGGATGGAGGGGACCGCAACGGTATCCGGCGGGAGCGCCGATGGGCTCGAGACGCCGCATGTCGGTGATGAAGACGGCGAGATCGAATGCCAGCTCGTCGGCATTCTCGAGCTCACCGGGCACCACCATGTCGCCCTCAAGCCAATTGAGTACCAGCCAGGGCAGGGGATACGCGGATGTCGGCTCGCCGATTCCGAGCACGGACGGGATCGCGACATCCAGTTCCCGCGCGATTTTCGGCAGCCACTCGGCCTCGAAGCCGATTCCGGTCGAGTCCGGCACGAATGGCAGTCGCACCACCATCGAATCGCCGAGCCGGTACATTGCGTTGACGGTTCCCGTCGCGGCGAGCGACACTGGCAGGCTGGCCCAGTTCGGAAACTGGTCCCGTACCAGACGGCGGACGAGTTGCTCGTCTACAGGGACCTCGTCTGCATGCATCCGGGTGATCATGGGGAGGGGATGACGGGAATCGAACCCGCGCCATCAGTTTGGAAAACTGAGGCTCTACCATTGAGCTACATCCCCAGTGGCTTCCGGCCTAGGCCGATTGCGCGGTTTTAACCTTATTACATGAGGGGGGATGCGAGAACCAGCGCGAAGAAACGGTGCGATAGGCTTGCCGAGGCCTATTTTCCGGCGCTTAGCAGCGTTGCGTCGCCGGGTCATCGGGCCAGACGGGCCCATCGGGATGTAGCTCAGCTTGGTAGAGTGCTCGGTTTGGGGCCGAGATGTCGCAGGTTCGACTCCTGTCATCCCGACAGAAACCGCACAACCCACACATTGCACGCCCTAGAGAGCAAGCAGGAGAACCAACGTGAAGACCACGGTCGAGAAGTTGAGCCCGACACGAGTGAAGCTGAGCATTTCAGTCACTCCCGACGAGCTCAAGCCCAGCATTGATCACGCGTATACCCACATCGCGGAGTCGGTCAACATCCCGGGCTTTCGCAAGGGCAAGGTTCCGCCGCCCATCATCGACCAGCGAGTCGGCCGCGACGAGGTACTCAACCATGCGGTGAGCGACGGCCTCGACAAGTTCTACCGCCAGGCCATCGAAGAGCAGAAGATCCGTCCGCTTGGTCGCCCCGAGGCGGATGTCACTGGCCTCCCCAGCACGAAGGACTTTTCCGGCGACCTCGAGGTGACCGTCGAAGTGGACGTGCGTCCCGAGTTCACCGTGCCAAGCCTTGAGGGCATCGTCCTGACCGTCGACGCGATCGAGGTGACGGATGACGAGGTCGAGACCGAGTTGCACAACCTGCTTTCGCGTTTCGGCACTCTGATTACGGTCGACCGGCCCGCTGCCACCGGTGATTTCGCCCAGATCGATCTCGTCGCCACCATCGCCGGCAACGAGGTCGACACCGCTAACGCAATTTCGTACGAGGTCGGCTCCGGCGACCTCATTGACGGCATCGACGAGGCCCTCGACGGCCTCAGCGCCGGCGAGACGACGGTCTTCGAGTCCAAGCTTCTCGGCGGTGACAACGAGGGCGAATCCGCAGAGATCACCGTCAAGCTCCTCGCCGTGAAGGAGCGCGAGCTTCCGACCGCAGACGATGATTTCGCCCAGATCGCCAGCCAGTTCGACACGATTGGCGAGCTCACAGACGACATCAAGGCGCAGGTGAGCCGCTCGAAGGTCTTCGGCCAGGGCACCCAGGCACGCGACCAGGTGGTCGATAAGCTGCTCGAAAGCGTCGAGATTCCGGTTCCCCCGCAGCTCGTGCTCGACGAGGTGCAGCGTCACCTCGAAAACGAGAACCGCCTCGAGGATGACGAACACCGCGCCGAGGTCACCGAATCGAGCGAGAAGACCTTCCGCAGCCAAATTCTGCTCGACACGATTGCCGAGGCCGAAGAGGTCAAGGTCAGCCAGGACGAGCTCACCCAGTACCTGATTCAGGGCGCGGCCCAGTACAACATGGAGCCGGGCGAGTTCATCAAGGTTCTCGACTCCAACGGCCAGATTCCCGGAATGATCGGTGAGGTCGCCCGCGGTAAGGCGCTGGCAATCGTGCTCTCGAAGGCCAAGGTCGTCGACTCCAATGGCGTCGAGGTCGACATGACCGAATTCACCGCTCCCGTTACCGGCTCGGCCGAGGACGGCGATTTCGTCGAGGCGAGCGCTGGAACCGAAGCCGGGCATGACGGGCACAGCCACGGCGGCGCGAACGACGAACACGGACGTTCTGCGAACAACGAACACTACGGTCACGATCACAAGTAGTTTGACTTTTTTATCCGCCGCGTTCGACGGCGCTCGCATCACCGTCGAACACGGGGGTAATTAGCATGCTCAATCTCGGTCTGCTCTTCGACGTGGACGGCCCTCTCGCGAGCCCGGTGAGCCGCAGCATCCGCATCCCCAGCATCCTCGACGACCTCGTGGCTCTCACCTCGGCGGGTGTGCCGATCGCCTTCGTCACGGGGCGCTCGGACACGTTCATCCGCGACCAGGTGATCGCGCCCCTGCTCCAGGTCGGACTCGCGGCTGCCCTGGCAACACCGGGCGCACGGATGTTCGGCGTGTTCGAGAAGGGCGCATCCTGGGCGCCGATTACGAGCGCAGGAATGGGAGAGGTGACTGTCGAAGAAAGCGTCGCGTTGCCGGCCTCGATTGTCGACGCGGTGCGATCGCTCGTGGCCGATGGATTCTCCGACACGATGTTCTTCGACGAGACAAAGCGCGCGATGATCTCGGTCGAACAGCGCACCGACGTCACTGCCGAGACGTACCAGCATGCACAGTCCTGGTTCAACGATGCCGCCTTCGCCCTTATCGCTGCCGCCGGGCTTGGGGTGAAGCTGGGAACCCGATCGGCTCCGGATGCTGCAGGCAACGTGCCGTTCCGACTCGATCCCACCATCATCTCGACCGACATCGAGTCAGTACTACTCGATAAAGACCGGGGTGCCGCGCGTGCTCTCGATTATTTCGCCAGGCTCGGAACCCTGCCGACCCTCTGGCGGTCGATCGGTGATTCTCGAAGCGACTATCTCATGGCCGACCACCTGCACGGAGCGGGCTACGACGTGGCGCACGTGGACGTGCGGCCCGCCGACGGTATTCTCGAGCGGCCGTATCGCGTGATCGTGGAGGGCGACGCGATCCACGACGAGGCGGGTGCCGCCTTCCTCGGTTATTGGGTGCGCAAGCTCGCAGCGAGAGGCGACCGCGGCGACAGCGTGGACGTCGCCGCGTTGTAGCGCAGCCTCGGCGGCTGGTCCACGAGCGACTGTCGGAAGGATGCGGATACCGCCACCAGCGGGAACGCCGTGATCACCCGCATCCGCCCGCCTTCGCGCACGCCGTAAAGCACGGCGGCGGACTCCGGTATACCCACCAGCACAGTGCGAACCTCCGTCGCGCCCTCGATGGACTCCTGGTCGAGCACCAGCAGGGCATCCTTCGGGGGTTCGATGAGGCGGGGGAGCACTGCGGCAGTCACCCGGGAGAGCAGCGTTCCGGTACCGATCGGGAGAAATGCCTCGCGTGGCAGGCCGAGGGTGAGGGCGAGCGCACCGTTCAGCCACCGGTCACGTTTGAGGCCGTAGGGCGTCGGCACCGTCGAGAGCAGGTACCCGTAGACGTGGAGCAGACCGGCGTTGGCGATCGGCCAGACGGCATTCAGTCCGGCGAGCGCGTGGAGGCGTTCGAACTCGTCGCGGGGGATCACCGGGGTGTCGATATTCTCGTCGATCACCGTCGACAGCCCCCAGTCGTCGAAGGCTCCCGATACGGCATCCGCCCTCACGTGGTCATCGATCGTCTCAGGCGGCACCTCACTATCGTACGGATGGGCATACGCAGCGGTCACCGATGATTTGCACGCTGTTCACCTGCCAAGGGTCGTTTCGTCGCTGTAATAGTCATACTGTGGACAGTGCGTCCATGAGGGGTCGCGGAAACGGGGAGACCGACGTGGCACAGCACGGGAAGGTGATGGTGTTCGACTTCGACGGCACAGTGTCGCTCGGGGATGGACCCGTGCGCTCCTACGCTCGCTTCGTCGCGGCCGGACTCGAGCGGGGCGAACGCGCATCGTTTCTCGCCGACATCGAGGCCGGCCTCGCCGGTGTTCTGCCCGGCGACCTCGACCCGCTCGACGGGTACGACCTGGTGCGCCTGCTGTCGGAATCGTTCGCCGTGACGGATGCCGCCCACTCGGCCGCCTACGCCTCCAGCCGAGCCGAGCTCGCCAGCGCCGCCGCCCCCGTCATCGCCCCTTTCGGGCTCGCTGGCTTTCTGGCGGGGGCGCGAAAGAATGCTCTGCTGGTCCTGGCCACGAACGCCCCGGAGACACGCATCGCGGAGGCGCTCGACTCCCTCGGCCTCGAGGGCGCGTTCGACGCGGTGCGCACCGCGGTGGGCAAGCCCGCCGGACTCGACTCGATCCTCGACGAGCTGCTCGCCGACTCGACGGTCGCGGATCCCGCGGAGGCGCTCGTGAGCATCGGGGATGTCTGGACCAACGACCTCGATCCCGCCTACCGTCGCGGGGCCACGACCGCCCTGGTCGGGCCTCGAGCGGATGCCGGGGCGACCCCGACTCTGCGCGCCGTCTCCCTCGAAGAGCTCTATCCCCTGCTCTCCGCCTGGCTCGAACCGCCACACCGCACCACCTCCACCGCATCGTCCACTCTCGAAACGAAGGTAGAAAAGTGATCTCCAGAACGGCACTCCTCCGCTCAACGGTCGCACTGGCTGCAGTTGCAGTCACCGCGGTCACCCTCTCGGGATGCTCGGCCCCGGCCGGCTCCACCACCAACACGAGCGCGGCCAAGGATCCGACCTCGCTCACCCTCGCGCTCGTGCCGTCCCAGGACCAGGCCGGTCTCGTCGACACCGCGAAGCCCCTTACCGACATGCTCACCAAGGCGCTGAAGATGCCCGTGACCGGGGTGGTGTCGAAGGACTACCAGGCCGCGGTCGAGGCGATGGGTGCCGGCCAGGCGCAGATCGGGTTCCTACCCTCCCTACAGTTGTGGCAGGCGAGCGACCGGTACGGCGCATCCGTCGTGCTGCAGACCGAGCGCAATGGCAACATCACTTATCCCGCCCAGTTCATGACCAACAACCCCGACAAGTACTGCACGGGCAAACCGGTCGAGCGTGACGGCAAGCTGTTCTGCAACGGGACCGATGCCCTCACCGGGCCGGCAGGACTCTCCTCCATCAAGAAGGTCAGAGGGGCAAAAGTCGCCGTTCTCGGCCCGGGATCCCCGGCTGGCTACATCTACCCGATCCTCGCGCTGAAGAATGCGGGGCTCAACACCGACACCGACATCGAGAAGATCCCGGTCACCGCGAATGACGCTTCGGTACTCGCCGTCTACAACGGCGACGCCGAGGTCGGTTTCAGCTTCTGGGACGCGCGGGACATCGTGAAGCGTGATAAGCCCGACGTGGGAAAGAAAGTGGTGGTCTTCGCGCTCACCGACGAGATCCCCAACGATGGAGTAGCGCTCACCAAGGACCTCTCGCCGAAGCTGCAGGACAGGATCACCGCGGCGCTCAAAGATTACTCGGCCACCCCGGAAGGATCGAAAGTGCTCACCTCGATTTACTCGATCACCAAGCTCGCACCGGCGAACCCCAAGACCCTCACCGTGGTCGCGGACGCCGCCGCCAAGCTCGGACTGCAGTAATCATGGGTGCCGTGCCGTTCTCCATCCACGCGCGGGATGTCACGGTGCGGTACCCGAACGGCGTCGTGGCACTCGACGGCATCTCCCTCGACATCCAGGCGGGGGAGATGGTGTCGGTCGTCGGGCTCTCGGGATCGGGCAAGAGCAGTCTCATCCGCACGATCAACGGACTGGTGCCGATCAGTTCGGGAACCCTCGAGGTGGGTGGGCGACACCTCGAGTCCCTGCGCGCACGGGAGTTGCGGGCCTTGCGCGGTGACATCGGCATGATCTTCCAGGGCTTCAACCTGGCCACGCGGGCGAGTGTGCTCAACAACGTTCTCGTGGGGCGGCTCGCGCACACTCCGACCTGGCGTACGTTCCTCGGCGCGTATCGGGCCGAAGACAGGCAGATCGCGTACGAGGCGCTCGAGCGGGTTGGCATCCTCGGCAAGGTGTGGGATCGGGCCTCTACGCTCTCCGGTGGCCAGCAGCAGCGGGTCGCGATCGCCAGGGCGCTCTCGCAACAACCGCGCCTCGTGCTCGCCGACGAACCCGTTGCGAGCCTTGACCCGCCGACGGCCCACGGGGTGATGAGCGACCTGCGGCGCATCAACCGGGACCTCGGCATCACGGTGATCACCAACCTGCACCTGGTGGATCTCGCCCGCCAGTACGGCACCAGACTCATCGGGCTGCGGGCCGGGCAAGTGGTCTACGACGGTGCGGTGGCGGATGCCTCTGACGCGGTTTTCGAGAATATCTACGGTCGCTCGATCGAGAACCGGGATGTACTCGGCACATGAGCGCGCTCGATCTGCCCCCACGCCCGCGCGGACGGTGGAAGCCCTTGGTCGCCATCGGGGTAATCCTCGTAATCACCGCGATTACTCTCAGCCCCCAGGTCGGCATCTCATTCAGCTTCGACGCGATCGTGCGCAACTGGCAGAACGGCGCCTCCAAGATATTCGCGCTGGTTCAGCCCGACTGGTCGTTCTTCCCTCGCACGATCCCGCCCCTGCTCGAGACACTCGAGATGGCGGTCATCGCCACCTTCGTCGCATCCCTCGTTTCGCTTCCGCTGAGCCTGTGGGCCGCCCGGCTCACCAACCCGAACCGCTGGACTCGCGGGATCGTGCGTACCCTGCTGAACATCGTGCGGTCGATACCCGACCTGCTCTACGCCTCGGTCCTGGTGGCGATGGTTGGTGTCGGGGCGTTGCCTGGCATCGTCGCGCTGCTGCTCTTCAATATCGGCATCATCGTCAAGATGGTGTCGGAGAACATCGAAGCCAACGACGCGGGCCCGCTGGAGGCCGGTCGGGCAGCGGGCGGCACCCAGTTCCAGATCAACCGCGTTATCGCGACGGCGGATGCCCTGCCCGCCTTCGTGAACCAGACGCTGTACGTTCTCGAACTCAACGTGCGGGCTTCGACGGTGCTCGGCCTCGTCGGCGCGGGCGGGCTCGGACTACTCATCGACGCCGTGCGCACCTTCTATCGCTATGACCAGCTGTCGCTGATCATCCTCGAGATCCTTGTCGTCGTGATCGTGATCGATACTACGAGCGACGCGATTCGGAGGCGGCTGGTATGAGCGTCCCCTCGCTGTTTACGCTGCCGCCACGCCCATCGCGCAGGGGACGGGTGGCGGTCGGAATCATCGTCACTCTGATCGTGGTGGCCGCCTTTTGGTCGATCAATATCAACTGGGCGCGCCTCGGCAGCCTTCCGGCCGAGATCCTGCGCTATCTCTGGCTGATGTTCTCGGTACCGGACTGGACGAAGCTTCCGGAGGCATTGCTGCAGACCTGGCGGTCGGTCGAGATGGCCTGGGTCGGAACGGTGTTCGGCCTGATCATCGCCCTGCCGCTCAGTTTGCTCTCGGCGCGCGGCTTCGCGCCGGCCCCGGTGCGTTGGGGACTTCGCGTGCTGTTTGGGGTGATCCGGGCGGTGCCAGAGATCATCATCGCGATCGTGATCCTCTCGGTCACCGGACTCACGCCACTCACCGGTGCTCTCGCGCTCACAGTCACCAGCATCGGTACGCTCGGCAAGTGGGGCTATGAGTCGATCGAGGGTGTGGATCCCGGGCCGATCGAGGCGGTACGCGCGGCCGGCGGCTCTGGCATCGAAGTGATCCGCTGGGGAGTCTGGCCGAGCGTCACACCGGAATTCATCTCCTTCTGGCTGTATCGCTTCGAGATCAATGTGCGGGCATCCGCGGTCCTCGGCCTCATCGGAGTCGGCGGAATCGGTGACATGCTCACGAGCTATACGCAATATCGCCTCTGGCCGGTGGTCGGGGTGCTGCTCATCGTGGTCGTGGTCGTTACGATGAGCATCGACGCCGTGTCCGGTGCCATCCGCCGCCGAATCACCGAGGGAGCCACCGTTCGTGAGTTGGACCGGTAATGACGACGCCGCGGTGACCACGCGCATCGCGACGGTGGTGAATTCGCTGCAGCCCAGCGAGCGTCGGGTGGTGGACCACATCATCGGTGATCTCGACGGTGTGGTCGAGATGACCGCCCAAGATCTCGCGGACCGCACCGGTGTCGCTCGCTCCACCGTGATCCGCACCTGCCAGACGCTCGGCTACCGCGGCTTTCCGCAGCTCCGGGTCGCGCTTACCCGCGAGCTCGCCCAGTCTGGCCACCCGACCGAGGACTTCGGCGAATCCGCCCTCGGCACCATTCGTGCGGAGATCGCTGCGCTCGCAGCATCCCTTCCCCAGATCGCGAGCGTGCTGAGCGAAGCGGACGTCGAAGCCGCGGTCGTCACGCTGCTGTCGGCCACTCGGTTGCTCGCCTTGGCCAACGGGCTCTCGTCGCCGCTGGCTTCCGACCTCTCCATGCGGCTCACCGCGATCGGGCGCCCCACGGAGTTCGTAGCCGACCCGATCGGCCAGCAGATCGCCGCCCGGCAACTTTCTCCGGCGGATGCCGCGATCATCCTGAGCGGGAGCGGCGCCAACGAGTCGAGTCTCAAGGCCGCACGCGCGGTAAAGCTCACCGGCGCACAGCTTGTCGTCATCACTTCCTTTGCCACGTCCCCGCTCGGATCTCTTGCGGATGTCGCCCTCGTGGTAGCCCCGGCGAGCGGGTCATTCCGGCACGAGCTCGAACACACCTCGCGCGTGCCTCACGTGATCCTCCTCGAGTCGCTCGTCGAGGTCATCGCGACCCGACTCGGCGACCACGCCCGCTCGGCACGCTCGACGGTGCTCTCGATCCTCAGCGACAACCTCAGCGACTGAGCCGCATTTCGCCTCGCTGCCCCTGCCGCATACCCCGCTGTCCCGCCAACCCCCGAAAACGCAGGAGATTCGCCACGAAACATCCCCTCCCGCCGCAGATCGGCCACTTTTATGGCGAATGTCCTGCGTTTTGGGAGAGGAGCGACGTGAGCATCCACTCTGGCGCTCTGCCCACGGCGAACACGGCAGTTTCGCCGCTGCGGCTCCGATAGATTCGACACCAGCGACAAACTGAAACGGAGCGCAACAATGGCCCAACCGGCATTGGTCTCGAGCATTTTCGACCAACTCCTCAAGGACCGCATCATCTGGCTTGGGTCAGAGGTGCGTGACGACAACGCCAACGAGATCTGCGCAAAGATCCTGCTGCTCGCAGCAGAAGACCCGAAGCGCGATATCTTCCTCTACATCAACTCACCCGGTGGATCGATCACCGCCGGCATGGCGATCTACGACACGATGAAGTTCGTTCCGAACGACATCGTGACCGTCGGCATCGGCATGGCGGCCTCGATGGGGCAGTTCCTGCTCTCGTCGGGTACCAAGGGCAAGCGATACATCACCCCGAACGCGCGAGTGCTCTTGCACCAGCCGTCCGGTGGGTTTGGCGGCACCTCTGCCGACATCCAGACCCAGGCCATGCTCATTCTCGACATGAAGAAGCGGATGGCGGAACTCACCGCCGAGCAGACGGGCAAGACCCCCGAGCAGATCATCATCGACGGGGACCGGGATAACTGGTTCACCGCGCAGCAGGCCCTCGAGTACGGCTTCGTCGACCACCTTCGGGAATTCGCCTCCGAGGTCATCGGCGGCGGCGGCACCGACGAGTCCGTTACCAAGAAGTAAAGACAGGCAGACACAGTGCAATCAAACAACCTGGAATCACACAACATGCCACAGGGCCTCGCTGGCCCAATGGCCGAGGCCCGCTACATCCTCCCGACCTTCGAGGAGCGCACGGCCTACGGCTACAAGCGTCAAGACCCGTACGCGAAACTGTTCGAGGACCGAATCATCTTCCTCGGTGTGCAGATCGACGATGCCTCGGCGGATGACGTGATGGCCCAGCTTCTCGTGCTCGAGAGCCAGGACCCGGACCGTGACATTGTGATGTACATCAACTCACCCGGTGGTTCGTTCACCGCGATGACGGCGATCTACGACACGATGCAGTACGTGCGCCCGCAGATCCAGACCGTGGTACTCGGCCAGGCAGCATCCGCCGCCGCGGTCATCCTCGCGGCCGGAACGCCCGGTAAGCGCCTCGCCCTGCCGAACGCACGCATCCTGATCCACCAGCCGTCGACCGGTGACTCTGGGCGCGGCCAGGCTTCGGACATCGAGATTCAGGCGCGAGAGATCCTGCGGATGCGCTCCTGGCTTGAGGAGACGCTCTCGCGTCACTCGAACCGCACGATGGAGCAGGTCAACAAGGACATCGACCGCGACAACATCCTGAGCGGTGAAGAGGCTCTGGCCTACGGGCTCGTCGACCAGGTGCTCACCTCGCGCAAGAACATCCCGGCGATCACCAAGTAATCATCACCCCGTAGCAACACGAAGGGCCCGGAGAAATCCGGGCCTTTCGTGTTCTGCTCGCTGGGGTCAGGGCGTCTTCTTCCGCCGTCCGGCGAAGACGAGGGTGAGGATGACGGCAGCAGCGACCGCGAGGAATGCCCCGCCGATCCACAACACCGTGCTCAGCGTGGCGGTGCCAACTGTCTGGGCTCCGGTCGTGCCCGACTCGGGGGTGGGGCGTTCATTGACCGCGGCTGTGCCGTTGCAGTCGGGCACCTTCGTGCCGCCCGCAGACGGCGTGAAGCCGGCCGGTGGTTGCCACGTGAATCCGTAGCTGTCCGATATCGTGTGGCCATCGGTCGAGATGGCCTGCCACGTCACGGTGTAGGCGCCGACTGCTCCGAGAGCGGCGGCGGTCGACACCGCCGACCCTTCGACCTTCACGCAGCCATCACCGAAGTACTTGCCGGAACTGTCGGTGACCTGCAGACCAAATCCCGCAGCGTTGCCGCCGATATTCAGCAGGGCACCGTTGGTAGTGATCACGAAGTCCTTCGGCAGAGCGGTGAGGGTTTCACCAGCCTTCGGGGTGGACGACACGAGGTAGTTGTGCGCCTGTGCCGGGCCGACAGCACCCCACATGGGCACGGTCGCTCCGAGAGTCGCTGCGAGCGCGACAAAAATCACCAGGGGAAGCCGGAAACGAGGCGTCATCGGTTAGCCCGTCACTGTGCGGCGGAGCGTCACGATGGAGAGAACGACGCCCACCGTGCCGACGACGAGTCCACCGATGCCGAACAGGCGGGCGAGAGTGTCGCTGGATGCCTCAGCTCCGGTGGCATCAGTGGTCGCAGTAGACGCCGCATGCGCATCGTGCTCGGCGACAGGCGCGTCGTTTACGTACAGCACGGGGGAGGGGTGTGCGGCACCCTCGCCGGTCCCGGACCAGGTGACAACTGACCCGTCGCTGTAGCTCTGGATGGCGTTGAGTTCGATCTTTCCGGTGTCAGGCACGCCGCCAACCGAGAGAGTGAACTGGCGGATCTCGTTGTCCGTGATCTCCGAGCCCGGCTGGGATGTCCAGATCACCCTGGTCACCGCCTCGGTGAGTGTGGTCTTGTCGACGGTGATCGGTGGGGAAAGGGTCTCGGTGACCAGTTCGACGTCCCAGCCGGGCACGGCCACGTAACGAACAGTTGCGAACGGCGTCGCGGCCGGAATGTCGACCTCGACTTTTGTGGTGGTGGCCGTCGCCGATTCGTTGGGCACCCGGAACATGATGTCCGCAGAGCTTCCCGCCGCGGCGGTGTTCGGGGTGACCTCCACGTGCGCGCTTGCGGCCAGCGGTGCAGCGATGGCGAGCAGCGCACCGGCGGCGATCGAAGCGGTGATGAGAGTTTTCTTCTTCATGTCATTCCTTGGTTCGTGAAGCCCGAACGCACCGGAGCTGAGCTCACGGGATCTTCGGAGCGGGTTTTCAAAATGGTGGCCGAGCAGGCTTGCCGTGTCGAAAAAATAGCCTGTCGGAAAGTCAGGGAGCAGCGGCAAAGGCGGGTGGTCCCCGGTGCCGATGGATCGAGAATACGAGCGCCCCCGGCGTGGCCACGACGGCGCGATCCGTGTGGCGTGGTCGGGAAAGCATCGGAGTGTCGACCGGAAGAACGGCACCGAGCAGGCGCGAGATGCTCAGCCGAGCGACACGCACGAGCCCCCAGAAGGCGCGCTCCGCCAAGCTCAAGGCAGCGATGGTGACGACCGCGCCGACCGCATGCCCGGCCCACATGCGAGCATCCGCGGTCATCGGGGGCACCGTGGATGTCACGGGGGCGAGCCGCAGAAGCAGCGTGTCGCCCCCGTGGTGCATGCCAGCTCCGGCCAGCGTGGTGACGCCCATCGGGGCATCCGCTAACAGGCTGAAAAGACCGTGAAAGAGCAATTGGCTCACCGAAACGGCGATTGATAGTCGAGTCAGGGACAGAGTTTTTCCGGCGAGCAGCACACAGACCGCGCCTGAGAAGGCGAGGCAGAGCGCGAGCCCTGCGGTGGCTGGCAGGACGCCTCCGGCACTGGCGTGCGAGCACGAGGCGACGAAGAGAGACACGATCGCGGCGATCCACCCACGGGCGAATCGCGCCCACCTCGTGGTCATGCCCTCTCCTCCGGCGTCTCGAGTGCTGCACCTACTCTCGAAGTCTAGATCGGTGCCGCTGGGTGCCACACGCTCGCGGCTCGCCGAGGGCGATTTGGGTCATGGTGCAAACAGTGTCGTCTACTCGCGTTAGGCTCTGTATCTGACCCACGGTCGTGTCAGACAACCCGATGATTAGAGGGCTGCGGTCCCATACAGCGGGGCGTGGCACAGGCCGAGACCAGGAGGAGGCCGAGCATGGCTCGTATAGGTGAGAGTGCTGATCTGCTCAAATGTTCCTTCTGTGGCAAGAGCCAGAAGCAGGTGCAACAACTGATCGCCGGTCCCGGTGTCTACATTTGCGACGAATGCGTCGAGCTGTGCAACGAGATCATCGAGGAACGCCTGGCCGAAGCCGGCGAGGAGTCGTCGAGCGAGTTCGAGCTACCGAAGCCTCGCGAGATCTTCAACTTCCTCGAGGAGTACGTGATCGGTCAAGAGGCCGCAAAGAAGGCGCTCTCGGTCGCGGTCTACAACCACTACAAGCGCATCCGTGCGCGCAACACGATCAGTTCGGCAGATGCCGTTATCGACGACGTGGAGATCGCCAAATCGAACATCCTGCTCATCGGTCCCACCGGTTGTGGCAAGACCTACCTCGCCCAGACGCTGGCTAAGCGACTCAATGTGCCCTTCGCGGTGGCGGATGCCACGGCCCTCACCGAGGCCGGCTACGTCGGGGAAGACGTGGAGAACATCCTCCTCAAGCTGATCCAGGCCGCGGACTACGATGTGAAGCGCGCCGAGACCGGCATTATCTACATCGACGAGATCGACAAGATCGCCCGCAAGGCCGAGAACCCGTCCATCACCCGGGATGTCTCGGGTGAGGGTGTGCAGCAGGCTCTGCTCAAGATCCTCGAGGGCACGGTCGCCTCCGTTCCGCCGCAGGGGGGCCGCAAGCATCCGCACCAGGAGTTCATTCAGGTCGACACCACCAACGTGCTCTTCATCGTGGCCGGCGCGTTCGCGGGACTCGAGGAGATCATCTCCCAGCGTGCCGGTAAGAAAGGCATCGGCTTCGGAGCCCCACTGCACAGCAAGGGCGACGATGTGAACCTCTTCGGTGAGGTGCTGCCGGAAGACCTGCACAAATTCGGTCTTATCCCCGAGTTCATCGGCCGCCTTCCCGTCGTCGCGACCGTTACGCCTCTTGACCAGGTGGCTCTCATGGAGATCCTCACCAAGCCGAAAAATGCGCTGGTGCGGCAATACCAGCGCATGTTCGACCTCGACGGCGTGATCCTCGACTTCGAAGACGACGCGCTCGAAGCGATTGCGGATCTCGCCGTCCTGCGCCAGACCGGAGCCCGTGGCCTCCGCTCAATCATGGAGGAAGTGCTCGGTCCGATCATGTTCGACGTGCCTTCGAACGAAGAGATTGCCCGGGTGATCGTCACCAAGGCCGCTGTGCTCGAGAACGCCCTGCCGACGATCGTGAATCACAAGCCAGCGCGCCAGGAGAAGTCCGCCTGACCCGATCGCGTCGCGTGATCGCAAGTTTGCGGCTTCCTTGACATTCAGCGGCGTTCGGTGACTCGGGGCGGCCCTCTGCGGCGCTGCGCGGTCGCGAGGCTGCGGCGTTGCGAGGCTGCGACGCTGTGCGGCTGCGGCGTTGCGAGGCTGTGGCGTTGCGCGGTTGCGCGGCTGCGGGGCTGCGGGGCTGCGGGGCTTTCTGTGATCCTGGGCGTGCGAAATGCAGGATCATGCGTTACTGGTGAGGCTAGTGAGGCGCTCCTGCCACTCTGGTAACAGCGTGTCCTGCATTTGCGACGGGATACGGAGCGGATGCTGCGGAGCGGGCCACGCGTGCGGGATTGGCCCGAGATTCGGGATGTCCGCGCCCCTATGATGAGGGCACCAGCCCGTCACGAGAGAGCCCGATAGCCCATAGTCCAGCCGATCATCGCGGGAATCGTCGCCGCCATCACCGGGTTCTCGAGCTCGTTCGCGATCGTACTCGCGGGGCTCGCCGCCGTCGGAGCGACAGAGTCACAGTCGGCATCCGGCCTGCTCGTGATCTGCGTCGTGCAGGGCCTGCTTTCCATCGTTGTGAGCGCCGTGTACCGGGTGCCGGTGAAGTTTGCCTGGAGTACGCCGGGGGCCGCGCTCCTCGTTGCGACGGCGGGAGTGACCGGGAGGTTCGCCGAGGCAGTGGCGGCGTTCATCGTCGCCGCAGCACTCATTCTGCTCGTCGGGCTGTGGCCGGCGCTTGAGCGGCTCATCGCGCGCATTCCTCGACCGGTCTCGAATGCGATGCTGGCCGGCATCCTGCTTCCGTTGTGCCTCGCTCCGGTGAAGGCGGCGGTCGCAATCCCGGTGCTGGCGATCCCCGTCATCCTGGTCTGGTTGGTGTTGTTCAAGCTGGCACCGCGGTGGGCGGTACCCGCAGCCATCGTTCTCGCCGGTGTGCTGCTCGCTGTCACCGCGGGGTCGGGATGGCTCGCCGGTGCGCACCTCGCCCCGCAACTCGTATTCGTGGAGCCGGTCTTCGATCCTCTCGTGGTCGTGAGCCTCGCGATTCCCCTGTTCATCGTCACGATGGCCGGGCAGAACATCCCCGGTGCCGCCATTCTGAACAACTTCGGCTATCGCGCTCCGGTGCGTTCGGCGCTCGTTTCGTCGGGAGTGCTATCCGGCGTCGGCGCGATGTTCGGCGGGATCACCGTCAACTTCGCGGCACTCACGCAGGCGCTCACAGCCGGCCCCGAGGCATCCCCGGATCGATCCCGACGCTGGATCGCACCCGTCGCGGCGGGGGGCACTTATATCGCGCTTGGACTCCTTGCCGGTGTCGCGACGGCATTCGTCACTGCCTCACCACCCCTGCTCATCGAGGCGGTGGCGGGACTCGCGTTACTCAGCGCGCTCGTCGGTGCCGTGGTTGCTGCGGTGGAGGATGCCGCGCATCGATTCGCTGCGATCCTCACGTTTCTCGTGACGGCATCCGGAATCGTCGTCGGGGGCGTGGGGTCGGCCTTCTGGGGGCTGCTGGTCGGGGGTGTCGTCATGTTGTGGCTCAGCTGGGGTGACCGCCGCGCAAGAGCGCCGCGCCCCTGAGTGCCGCGCGTGTCACCCGCAGGTGGCATACGCGCCCCTGAGTGCCTCCGCGCCCATGGGTGACACGCGCGCGCAAACGTGCGGGCGCGAGTGTCACCCATGGGCGCGGAGGCCGCGGGAACACCCCATCTCGCAGCGGGGCGGGCGCGAGTGTCACCCACGGGCGCGGAGGCCGCGGGAACACCTCATCCCGCAGCGAAGCGCAGGCGGTTTTGACCTCAGGCGCCGAGCAACCCCCTGCGCTTGAGCAGCGGCTCGATCACGGCATCCCGGCCGCGGAAGTCGCGGTACGCCTCGAGCGGATCCTTCGACCCGCCCACGCCGAGCAGCCGGTCGCGGAAGCGGTCACCGTTCTCGCGCGTGAGGCCGCCGTTCTCGGTGAACCAGTCGACGGTGTCGGCATCCAGTACCTCGCTCCAGATGTAGGAGTAGTAGCCCGCGTCGTATCCGCCAGAGAAGGTGTGGGCGAAGTAGGCGCTCGAATATCGCGTCGGTACGGCTGGATTGTCGAGTCCGACCGCCGCGAGAGCCTCGGCTTCGAACTCGGCCACGTCGTCAACGGTGTCATCCGCCGAGAGTCGATGCCAGGCCTGGTCGAGCATCGCAGCGGCGAGATACTCGCTGGTCTTGAAGCCCTCATTGAAGGCGGATGACGCCTGAATCTTCTCCACGAAAGCCGCGGGCATCGGCTCACCGGTCTGGTAATGCACGGCATAGTTTGCGAGGATCTCCGGCCAGAGCATCCACATCTCATTCACCTGGCTCGGAAAATCCACGAAGTCGCGGAACACGTTTGTTCCTGCGAACTTCGGGTAGGTGACACGTGCGAACAGCCCGTGCAGGGCGTGTCCGAATTCGTGAAAGAAGGTGTTCACTTCATCGTAGGTAAGCAGGGTGGGTTCGCCCGCGGCCGGTTTCGGCACGTTGAGGTTATTCACGACGGTCACGGGCTGGTTGAGCAGCGAGTTCTGCGAGATGAGGGGATTCATCCACGCCCCGCCGCGCTTCGAGTCGCGAGTGTAGAGGTCGAGCACGTAGAGACCCACCGGGGATCCGTCGTCGTTGCGCACCTCGAAGACGCGGGCATCCGGGTGATACGCCTGAAGGTCTTCCCGCTCGGTGAAAGTGACCCCGTAGACCTGGGTCGCGGCGAAAAACACCCCGTCCTGCAAAACCCGTTCCGCCTCGAAGTATGGGCGCATCTGCGCGGTATCGACGTCGTACTTGGCGATGCGCACCTTTTCGGCATAGAACGCCCAGTCGGAGGCGGTGATCGGCGCACCGTCAGTGACCTGCAATTGCAGGTCATCCTGCTCGCTTCGTGCGTTGCGCGCCGCCACCGGGGCGAGCCTGCCGAGCATCGCGGCTACCGCTTCGGGGGTCTTCGCCGTCTCGTCGGCGGTCACGTATGCCGCATGATTGCTGAAGCCGAGAAGGCGAGCTCGCTTGGCACGAAGACGGGTGATCTCGAGCACCAGCTCGCGATTGTCATTGGCTCCGCCGTGGCTGCCGCGGGCTCGCGAGGCATCCATGATCCGGGCCCGGACGGCAGGGTTAGTGAGGGCGTCGAGATATGGATGACCGGTCGGCAGCACCAGGGTCACGAGATACTTGCCCGCAAGACCACGATCTTTTGCGGCTTCCGCGGCTGCGGAGATCTCATTGGTTTCGAGACCATCGAGGTCGGCGACATCGTCGATCACCACGGCCAGCTCGTTGGTATCGGCGAGGAGGTTCTTCTCGAAGCGGGTGGTCAGGGTGGACAGCTTCTGGTTGAACTCCCGCAGCTTCGTCTTCTCGACTTCGTCGAGTCCGGCGCCGGCGAGCGTGAACTCCGAGTAGTAGCGCTCGACCAAGTAGCGGGACTCAGCGTCGAGGTCGAGCTCGCCGAGTTGGTCGCGAATGGTTGTGATGCGCCGGTAGAGCTCTGCATCGAGTTTGATCGCGTCGGAGTGTGCGGCCAACAGGGGAGCCATCTCTTCTTCGAGTTCGTTGGTGAAGTCGGTGCTGTCCGCCGAACTCTTGTTGAAGAACACAGTGGCTACCCGCTCAAGGGTCTGGCCGGACTTCTCGAGCGCGATCAGAGTGTTCTCGAAGGTGGGCGGGCCACTTTCGCCGGTGATTCGGGCGATCTCCGCAAGCTGCTCCGCGAATCCGTGGTCGAAGCCGGGGCGATAGTGGTCATCCCTGATTTCCGCGAAAGGAGGGAGACCGTAGGGGAGTGGACTTGGGGTAAAAAAAGGATTCTGTTCAACCATCCCTTCAGCCTAGGGGCCTGCCGTGCGCGCGCCCTCAGGCGCCGCTGTGCGCGCCATTAGAACGCTGGCGCGCTAGATCAGCGTCACTCTGTCGCCGCGACCACGAAGACTTCGCCACCCGAATAGCGGATGACCGTGCCATCGTCGAGCTCAACCACGGGGTTACCCTCGAGCCAGGTGAGCGTCCACCGCAGCAGGCTCGTATCGATCCCTTCGAGCTCGGCTTCGATCGACTTTACGGCGTCAACGACAAGCTGCGGTAAGCGGGCGGGAGTCTCGGCGCCAACGGCCCAGCGTGTTCCCATCTGCATGATCAACCCTCCATCGGTGGTGCGACGACATCGGCCAGTACGACTTTGCCCACCGCGATCTCGGGTGCCTCGTTGAAGTCGATGGTGGCGATACGACCCACATCGCGAAGGTCGTCGAGAGCGAGCCGCAGTTGGGCTGGACCGCTAATGGATGCCGACGTGACATCCGCCTTCTGCGACGCCTTTGCGTCGGTCTTCGCGCGGCGGATGCCGATGAGCGCCTCACCGACGAGAGCCAGCAGACCGGTGGGCCGGGCATCGGTCGGGCCGGTGGGCCATTCCGTGATGTGCACCGATCCGTCGTGGGTCCAGGACCACACCTCTTCGGTCGCGAAGGGGATGAATGGCGCGAACAGGCGCAGCATCACCTCGAGTGCCGTGCGCAGCGCCGTGACGGCTGAGGCCTGGCCTTCTGGCGAATCGGTCGAGTAGACCCGTTCCTTCACGAGCTCGAGGTAGTCGTCGCAGAAGGTCCAGAAGAACTTCTCGGTGACCTCGAGCGCTTTCGCGTGATCGAAGGAGTCGAAGGCTGCCGTCGCCGTCGCTACGACGGTCGATAGCTCGGCGAGCATGTCGACGTCGAGGGGATTGGTGACGGTGTCGGCCAGCTCCTCTGCTGGCAAGGGAAACCCGTAGACGAACTTGGCGGCGTTCAGTACCTTGATCGCGAGGCGTCGACCGATCTTGATCTGCTTGGGATTCTGCGGGTCGAAAGCCGCGTCGGTGCCCAGACGGCTCGAGGCCGCCCAGTAGCGCACGGCATCCGATCCGTGCTCGTCGAGCATGCCAGCAGGGGTAACCACGTTGCCCTTGGACTTCGACATCTTCTTGCGGTCGGGGTCCACGATAAAGCCGGAGATGCCAGCGTTCTTCCACGGTACGCTGCCGTTTTCGAGTTGGGCACGCAGCATCGTGGAAAACAGCCAGGTACGAATGATGTCCTGGCCCTGTGAGCGAAGCGAATAGGGGAACACGAGGTCGAAGAGCTCCGGATCCCGCTCCCAGCCACCCGCAATCTGCGGGGTGAGCGAGGAGGTGGCCCAGGTGTCCATGATGTCGACTTCGCCGATAAAACCGCCGGGCATTCCTCGCTGGCTCTCGTCGAATCCGGGGGCGGGAGCGGATGCCGGATCCACCGGAAGTGCATCCTCGCTGGGCACGATGACCGCGCCCTTTTCGCCCTCCGCATCCAGTTCGTACCAGACCGGGATGGGCACGCCGAAGAATCGCTGGCGAGAGATGAGCCAGTCACCGGTGAGACCGTTGACCCAGTTGTCGTAGCGCACGCGCATGAAGTCGGGGGCGAAGTTGACCTCGCGGCCTCGCTCGAGCATGGTGTCGCGCAGTGCCTCGTCGCGGGCGCCGTTGCGGATGTACCACTGGCGGGTCGATACGATCTCGAGCGGCTTGTCGCCCTTCTCGAAGAACTTGACCGCGTGCATCATCGGCTTCGGGTCGCCGATCATCTCGCCACTGGCCTTGAGCAGCTCCACGGTCTTCGCCTTCGCGCTGAAGACTGTTTTGCCCGCCAGCTCGGCGTAGGCCGCGAGCGGACCGTCGCCGGTGATCGCCTCGGGCGCATCCGCCACGATGCGTCCATCGCGGCCGATAATCGTGCGGTTCGGCAGGTCGAGCTCGCGCCACCAGACGACGTCGGTCACGTCGCCAAAGGTGCACACCATCGCGATGCCCGAACCCTTGTCTTTCTGGGCGAGGTGGTGCGCGCGCACGGGTACCTCGACGCCGAACAGGGGAGTCGTGACGGTGGTGCCGAACAGGTGCTGGTACCGCTCGTCATCCGGATGCGCCACCAGTGCAACGCAGGCCGCTAACAGTTCGGGCCGGGTGGTCTCGATGAAGACATCTCCGCTTGCGTTTTCCGCGGTCGGTGCGGCGTGGAACGCGAGGCGGTGATACGCCGCCGGCTGCTCCTTGTCTTCGAGTTCGGCCTGGGCCACGGCGGTGCGGAACGTTACGTCCCACAGGGTCGGGGCATCCGCCTGGTACGCCTCGCCGCGGGCCAGATTGCGCAGGAATGCGCGCTGGGCAGCGGTCTGGGCTTCATCGCCGATGGTGCGGTAGCTCTGCGTCCAGTCGACGCTGAGACCGAGCTTGCGCCAGACATCCTCGAACTGCGTCTCATCCTCGGCGGTGAGCTTCTCGCACAATTCGATGAAATTGCGACGCGAGATGGGTAGTTGGTCCGCGGCTTTGGATGACGCGTTGTCTCCGCCTTCGAGCGGCGGGGTGAAGTCGGGATCGTAGGGCAGCGTTGGGTCGCAGCGCACTCCGTAGTAGTTCTGCACGCGGCGTTCAGTGGGAAGGCCGTTGTCGTCCCAGCCCATCGGGTAGAAGAGATTCTTGCCCTGCATACGCTGGTAGCGCGCGATGAGGTCCATGTGCGTGTAGCTGAAGACGTGCCCGATATGCAGGCTTCCGGATGCCGTGGGCGGCGGGGTATCGATAGAGAAGACATTGTCTTTTGTGGCGTTGGCCCGGTCGAACCGGTGCGTGCCAGCGGACTCCCATGCGGCATCCCATTTGGCTTCTAGGCCTTCAAGGGCGGGCTTGTCAGGTATCTGAGAAGTGAGCGCCTGAGAAATAAGTGTCTGAACAGCACTGTCGGCAGCAGCCATGGCGTTCTCCGGTTCGATATAGGCGGCACCGAGTCGATGAAGAGGTGCCTGAATGTGAGGGTGCGCTAATTCTACAGGCGGCCTTCGTACACGAATCTGCGTGGGTGCCGGCGTCTCGCTCAACAGCAGAGTTTCGTCGAAACGAGCGGTCGACATCCATATTTCACCGGTTCGGGAAAGGTGACGCTGTTGAACCGTGCGGCTTGCGATGGTGGCGCTCGCTGCCAGTGCTCGGGTGCGCGCACACGAACCCGTTCCGATCTTCGCGACGGCGACAGTGCGATATTTCCGGATAACCCATCGGAAGGGTGGGAGGAAGATTCTGCTCCCGTCACCACTTCTCGAATTGCAGAGATGATCGGCCAATTGACGAAGTATCCCGAACAGATCCACCCGGGCAACCTCGGATGTCCGGACAGGCAGATCGAAGAGTTTCGCCTCAACGGAATGCCGATACCGAGGAACCAGTCGGAGTCCTGAATGCGGATGTGCGGAAAATTACACCCGCCACGTGATCAAAGACTCGACATTTTGATTTCGATTCGATGCCCGCTAAAGACCCGGTCCGCATCGCTGTTCGGCGATCTGACTGAATTGAAACCCTTCGTCGGAGCCCATCCCGCAACGAGGGCTTACCGATAGCACCCTTGGTCCGCGACGGAACTTTCAGCATCCATTCGATGGGGCTCCCTACCCCGGGATCATTCGCAGCACGCGCATAGCCGGGAGCCAAGGTGACTGGGATTTCCACTAAAGTCTGAACATCGGGATCACCGATAGCGTTTTTCAGAGCAACATTGTTGGTGACGGTGAGTCGCTGGATTTGGTCCGCGGTATCTCCACGAATTGTATTTCTTCGCCAACTCGCCCACTGGCGAAGCGCTTTCGCATGACATCGATGGCCTCGCGGTTCTGATCGACCAACACGAACTTTCGACCGAGCTCCAAAGCGGCCGCTCCCGTGGTGCCGCTCCCAGCGAAAAAGTCCATGACCCAATCTCCCGGTGCGCTGCTTGCCTGGATGATTCGACGAAGAACGCCCAGTGGCTTTTGCGTGGGATAGCCGGTTTTCTCTCGTGAATTCGGCGAAACAATGGTGTGCCACCAGGTATCTGTTGGGAGTTTCCCCAGCGCAACTTTCTCGGGCGTTACCAGCCCCGGAGCCATATAGGGCTCCCTGTCCACCTCAGCACTGTTGAAGTAGTAGGTCAGCGGGTTCTTTACGTAGACCAAGATGTTGTCGTGTTTTGCTGGCCACTTATTTTTGGAACGAGCGCCGTAGTCATAAGCCCAAATGATCTCATTGAGAAACGAGGCACGCCCAAAAAGCGCGTCCAGAAGCACCTTTGCATAGTGGACTTCGCGATAATCGAGGTGCAGATAAAGCGTTCCATCATCAGCGAGCAGCCGCCATGCTTCTTCGAGACGCGGCTCTAGGAACTCCCAGTAGTCCGCGAACGAGTCGTTGTACCCGAACGCAACGCTCTTAATCGTTTCGTACGTCTGGCCCTTGAATCCGACGCGTGTTCCAGTGGCCGATCGAACGTTCTTCATCGTCTGCCTTGTCTGAATCTTCCCGGTGTTAAAGGGAGGATCAATGTAGATCAGGCGAAAACTGTTGGCCGGTAGCGTGCGGATAAATTCGAGGTTGTCCCCTTCCACCACGAGGTTTTCGCCCTCCGAGCTCCAGAGTGAGCGTGAGTTATCGAGAAGATCAGCGGAGGTCATGCATAAAAAGCTACCGGCTGGCCACAGAACCTACGAACCAATGGAGGTGCGCCGTCCCATTGCGATCCATCCGTGTGGGTGCCTGAGGAAGTTGTCCCGGCAACAATAGTCGTCCGCCTGCTCCACGTGCGCACCCTCACTCTGTACCCGCAGCAAAACTCGCCAGGCCGCGAATGTCACCCCCGCCGAACCACGCGAACCTCCCACGCCCGCAACGCGCCCGCGACATCCGGCACCTCGCCATAATTGCCGATGACCAGGTTGCCGATGACCAGGTTGCCGATGACCAGCTCGCCCGCGATAGCCGGCGGTAGTTCCAACGACACAGCAGAGAAGTTGCCCACCACGAGCAGCGTCTCCTCGCCGAGGGTACGCGTGAAGGCGTAGAGGGTCGGATGCTCCGGCTCGAGCATCTCGAAGTCGCCGAGTGACACCACTGACGACTCGTGTCGCAGGGTGATGAGTCGCCGATAGAACTCGAAGATCGAACGGGACCCGGCAGCACGATCCGCTGCCACATTGATGGTGCTGTGATTCGGCGTGATCTCGAGCCAGGGCGTGCCGGTGGTGAAGCCGGCCAGGGAAGTCGCATCCCACTGCACCGGTGTGCGGGCGTTGTCGCGGCTGCGAAATGCGAGAGACGCCAAAACGGCAGCGGGGGATGCTCCGGCAGCCACCTCTTCGTCGTAGTAGTTCAGCGACTCGATGTCCTGGTACTGGCCAATGGTGGTGAAGCCGGCGTTCGTCATGCCGATCTCGTCACCCTGGTAGACGTAGGGCGTGCCGCGGTGCAGGTGCAGGATGGCGGCGAGCATGGTCGCGGACTCATACCGGAATTCGGCGTCATCACCGAAGCGAGAGACAGAGCGTGGCTGGTCGTGGTTGCTGAAATAGAGGCTGTTCCAGCCCGCGTCGGCGAGTCCGGACTGCCAGCGTCCGAGCGAACGCTTGAGGTCCACGAGCTTCAGCGGCACGTTGTCGAATTTGGTGCGCGGGCCGTGGTCGAGGCCAACGTGCTCGAACTGGAACACCATGTCGAGCTCGAGCCGGTCGGAGCTCGTGAAGCGGATGGCGTCATCCACCGTTGCTCCGGGCGTCTCGCCCACCGTGATGAGGTCTGCGTCGCGCCCGGCGAAGACCGCGCGGTTCATCTCTTGCAGGTAGTCATGAACCTGGTCGCCCATCACGAAGCCCGGACTGTCACCCACGAGGTCGGACTGCACCTTCGCGATGAAGTTGATCACGTCCATGCGGAAACCGTCGACGCCCCGATCCAGCCACCAGTTCATCATCGCGTAGACGGCGACCCGCACCTCGGGGTTCTCCCAATTAAGATCGGGCTGCTTTGCCGCAAAGAGATGAAGGTAGTACTGGCCGGTCGCCGCGTCGAGCTGCCAGGCCGGGCCGCCGAACATGCTGCGCCAGGGGTTGGGCTCGCGGCCATCGACGCCATCGCCGTCGCCGTCGCGCCAGATGTACCAGTCGCGCTTCGGATTGGCGAGCGAAGACCGGGACTCCTTGAACCAGGCGTGCTCGTCGCTCGTGTGGTTCACCACGAGGTCCATCACGATCTTGATGCCGCGGGCGTGCGCCTCGGCGAGCAGCAGATCGAACTCCTCGAGGGATCCGAATAGCGGGTCGATGTCCTGGTAATCGCTGATGTCGTAGCCGTTATCGGCCTGCGGCGAGCGATAGATGGGCGAGAGCCACACGACATCAACACCGAGTTGCTGCAGGTAGTCGAGCTTGACGCGGATGCCGCCCAAATCGCCGATACCGGTGCCGGTCGAGTCGGCGAAGCTGCGCGGATAGATCTGATAGACGACGGCAGAGGTCCACCAGGCTGGGCTGATTTCGATGCTCATTCGATCGAGTCTTTCACGGCAAACGGGGTGCGGAGGCAATCAACTCCCTCGTGTACTGCTGCTCTGGTGTCGTGAAAACCGACTCGGTCACACCCGATTCCACTATCCGTCCGTGCCGCATCACCAGCACCTCGTCGCTCATATGGCGCACGACGCCGAGGTCGTGGGTGATGAAGAGGTAGCTGAGTCCGCGGGAGCGTTGTAGCTCGTCGAGGAGGTCGAGCACCTGCGCCTGCACAGACACATCAAGACTCGACACCGGTTCGTCGCAGACCAGGATGTCGGGGCGGGGCGCAATGGCGCGCGCGATCGCGACGCGCTGCTGCTGGCCGCCGGAGAGGTGCCGCGGATGTCGACCGGCGAGCTCGGGGGAGAGCCCGACCGAGGCCAGAAGCTCGGGCACGCCGGCTGCGCTGTCCAGCGCATCCGTGAGAATCCGCCCGACCGTCCAGCGCGGATCGAAGGAGCTGAGGGCATCCTGGTAAATCGCTCCGATGCGCGGGCGACGTGCTCGTCGAGCGGACTCTGGCACACCGGTCCACGGTTCGCCCAGAAGGGAGACGCGTCCCGAGTCGGGCCGTTCGAGGGCGAGTACGAGTCGGGCGAGGGTGGTCTTGCCCGATCCGGATTCCCCCACGATTCCAAGCGTGCGTCCGCGCCGCAGAGAGAAGCTCACATCGTCGACGGCCAGGATAGATCCGAACCGCCGGGACAAGCTACTGGCGGCGAGCACCTCCTCGTGTGTGAACGGCGCCTGCGTAAACGGCGCGGTCGCGACCGGAGCGGGCTCTCCCGCCGGGGTATTCGTCAGCCGTGAGAAGCGCGGCCGTCCGGTCGGCACCGCCGCGATCAGGCTGCGGGTGTACGGATGCTGCGGATCCGAGAGCAGCCGTTCGGTCGGGCCGCTCTCCACCACGTGACCCGTCTTCATCACCATCAGATGGGAGGCAAGCCGGCTCACCACCGCCAGATCGTGACTGATCAGCACAATCGCGGCGCCGTCATCTCTCAGCCGTTCGAGCAGGTCGAGGATGCCGGACTGCACGGTGGTGTCGAGGGCCGTGGTCGGCTCGTCGGCGACGAGAAGGCGGGGCCGCAGCGCTATAGCCGACGCGATGACAGCACGTTGACGAAGCCCACCAGACAGCTCATTGGGCCGCTGGGATGCCCGCAGAATCGGATTCGGAATCCCCACCTCCGCAAGAAGTTCGAGCACCCGAGACTGCCGCTGTGCCGCGGTGAGAGAGCTATGAAGGCGCAGCGAGTCGGCGATCTCGCGGCCGACCGGCCGCAGGGGATCCAGGGCGACGAGCGCTCCCTGCGAGATGAAGCCGATGTCCCGTCCGCGGAGGCGCTGAAGCTGGCGCGGGGAGGCATCCGCGATGTTGGTGCTATCGAATCGCAGCTGTGTCGCGGTGACGCTGCCACCGGTGAGACCGAGCAGCGCTCGAGCGGTGACGCTCTTACCCGACCCGGATTCGCCCACGATCGCGACGCACTGCCCGGCCTCGATATCGAAAGAGACACCGGAGACGACCGGGGTCCTGCCGAATCTCACGGCGAGGTCGCGCACACTCATGAGGGCGGTCACGAGAGACGGCTCCGTTCCTGCAGCCCCCGGCCGACCAGCGTGGTCGCCACCGCGCTCATCATGATGAACAGCCCGGGGAAGAATGTCATCCACCAGAAGGACGTGAGGTAGGTGCGTCCGGCCGAGAGCATCGCGCCCCATTCGGCAGCCGGTGGCACGGCTCCCAGTCCGAGGTAGCTGAGGGAGGATGCCCAGACGATCGACTGGCCGATTCCGAGGGTCACCAGCACGAAGAGCGATCCGGCCACGTTCGGTAGCAGGTGTCGCCACAGGCGAAACCAGCGGCCGCGCCCGAGCACTGTCGCCGCTTCGAGGTACGGCGCGCGCCGCACCACCAACACTCGGCTGCGGATGATTCGGGCATAGCCCGGCGCGGTGGCGAGCCCCACGGCAATCGTCGAGGTCACGACCCCCGGTCCGTAGACGACGATGAACAGCAGCGCGAGGAGCAGCCCGGGGAATGCGAACAGCACCTCGAGGAACCGGGTGGTGCCAAAGTCCAGCCAGCGTGGCCCGAGTCCCGCGAGCAGTCCGAAGACCAGCGCGAGACCCACCCCGATCGCCGTGGCCGAGACTCCGATGAGCAGGGAAGCACCGGTGCCGTGGATGATGCGGATGTAGATATCCCGGCCCGATTCGTCGGTTCCGAAAAGGTGCGATAGGGAGGGCCCGCGAAAACTCTGCGCTGGATTAATCGCCAACGGGTCACCCGGCGCGAGCACCCCGGGCGCAAGGGCAGCACAAACCAGGAAGAGAAGTGCCGCGCCTCCGATCCAGAGCCACACCTGTCTCATTCTGCACGCAGCCGAGGATCCACCAGGCGGTCGCCGAGGTCGGTGAGCGTCGTGACCAGCATGTAGCCGAGCGCGACGACGAGCACGACGCCGAGTACGAGCGGAACATCCCGTTGCTGCACTGCCGAGAGCAGGCTGCGGCCGAGGCCCGGCCGGGCGAAGATCGTCTCGACCACGACGGCCCCGCTGATGAGCGAACCGAAGGCCCAACCGGCCAGCCCGATGGCAGGAATCGCGGCATGCCGCAGCGTGTGGCGCCAGAACACGCCGCCCGAGCTTTCCCCGCGAGCCTCTGCCGCGAGTACGAAAGGCGAAGCCATCGCATCGAGAATCGATTCCCGCATCACCTGGGCGAGGAAGCCGGACAGGGGGAGAGCGAGAGTGAGCACCGGCAGCACGAGCCCGAGCGGGCCGGGCACACTCACCGGGGGAAGCCAGCCGAGGGTCGTGGAGAACAGCAGGATGAGGCTGATCGCCAGCCAGAAGTGCGGCACTGCCGCCGCCACCACCTCCAGTACCCAGCTGATTCCGGATGCCGCCCGCCCACCCTGTGCGGACCACGCTGCCAGCCCGAGCGCGATCGCCGCCGCGACCAGCAATGAGACCAGCGCGAGCAGGAGAGTGCCGCCGAGATTCTCGCCGACGACGGCGATCACGGGCTGTTTGAGCGCGTAAGAATCGCCGAGATCCCCCCGCAGCATCCGGCCAAGGTACTGAAGGTACTGCACGAACAGCGGCTGGTCGAGACCGTAGTCAGCACGCGCCTTGGCGAGCGCCGCAGCGCTCGCTTGGGAGCCGGGACCGCCGAGAATCGCCTCGGCGGGATCCCCGGGGATCAGTCGGATCGCGAAGAAGGTGACCGTTGCCACCGCCCAGAGCACGAAAATCACCCCTCCGAGCCGGAGCAATAGCCAGGGGGCCCAGTTGCGACGTGCGTCGGACCTCGGTATCGCGCCTACTGGGAGAGCCACGAGTCATACATCGTGGGCGTCGACACCGTCGGCATCGCCCGCAAGCCCTTCACGACGGAGCGGTGCAGGTAGTGATTCTGTTGGTCGTAGAGGGGCAGGATGTAGAAGCCCTTCAACACGATCTCCTGGGCGCGCCTGTAGAAGGACAGTCGTTCGGTGGCATCCGAGGTCGACGCGGCCTTTTCCAACAGCGCGTCGAGCGCCGGGTCTTTCACCTGGGAGTGGTTGGCGAAGTAACCGCTCGGGGCGGGCTTTGTTCCGGCCGAGTCGAACAGGATGCGCAGCACATCCGGTCCCACCTTCGTGTACGGGGCGCTCACCAGGTTGTATTGGTTCCTGCCGAGGGCGCCGTACCAGCTCGACAGGTCGAGGGGCTTCAGGTCGACCTTGAAACCGGCCTCCTTCGAGGTGGCCTGGAGCTGCTCGAACAGCGACTGCTCGGCAGGGATCGACTGATTGGTACTCACCGGAAAAGAGATCTCAAGCACTTTGCCGTCTTTGGTGCGGTGCCCATCGGCATTCTTGGCGGACCACCCCGCCTCATCGAGCAACGTCGCCGCCGCTTTCTGGTTATAAACGAACAGGGAGGGTTCGGAAACACCGGACTTCTCCACGCTCGACAGCGCGGAATATGAGCGCTTCGCCGTGCCGAAGAACAGGTTGGTGACGGCGTCGTTCACGTTTGCCGAGCGGATGAACGCTTCGCGCACCTTCGCATCGTCAAAGGGTGCGATGCTCGAGTTCAGCTCGATGCGATTGGATGCCCCGGGGCGAGGCGCATCGATGGCCACCAGGTCCTGTGACTTTTTTGCGGCGACCAGAGTGTCGGGCTGCACGTTGTCGATCACGTCGACGGTTCCGGCCTGCAGCGCGGCGTAGCGCGAGGCCGAGTCGGGCAAAAAGCGCCACTCGATCGCCTTGAGGTAGGCGCGGCCCGAGTGAGCGGCATCCGCCGGGGGAGAGCTGTAGGCATCGTTGCGCACCAGGCTGACCGACTGCTGGTGGGTCCACTTCTTCACGACGAACGGTCCGGTGCCCACCGGTGACTCGCAGTTCACTGCCTGGCTTCGCTTCAGCGCGGTGGCGGATTCGATCGCCAGCCAGGGCTGGGAGAGCGAGTCGAGGAGGGCGCTGTCGGGCGTCGAGAGGGTGAAGCGCGCGACATCCGCTCCCACCGCGGTGACGCCGGTGACTTTCTGCATGGCGAGGTAGCCGGTAGAGGATGCGGTGGATGGATTTTGCACGTGAGCCACATTCGCCGCGATTGCCTCGGGGGTGAGGGCGGTGCCGTCGGTGAACTTCACGTTCTTTTTGAGCGTGAAGTCCCACTGGAGTCCATTGGCGGATTCGGTCCACTTGGTTGCAAGCCACGGGATGATCTCGCCCCGTGTGTTTTTGGAGACGAGGGATTCCAGGTACTGGGTGGCAGCGAGGGCCTGCGGGTAATTGCCGCCGACGTGAGGGTCGAGACAGGTCGGCTCGGCGTCGCCGGTGGCGTAGACCAGGGTTCCGCCCGAGACCGGTTTCGTGTTCGTCGGCGCGGTTGTGGCGCTGCAGCCGGCCGCGACCAGTGCGACTGCCAGAATGAAGAAGGGGGCGACGACACGTTTCACGACGGAAGACTCTTTCGGCTCTATTGTTGGACTCAGTACAATATTACGCCCGTCCGGAGGAATAGATGATTCCAGCCTCGCAGAATGCCGTCGGCCGCCCGCGCGCGTCGTCTCGTGCCGTCATTGAGGATGCCGCCGCTGAGCTGTTTCTGGAGAACACCTACGCGCTCACCACGATCGAGCACATCACGCAGCGCGCCGGGGTGAGTCGCAACACTTTCTTCAATTATTTCGATGCAAAGAGCGACGTGCTGTGGGTGGAGCTGGATGCCGCGATCGATCGTCTTTCACGCGAGCTGCAGGCGGTACCGCGGGGTCGCCCGGCGCTCGAAGAGATTCGTGCGGCGACCATCCGCGTTGTCTCGGACATCGGAGTAGACCGCGTGCCACTCGCACTGACCCAGGACGATGTGATGGGCACCGCGGAGGAGACCAGGGTGTCCGGTCTCGCGCGGCTCGCACGGCGCTCCGACCTGATCGCCGACTTCCTTGCTGGGCACCTTCTGCGTTCCCCGAACGATCTCCTCGTGCTCAGCGCGGCCAACGCGCTCTCCGGCGCGATCTCGGCCGCCTGGACGGTGTGGGCGCGGGACGGGATCGGCCGCCGGCCCCTCGCCGAGTACATGTCAGAGGCCTTCGACGTGGTCTCGAATGGGCTTGAGTTCGCACTGGGCACGACGTCGGTTTAGAGTGACGTCGCGTTGCAGGGGTAGCGGGGCTGAGACGAGGCGGGCGGGACGTTTGACCCTGTACCGGCGCGGATTACGGGCGCAGAATTGCTGCCATGGCACAGTGGATGGAACATAAGCGACCCGAGCCCGCCCAGATCGCGCTGATCTCGGTGCTGGCGGCCTGGACTCTCGCCTGGAAGGGCGCCTCGCTCTGGCATGCGGCGAAGGATGACAGCAAGCCGTGGTTCATCGCGCTGCTGCTCAGCAACACCGCGGGACTGCTCGACGCGCTCTACATTTTCCGAGTGAGTCGCACGCGCAAGTTGGCGGTGGAGGATGCCCGCCGGGATGAGGACTACCCGCAGCAGACCCACAGCGTCGAGGACTGACCTCTCCGCCCCGACGGGCGCCGATGCGCGGGAGAGTTACAGCCGCAGCAGCCCCGGTGAAATGTGGCGTGTTCGACAGCAGATTTTGAGCTCAGCATCCGCTCAACATCAGTTTTTCGCAGGAATCCGCGGTTCTCTGCTGTTGAACACCCGGGCGGCGGCCATTAGACCGCCACCAGTGACGGCTCGTCGGGGGTCGACAGCGACAACAGGGCTTCTTCGATGTGCTCGTCGTCACGCAGGGCCTCCTCGATGCGACGCAGGGAGTAGGCCACGTGGGTCTCGGTATCGTCACCGACGATATCGACAGAGGCCACAAGGAAGACCTTACCCGGCCCCACAAACTCGAGGTGCAAATAGGTCACCCGTTCGATCTCGGGGCGGCCGAGCAAACGGTCAAGAACGTCGTTGCGTAGTCGGGTATCCGGGACCTCGCCAACGAGGAACCGCCGGTTACGGTCGATCAATACGATCGCAATGATGCCGAGCAGTAGACCGATGAAAATTGATCCGGCGGAGTCGAAGGCCGCCTGGCCGGTGAGCTGGTGGAGAAAGATTCCGAGGAAGGCGATCACGAGACCGATGAGGGCAGCTGCATCCTCAGCGAACACGGCTCTCAGTGTGGCGTTCGAGCTCGTGAGGGCGAAGTGTCCCGCACTGGTGCCGCGCCTCTTGCCGCCGGCCCTGGCCTGGCGGAAAGCTTGCGTGAAGGAGACGCCCTCGAGCACGACGGCCACCGCGAGCACGATGTAGGCGATGCCGAAGTCCGTGACATCTTCCGGCGCGAGGAGTTGCTGGATCCCGTGCCAGATCGAAACCACCGCACCGGCAGTGAAGATTCCGAAGGCTGCGAACATGGACCAGACGTAGGCCTCACGGCCATACCCGAGCGGATGTCCGTCGTCACGCGGCTTCATTGACCGACGATCGGCGATCAGCAGGAATATCTCGTTGGCGAAATCGGCCCAGGAGTGCGCGGACTCGGCGACCATCGACGCGGATCCGGTGATCAGCGCCGCGATGGTTTTCGCAATCGCGATGACCAGGTTGGCGCTGAGCGCAATCAGGACGGTGAGCGATCGGCCTACAGCTGAGATGGGCGCAGGTGCGGTCATCGATTCAGTCTGGCACGTCACGTAGAATTGGTGTCAACGACACCGATCCGGCCATCACCGGGGAGTCTTCGGAAGAGCGGCGGTCGTCCACGGACGGCTGCCGGGTAGAACCGAACGGGTCTGGCCCGTCATCGCCAACGAACAAGCGGTCGCCCTGCAGAGGGTGGCAAGCGGGGTGGTACCGCGCGATCCGAAATCAAATTCTGGGATCGCGTCCTCGTCCAGTTGAACGTGCGACCTGGAGAGACATGACCTACCCATTGACCGATGCGACGAACTCTGATGATGACGCGCTGAGCGCGTCCCCGGACTTCCCGGCGATCGAGAACGGCATCCTCGCCTTCTGGAAAAGGGACGACACCTTCCAGGCCTCCATCGACCAGCGCGAGGGCTGCCCGGAGTGGGTCTTCTATGACGGCCCGCCCTTCGCCAATGGCCTCCCGCACTACGGGCACCTGCTCACCGGCTATGCCAAAGACCTGTTTCCGCGTTACCAAACCATGCGAGGCAAGCTCGTGAACCGGCGATTCGGCTGGGACACCCACGGGCTCCCGGCCGAGCTCGAAGCCATGCGCCAGCTCGGCATTACCGAGAAGCACCAGATCGAAGAGATGGGTATCGCCACCTTCAACGAGAAGGCGCGTGAGTCGGTGCTCGAATACACCCATGAGTGGGAGGACTACGTCACCCGCCAGGCTCGCTGGGTTGACTTCGAGAACGACTACAAGACCCTCGATATCACCTTCATGGAGTCGGTGATCTGGGCCTTCAAGCAGCTCCACGATAAGGGCCTCGCCTACGAGGGTTTCCGCGTGCTCCCGTATTGCTGGCATGACGAGACTCCACTGTCCAACCACGAGTTGCGTATGGATGATGACGTCTACCGCATGCGGCAGGACCAGTCCGTGACCGTCACGTTCCCCCTCGACGGACCGAAGGCGGAAACCCTCGGGCTGACCGGGGTCAAGGCGCTCGCCTGGACGACCACGCCGTGGACGTTGCCGACCAACCTCGCACTGGCCGTTGGGCCGACAATCGTGTACGCCGTCGTTCCGAGCGGACCGCTCGGGGCCTCCGATGGTTCGGCGGATGGTGTGGCCGAGTTCCTGCTCGCAGCAGACACTGTCGCGAACTACCCGAAGGACCTCGGCTACGGCTCGGCCGAGGCCGCCGTCCAGGCGATCAGCCGCACCCTGCTCGGAGCCGAGCTCGGGGGAATCACCTACGCGCGGCTTTGGGACTATTACGCCGACACCGAAACCTGGGGTACCGAGAATGCGTGGCAGGTCCTCGTGGCCGACTACGTTGCCACCGGTGAGGGCACCGGCATCGTGCACCAGGCGCCCGCCTACGGTGAAGACGACCAGGTCACCTGTGCCGCGGCCGGCATCCCGGTGATCATCTCCGTCGATGATGGGGGCAAATTCCTCCCCCAGATCGCGGATGTCGCGGGGCTTCAGGTCTTCGACGCCAATAAGCCGCTCGTGCAGAAGCTGCGCGCCGACGGCCGTCTGCTGCGCGTGGCGAGCTACGAGCACAGCTACCCGCACTGCTGGCGCTGCAAGAATCCGCTCATCTACAAGGCCGTGTCGAGCTGGTTCGTCAGCGTCACCAAGTTTCGCGACCGCATGGGTGAGCTCAACGAGCAGATCAACTGGGTGCCCGAGAACGTGAAAGACGGCCAGTTTGGCAAGTGGCTTTCCAACGCCAGGGACTGGTCTATCTCGCGCAACCGCTACTGGGGATCACCGATCCCGATCTGGAAGAGCGACGACCCGGAGTATCCGCGTGTCGATGTCTACGGATCGCTCGACGAGCTCGAGGCCGACTTTGGGGTGCGCCCGACGGACTTGCACCGACCGTTCATCGACGAACTGACGCGACCAAACCCGGACGATCCCACCGGCCGGTCCACGATGCGTCGGATCGAAGACGTGCTCGATGTGTGGTTCGACTCCGGGTCGATGCCGTTCGCGCAGGTTCACTACCCTTTCGAGAACGCGCAAGTTTTCGAGCAGCACAACCCTGCGGACTTCATCGTCGAGTACATCGGGCAGACGCGCGGCTGGTTCTACATGCTGCATGTGCTGTCGACCGCGCTGTTCGACCGACCCGCCTTTCGCAACGTGATCAGTCACGGCATCGTGCTCGGCAGCGACGGGCAGAAGATGTCAAAGTCGCTCCGCAACTATCCGGATGTCTCGGAGGTCTTCGATCGGGACGGCGCGGATGCGATGCGCTGGTACCTGATGTCGTCGTCGGTGATCCGCGGGGGCAACCTGGTGGTGACCGAGGAGGGCATCCGCGAGGGAGTGCGCCAGCTCATGCTGCCGCTCTGGAACAGCTACTACTTCTTCACGCTCTACGCCAACGCTGCCGAGCACACCGCCACGCTTCGCATCGACTCGACCGACGTGCTCGACCGCTACCTGCTCGCGAAGACCCGCCAGGTCATCGGCGATGTCACCCTGCACCTTGACAACCTGGACAGCCCGCTCGCCGCGAACGCGCTCCGCGATTTTGGCGACGTTCTCACCAACTGGTACGTGCGTCGCAGTCGCGGCCGCTTCTGGAGCGGCGACAGTGCCGACGCCTTCGACACGCTCTACACGGTGCTCGAGACCATCACCAGGCTCGCGGCACCGCTTCTTCCGCTCGTGGCGGAGAAAATCTGGAAGGGACTCACCGGCGGTCGCAGCGTTCATCTCACCGACTGGCCGGATGCCGCGATGTTCCCCGAGGATGACGCACTCGTCGCCACGATGGACCGCGTTCGCGAGATTGCGTCGTCGGGGCTTGGCCTACGTAAGGCTACGGGATTGCGCGTGAGACTTCCCCTCGCGGAGCTGATCGTCGTCGCTGAGAACTCGGCCGACCTGCGAGTCTTCGCCGACATCCTGCGCGACGAACTGAATGTGAAGGCCGTCGTCGTGCGGGAACTCGCCGAAGAGAGCCTCATCGAGTTCGGCATCCAGCGGAAACTCACGGTGAACTCCCGCGCGGCCGGGCCGCGCATCGGCAAGCAGGTGCAGCAGGTGATTCAGGCGGCCAGGGCAGGCGACTGGGCTCCGAGCGGCGACACCGTCGTGGTCGGCGGCATCGAGCTTCTCTCCGCAGAGTTCGAGCTGCAGCTGCAGGCGGCGGATGACGCGCAGGCGATCACCTTTCTGCCCGGCGGCGGCTTCGTGCTGCTCGACACCGAGACAACCTGGGAACTCGAGGCGGAGGGCCTCGCCCGCGACCTCATCCGCGGGGTGCAGGACACGCGGAAGGCAGCCGGCTTCCAGGTGAGTGACCGTATCGACCTCAGGCTCTACTTCGAGTCCTCGTCGGAGCGGGCCGGAGTCGAGCCTTTCGAGAACACCATCGCCGAGGAGACCCTCGCGCTGGCGATCACCGTTGTCGAGACCGACGGGGGTGTGGAGGCGTACGCTGCGCAGCACGGGCGCGCCGGCGCATTCCGCTCGCTCATCCGGGCCGGACAATATGCGAACAGCGGCGACGTGCTCGTCGAAGTAACGATCCATGGAGCAGCAATCGATGTCTAAGAACCCCACTCCCGACAATACCGATCCGGGCAGCAACGATCCCGAGCTTGGCGACGACGCGCTTTTCCAGAAGGATGCCGACCGCGTCTACCAGGAGCTGCTCGCGCGCATCGGCGAGGGGCATCCGCAACCGCGCCTCGCGGCGACCAGGCGCGTGGTCGAGCTGCTTGGCGATCCGCAGCGCTCGTACCCGATCATCCATGTCACCGGTACGAATGGCAAGACCTCGACCAGCCGCATCACCGAGAGCATCCTGCGCGCCTACGGGCTGCGCACCGGGCTCTTCTCCAGCCCGCATCTCGTGCGGGTGAATGAACGCATCCTCATCGATGGCGAGCCGATCACGAACGAGGCGTTTGTCGCCAACTACCGCGACATCAAGCCGTACCTCGACATGGTGGATGCCGAACTCCGTGCGGCAGGCGATGCCCCCCTGGCCTTCTTCGAGGCCTTCACCGCTCTCGCCTATGCGAGCTTCGCCGACGCCCCGGTGGATGTCGCGGTGATCGAAGTCGGTCTCGGTGGCGAATGGGACTCCACAAATGTGGGCGACGGCCAGGTCGCGGTGTTCACTCCGATCTCGCTCGACCACACCGCGCGCCTCGGCAATACCGTCGCGCTCATCGCTGCCACGAAGGCCGGCATCATCAAGCCAACTGCGGCGGTCGTGACCGCGACCCAGCCGGTGACCGCCCTCGCCGAGCTCGTGCGTGCCAGCGACCTGATGGAGGCGAGCCTCGCGGTGCAGGGCACCGCCTTCGAGTTGCTCTCAAACACCGTCGCGGTGGGCGGCCAGGTCATCTCGGTCCGCGGACTCGCCGGAACCTACACCGACCTCTTCCTTCCGCTCTTCGGTGATCACCAGGCGCAAAATGCGACGGTCGCTATCGCCGCCGTCGAGTCGTTCCTGGGGGGAGGCAAGCAGATGCTGGTGGGTGACGTGCTGACCGAAGGCATTACGACGGCGACGTCACCCGGGCGCCTGCAGGTCATCGGTATCGAGCCAACGGTGATCATTGATGCCGCGCACAATCCCGATGGAGCTCAGTCGCTCGCGGCGGCACTCGGTAGCTACTTCACCTTCGACGAGGTCGCCATCGTGCTCGGCGTACTCGAGGACAAGGATGCCAGCGGTATTGTCGCGGCCCTCGCGCCGGTGGCCGAGGTCATGCTTGTCACCGCCTCGAGCTCAGAGCGCGCCATTGCCGTGGACGACCTCGCGGAAATCGTGCGCGAGGTTGCCCCCGATAGCTCCGTGGACGACTACGACACACCAAGCGAAGCGATCGCGGCCGCGCGGGCCTGGGCCGCGAAAGCACCCCGCCGCGGAGTCGTCATCACCGGTTCAATCACCCTCATCGGCGACGCCCTGGTGCTCGCGGCGGCAGAAGGATGGAAGCGATGACCGAGACGGATGGTACGCACCGACGCCGCACGCGGGTGCGGCGCCTGCGCTCGGCCTCCGAATCGCTGCTCTCGATTGCCCTGCTGCTTGAGGCTGTGCTCGTCTTCTTCGTGGTGATGGTGGCCTACGGCCTCAAGGTGCTCCCGCCCGGAGCGGTGTTCGGCGGGGGAGCTCTGCTTGTCGTCCTGCTGATCGTTGCGGGTCGACTCGCCGGGAGTGCGGCGGGGGTCTGGCTGGGCTGGGTGCTTCAGGCCGCGCTAATCGCCATCGGCATTTTGCTTCCCCTGATGTACTTCATCGGCGCGATCTTCGCCGTTATTTGGATTTACTGCTTCATCACCGGTCGGCGTCTCGACCGCCAGAAGGCGACATACCTGCGCGACAATCCCACATTCCCCACCGACCAGCCCGCGTCACCCAACAATTAGGAGCCCGATGAGCACCGAAGAAACACTCGTCCTGGTCAAGCCTGACGGCGTGTCCCGCAACCTTACCGGCGAGATTCTGCGCCGCATCGAAGCGAAGGGGTATCAGCTCGTCGACGTCAAGCTTGTGCAGGCGAGCCGCGAATTGCTCGCAAAACACTACGAGGAGCACTTGGGCAAGCCGTTTTACGAGCCCCTTGTCGAGTTCATGGAAAGCGGGGCGATTGTGGCCTTTCGGGTCACCGGTGAGCGTGTGATCGAGGGATTCCGTTCCCTCGCCGGTACCACCGATCCGACCACTGCGGCACCCGGCACCATTCGCGGGGACCTCGGCCGCGACTGGGGGCTGCGCGTGCAGCAAAACCTCGTGCATGGATCAGACTCCCCAGAGTCCGCTGCACGTGAACTGGCCCTCTGGTTCGACTGACTCCTGGCGTCCGCCCCTCGCGAGTTCACGGGAACAGACAGGACTTTCTGGCGCGCTATGGGGTCGTTGAGCCTGCGAGGCCGGTGGCCTGGCCCACGAAAGTCGGGAAGTCGGTCGAGTTGTTCCAGCGCTTGCCATTGACGTAAACGGTCGGAGTACCGAAGGAGCCCGAGGCAGGGCTGACGAGGGATTTGTCGGTCGAGGTCGCGCGGGACACGTTCGCGACCCAGCTCTTGTAGGTCTCATTATCGATACAGGAGTTGATTTTCGTATCCGTGATCCCGGCATCCGAGAGCAGCTTCTTCATCGCCGAGTTCGAGAGGCCGGTGGACCCCTCCGCGGGCTGGTTGGAATAGAAGGCGGTCTGGGCGTCCAGGAATTTGGCCGGATCGTAATTTGCGACACACGCGGCGACGTTGGCCGCCCGACTCGAGTAGCGACTTCCGGCATAGTTCTGGTCGAGGATGGCGATCGTGTGCACCTCGAGTGTCGCTCCTCCACTGGCGACAAGGCGGGCGATGTTGCTGGCGTAGGACGCTTCGAAGCTCTTACAGGCGGGGCAGGCCCAATCCACGTAGGTGACGATGTGTGCCACCTTGGCGGCGGCGTCCGCCTTGGTCGGGGTCAGTGTGCCGCTGGCCGGTGCCGCGGTCGTCTTCGTGGGGGTGATCGCCCCGGATTTCCCGGTAAACAAGATGCCTGCGCTGGCCATGTTGCGGGGTCCCGAGCCGCCGCCGGAGCCGCGGTTCACCCCGACGACAACGACCACGACGATGGCGACGATCGCGAGCACCGCAATGCCGATCCCGCCCTGCAGGAAGATTCGGTTGCGGCGCTGGCGTTTCTTCTCGGCCTCGCGTTCGCTGCGGGCGGTCTCGCGAGCAGCCTCCCGACGATCCTTTTTGCCCGGGGCCGAATTCGTGTTGCCGGTGGGAACCATGTGCGTGTGACCAACATTCTGTGTATTAGACAAGGGTATGAGGGGAAATTACAGAACAAAGCTACAAGTCCTCGATGTCACGGCTGTGCGTTGGCCGTGTGAGCGACTACAGGTGATTGATCAAGTCGAGTCGCAACTGGGCGATGATTGCCACGATGACGTAGCTCAGCAGCGTGATCAGGGGTACATACGAGTATGCCGCCGCAGCGATCCGGCGGATCGATGCCGGCACCGGAATATGCCCGGTTTTAAGGTTGTAGAAGGTGACCAACCAGAAGCTGGGGATCACGACCGACCATGTTGCCATGCACCAGGGGCAGAGGGTGTGCAGCTCGAAGATGCTGGTGTAGACAAGCCAGATTACGAACGCGAGAGCGAGCGTCACTCCCACGTTGATCGCGATCCAGAACCACCGCGCGAACGAAACTCCGCTGATGATGAGCGTTGCGATCACGAGGAGTGCCATCCATCCGCCCACGCCAAGCAGTGGATTCGGAAAGCCGAATAGCGAGCCCTGCCACGACTTGAGATTCGTGCCGCACTGCACGAGAACGCTGATGTTGCAGGAGGGAGCGATGTTCGGGGTCGTGAAGGTTCCCACCTTGTCGATGGTGAGCCGGAACGCCGCAAAGAATCCGGCAACGGACGCCACCGCCAGGAAGATTCCGAGCTCGAGCGGACGCCCGTCTCGACGAAGCCGGGGAACAGTGAGGGCGAAAACGACCGCCATGAGCACGAGTTGCGCCGCGAGCAGCCAGGTGAAGGCGAGGTAAGTGGCCCAGACCTGGAAGACCACTCCAACCGCAAAGATAGTCGCCAGTGCTCGCCACCACGCAGGGGAGATCACGGCTCCCGCGAGCTGGGCGACACCGATCGTGAGGGCGATGACGAAGAGCGCCATCGAGAATACCGACGACGGATAGCCGAGCTCGATGTCGGCTCCGATCAGCTTCGGGATGCCACTCGCCGACTCGATACCCGCGAACGCGGCTACTGTGCTCGCGAACGACACAACCACACCGAACGCGCCCACCACAGTGAGGGTGGGAATGCCACGCCGCAAAAGGAAAGTCGGTGGTGTCGTGGTCACCCTGAGGATTATTGCATGGGCCAAATGCAGCGTTACTGGCAAGGCATGCGATAATTTGTCTTAGTCATGCGAGCCGCGCTCGATGTGACGCCAAAGAATGCTTACCGGGCACTGTGTGATGAAACCTGAGGGTTGCCGCATACAACAACCGGGCCGCGCTGAATCGGCTTCGATCTGACAAGGATCATCGTCCATCGCGAGCGTGTCGGATAGCGAGTTCCGAACAGAATCACCAAGACAAGCGAACGAAACCAGAGCCAGCCCCAGCGTGTCACAGCGACCGGGGGCCGGAGCCGGTTTCCAAGCGAAGAATTAGCGGCACATCGACCGAAGCCAGAATTGCCAGAGTCGAAAACCGCGACGAGAGAGCACCCGACGGGCCGCGCGGCTTCCTGTTCCGGGCTAGGAGTGCACCAGCGATGGTGGAGAAAACTACACACAACAATGACGGTTCGGCGCAGAACGAACCGAAGAAGCGTTCGCGTCTCTTCGGCTCGCGTCGGGCATCGAAGGTTATCGCGGCTCCGGAACCGGCAGTCCTCCCGCAGCCCGTTGCGCTGGAACCGACGATGTCTGCACAGCCGACCACGTCCGAAGCGAAGGCCGAGCCGTCGAAAGCTGAGCAGCTGACCACGGATGCCGCGCCGGTGATGGCCGACGCACCCGCGAAGCGCGCTTCCGGCCGCCGCGCCTCGTCCAAACCAGACGCCGCCAAACCAGACGCCGCCAAACCAGACGCCGGAGAGCTCGAGGCCGCAAAGCCCGTCACCGCGGCTGTCGACGAGAAGCCCGCGGTCGAAGCCCCAGCGACCGCGCCGAAGAAGGCGCCCCTCGCGCGCCCGACCACTTCGCTGCTCTTCCAAGCGCCGGATCTTCCCGTGCTTCCCCCGCGATCGGGAGCGCGCGACGACGATTTCGACGACGAGCCCCGCGACAGCCGCCCCCCGCGCAACTCGCGAAACACGCGCAACAGCGATCGCACCGAAGACAGCGACCGCGACCGCCGGGATGACGACGGCGAGCAGACGACACTCCGTCGCCGGTCACGCCGACGCGCCGGTGACGAAGACCGCGACTCTGGCATCCCGAACGCCGCCAACTCCAACCCGACCAACACGGTCGTCAAGGTGCGCGCTCCACGCCCCGCGCCCGAGCTGAGCAATGAGCCGACGAAGGTGCGCGGCTCTACCCGTCTTGAGGCGAAGAAGCAGCGGCGCCGCGACGGTCGTGACGCGGGCCGCCGCCGCCCGGTGATCACCGAGGCCGAGTTTCTCGCCCGCCGCGAGAGCGTTGACCGCAAGATGGTGGTGCGCTCCAAATTCGACCGTATCCAGATCGGCGTGCTCGAAGACGGGGTGCTTGTTGAGCACTATGTCGCCAAGGCAGCGGACGCCAGCCTGATCGGCAATGTCTACCTCGGTCGCGTGCAGAATGTGCTGCCGAGCATGGAGGCGGCGTTCGTCGACATCGGACGCGGCCGCAACGCGGTGCTCTACTCGGGGGAAGTGGACTGGGAGGCCGCAGCGGAGAACTCCGCCGACGGTAAGAGCCAGGCCCGTCGCATCGAACTCGCCCTCAAGCCCGGTGACAAGGTGCTCGTGCAGGTGACGAAGGATCCAGTCGGCCATAAGGGCGCCCGTCTCACCAGCCAGGTCAGCCTTCCGGGACGCTACCTGGTGTACGTTCCCAACGGGTCGATGAACGGAATCAGCCGCAAGCTGCCCGACACCGAGCGCGCGCGTCTCAAGAAGATACTCAAAGAGGTACTGCCAGAGAACGTCGGCGTGATCGTGCGCACAGCGGCCGAGGGCGCAACTGACGAACAGCTCACGCTGGACGTCAATCGCCTCACCGCACAATGGGCCGCGATCAGCGCCACTCTCGAGAGTGTCCAGGCTCCTGCGCTGCTGCACAGTGAGCCGGACCTTCTGGTCAAGATCGTGCGAGATGTCTTCAACGAGGACTTCCACGAGCTAGTCATCGAGGGTGCGGATGCCGAATTGACGATAACGACCTACCTCTCGCAGGTGGCCCCCGATCTCGTCGATCGGCTGCAGACCTACGAGGGCACCGTCGACTCGTTCGACCAATACCGCATCACCGAGCAGATCGAGAAGGCGCTCGACCGCAAGGTCTGGTTGCCCTCGGGTGGTTCGCTTGTCATCGACCGCACCGAAGCGATGACGGTCGTCGACGTCAACACCGGCAAGTTCGTCGGCTCTGGTGGGAACCTCGAAGAGACCGTCACGAAGAACAACCTCGAGTCGGCGGAAGAGATCGTGCGCCAGTTGCGCCTGCGTGACATCGGGGGAATCATCGTGGTCGACTTCATCGACATGGTGCTCGAGTCAAACCGTGATCTCGTGCTTCGTCGCCTGGTGGAATGCCTCAGCCGTGACCGCACCAAGCACCAGGTCGCCGAGGTCACCTCGCTCGGCCTGGTGCAGATGACTCGCAAGAAACTTGGCCTCGGCCTGATCGAGTCGTTCAGTGAACCCTGCGAATTCTGCGCCGGTCGCGGCATCATCATCCACCACGACCCGGTCATCCGACATCGCCAGTCGGCCCAGCCGGAGACCCCGCGTCGCGGTCGCGGCAAGGGTGGCAACGGCAACGGTAACGACTCCGGGCGCTCGAACGGCGCGGTGAACAACGGGTCGTTCGCTGGGCAAAAGCCCAACGGCGGAACCCACGCCATCACTGACGACGTGAAGAACGCGCTCGCCCAGATCGCGGCGTCGACCATCGCGCATGCGCCGGTCGAAGAGCGTCCCGTAGCCGAGGCATCCGCTGTCCCGACCGGGGAAACCACAGAACCAGGGGTCGCAGTCGAAGCGCCGAAGGTCGAATCGGCGACAACCAGCACAGGAGAAATCGCGGAAGAGGCCGCAGTGGAGATCCTCGATATCCCGGTGAAGAAAAACTCGCGCAGCCCGCGACGGATCTCCACCCACGACGCTGAGCAGATCCTCGACTCGGTGCTCGACGCGCTTCCCGAACCGAAGCAGCCGGGGCAGGGGCGCTCGCGCGTCTCTCGCCGTGCGTCCAGCGCCGGCACTGTGCGTACCTCCGAGTCGTCCGAGGGTTCGAGCAACACGTAGCGTGCCGGGGTGCCGACTTCACCGTCACGCCGTAAGATTCCGCGGGTGGGCATCGGGGTAGCAGAGCGCAAGCGAAGCAGCATCCGGATGCCCACCATCGTTGGCCTCCTCGTTGGGCTTTCGGGCATCGCCGCTGTCTTCGTCGTGCGAGCGCTCACGCCTGCCCTCGGCCCCTGGTCGCTGCCCAACCGGGTTCAGGATCTTCTTACGCTGTCGATCAGCGTGATCACGGAGTCACTGCCGTTCGTGATCCTCGGCATCGTGCTGTCGATCCTGGTGCAGGTCTGGGTTCCCGACCGCTGGATCATGCGCATTCTGCCGCGCAACGAGTTTCTCCGGCGGGCGATGATCTCGTTTCTCGGCATATTCCTCCCGGTGTGCGAGTGCGGCAACGTGCCGCTCGCCCGCGGTCTCATTGTCAAGGGCTTCACGGTCTCGGAGTCGATGACTTTCCTGCTCGCGGCCCCGATCGTCAACCCGATCACGATCCTCACCACCGGGCAGGCCTTCGGCTTCGACAGCTGGATCTTTGCAGCCCGCCTCGTGGGGGGCTTCGTCATCGCCAACGTGATCGGATGGCTCTTCTCGAAGCACCCCGACCAGGACAGTCTGCTCACCGACCGCTTTGCCGCTGAATGCCGCCTGCCCGACCCGCACGAACACGACCAGACCCGCTGGCAGAAGAGCGTTGAGCTCTTCACCCGCGAGAGCGGTGTCATCATGCCGGCACTGTTCATCGGCTCGCTCATCGCCGGTCTCGTTCAGGTGGCCGTGCCTCGATCGGTGCTGCTGAGCCTCGGAAGCAACCCGCTCTGGTCGATCCTCGCGATGATGGCGCTCGCGTTTGTGATCTCCGTCTGCTCCAATGTCGACTCGTTCTTCATCCTGCCCTTCGCCAGTACCTTCATGCCCGGTTCGATAGCCGTATTCCTCGTCTTCGGGCCAATCATCGATATCAAGATGCTCACCCTCATGCGCACCACGTTCCGCGCGAAGGTATTGGTGCAGCTCACCGTGATCGTCGGGTTGCTCAGCGCCCTGATCGGATTGGTCGTGAATTATCTTGCCTAGGTTCACCCGGTGGCAGGGCATCGCCCTGTGCGTCGCCGCCCTCGTCTCGACTGTCTGGCTCGCTGTCACCAACCAACTCATTCTGTACATCCACCCGCGGTACATCGTCTTCACTGTGATCATGACCGTTCTCGGGCTTGTGCTGGTGGTGGCGAGCTTCGGGCGATCGCCGGATCGCGAGCACGATCAGGAGCACGGGGAACCCACTCCGCGCGGCTACCGCAGGGCGATCACTGTCGCTGGCACGGTGCTCACCCTGGTGGTGGCGATCGCACTCGTCATCGTCCCTCCCGCGACCCTCACCACCGCCACCGCAGACCAGCGCGTGATTAACAGCACCCAGGTGGGCTCTGGCACGAAGACGGTGGACTCCGCGGCATCCGCTCCCGCTGGTGCGTTCGCGCGTTTCACTGTGCTCGACTGGTCGTCGCTGTTGCGCCAGACGACCGACGCGAGCTTCTACCGCGACAAGGCAGCGAATGTCGTGGGATTCATCACCAAGGACGCGGATGACCCGCAGAACGTCTTTTACGTCTCCCGTTTCGTGATCACCTGCTGCGCGGTCGACGCCCAACCGGTGGGCGTGCCGGTCTTTCTCCCCAACTGGCAGAACCGTTTCGCGGCCGACCACTGGGTGAAGGTGAGCGGGTCGTTCGAGAGTAATCCCAGCACGAAGAGCCAGCAGTCCATCGCCCTGGTACCCACCGCGACGACGAAAGTGGATCAACCGAGTGAGCCATACCTCTACTGACGATACGGATGCGGCGGCGGAGGCGGCCCGTCCGTTCCGTCGCGCCCTCGCGATCACGGTGGTCGCCCTCGTGCTCTTCGTCGCAGGATTCGCCGGGCTCAACTACCTGCAGGGTCCCAAGCTATCCAGCGGCAGCGTCGATGCCGGTCGTGTGGTCGTGCAGGGCGGCCAGCAGCTACGGCTGTTCGCCAACCAGAGCATCCGCACGGTCGCCAAGAAGCACGTGTCGGTGAATCCAGCGGTGACGTTCACGGTGAGCACTTCCGGCGCCGTCATCGCCGTGCAATTCACGGACCGCCTCCGGTACGGCACGAAATACTCGGTTCGGGTCTCCGATGTCGCCAACGCCTTCCAGCCGCGGGTATCAACCTTCGACTACACGTTCACCACTGCCCCCGCAGAGATCTACTACCTCGACCGGGCCGACCCGGCCACGGGGGCAGGGCAGGATGATTCGATCATTCGCACCGGGCTGAGCGGCAACGAGCGCACCGTCGTCTACTCGGCACCTCGTATCCAACAATTCGTGGTCTTCGCGCAGGCGATCGCCGTCACAACTCTCGCCGATGACGGCACCAGCTCCCTCTCGCTGGTGGGGCTCTCCAGCAAACTGGTCGAACAAATCCCGCTGCCGGGCGTCGGCACCATCGACGAACTCCAGGGCGAATCGAATGCCGGTCTCCTCGGCTTCGTTTTCACCAGCGCGGGACCGGCCGCCGCCCGCGAGTTCAATTCCGTACTGATGCGCATCGACCTCAGCGGCGCCCACACCGTGGCTCCCGTGCCCGACCTCGCCGGTACGCCGCTCAAGGCGCTCGGCTGGGGCTTCCTCGGCGGCAGCACGAGCATCATCGCCCAGGGCGAGGACCAGACCGTGCTTCTGATCGATGCCTCGAAATCCGCACCCCCGGTGCCCCTCGGACAGTACACGGAGCTCGGACGGAGCTCGCCCGATGGAAAAACGATCGTGGTGAGCGACGTCTTCGGCAAGATCGCCTATTCGCTGGCCGACGGCACAAAGACCCGCATCCCCTCGCTACCGATCGCCGGGGCATCCACCTACGGAGGCGATGTCGTGCTGCTGGGAAAGGATATGGCCCGGGTACAGCAGGTAGCCGTGTTCGATTCGGCCACGGGCGGCAAGTTCCAGAGCTACCTCGTCTTCGAGAGTGGCACAACTGCCCGGGTTCTGTACCAGACGAAGGACGACGCAGGCAGCATCGAGGGCTTCAGCATCTCGCCGAACGGCCAGTTCGTCGCGGTGAATGTCATTCCGGACTACGCAAACAGTGTTTCGGACGGCTACCAGGTCGATGCGCAATCCACCTCCATCAGAACCGTCTTCATCGATATCGCCAGTGGCGCAGTTGTGCGCAGCGTCGAGGGTTCTGACGAGAGCTGGTAGTGCTACTTCTGCTGCAGTTCCCACTGCCGTAGTCCGCTCGTGGCGGGGGATACGCCGTCTCGCGGAGTCCACTTTGCCTCGTGGCGGGAGTTACGCCTCCCGCCGGGAGGAGTTTTCCCCGCCGCGACGAGTTCGTACGCCGGGTGACGGCGTGCGTCCCGCCGACGTTCGCGGCGGGGGATGCAGCTACCGCCGACGGTCGCGCTGGGAGACTCGCAGTCCGCTCTCGCGCAGTCGTTCCACGAGTTGCCGGATGCTCACCGGTTCCGCCCCGGCAGCCACCATCTCGTCGTACCTGGTCTCGGGCACGTCGTAGTGGTCGAGGTCGAAACCTCGACGAGGGATGCCCATCCGACCGGCGAAGTCGTGCAACTCCGTCAGAGAGCTGTCACTCACCAGGTGGGACCAGAGCATCCCGTGCGCTGGCCACCTAGGCTTGTCGATCAGGACGGTCATTGGCCGATTCTAAACAGGAAGGATTGGCAGATGACCACCCTCGCTCATCGCGTCGTGCGCCAGCGCGGCTTTCTCGTGGCACTGGCTTCCGGGCTCGTTGTGCTCGCCGTCAACCTCGTTCAGAATGTGTTGAATGCCGTGATTGGGCAACTCTCGTTCCTCGGCACCAGTGGGGTGCCTGCGTGGCAATGGTGGGCCGGTTACGCCGCTCAATTCGCCTCCATCGCCGTTCCGCTTACTTTCGGCGTGGTACTCAGCTTCTGGTTCATCGCTCCGATCGGGCCCGACCTGCACATCGCTCACGTGGTCACCCGCGCAGCGCTCGCAGCGGCCGTGGGAAGCGCCCTGGTCTTTCTGGTTAACCTCGTTACCACCGGAATCTCTCTAGTGACAAATGGTCTGATGGGTCAGATCCGACTCACGGCGGATGCGGGGGACCAGTTCCTGCGGGCGCTCGGCTTCTCGGCGGTCATCGCCGGGGGGCAGCTTGTGACCGTCGCGCCGCTCGTGATCCTCGTGGGAGTCTTGCTGCGGATGTGGCTCGAGCGGCATCCGTCCGAGTTCGAGATTGTGGGCATCGTCGACACGGCGTGAACGCGTCCGTCAGGGTTTGACCCCGGCCGCGATCATCGACTATTGTTGATCTTCGGTGTGTGCTGGGCTAAGCCCGCAACCGAATGCACACCAAGACTTCTGCCGAAATCATCGGCAACAGTTCATAGAGTGAGGGTTCCCTAGTGGTTTACGCAGTTGTGCGCGCCGGTGGTCGGCAGGAAAAGATCGAGGTCGGCAGTATTGTCGTTCTCGACCGCATCAAGGCCGACAAAGACGGCAACGTCGAGCTCGTGCCAGTGTTGCTGGTCGACGGCGACACCATCACACATGACGCGTCGGCTCTCGCGAAGGTGAAGGTGACCGCAGAGGTCGTCGGTGACCTTCGTGGGCCAAAGATCGTCATCCAGAAGTTCAAGAACAAGACCGGGTACAAGAAGCGCCAGGGCCACCGCCAGGAACTCACCCGCATCAAGATCACCAGCATCAAGTAGAGGGACCGACTTCTCATGGCACACAAAAAGGGCGCAAGCTCCACCCGTAACGGTCGCGACTCGAACGCGCAGCGCCTTGGCGTAAAGCGCTTCGGCGGCCAGGTAGTCAGCGCTGGCGAGATTATCGTCCGCCAGCGCGGCACGCATTTCCACCCCGGCGTCAACGTCGGCCGTGGTGGCGATGACACCCTGTTCGCTCTCGCTGCTGGTGCGGTCGAGTTCGGTGCAAAAGGTGGCCGCAAGGTCATCAACATCGTGGTCGCGGCCTAGTTTCGGGACGGTCGCGGAGCGGCCAATTCGACCATCGGCTTATTCGACGGTCGGCTCCTCTCATGGTTCGAGCGGGCTTCGGCTCGCTCTTACTTTTTAAGCGGTAATTCACTTCACGAAGGGATGCGTTGTGGCTACCTTCGTTGACCAGGTAACACTCCACCTCAGTGCCGGTGACGGTGGCGACGGCTGCGTCTCGGTGAAGCGGGAGAAATTCAAGCCACTCGCCGGACCCGATGGCGGTAACGGTGGTGATGGTGGCGATATCGTGCTGGTGAGCGAGATGGGTGTCACGACGCTGCTCGGCTTCCACCGCGCCCCCCACCGCAAGTCCGAAAAGGGCGGCCAGGGCATGGGAGACAACCGCAGCGGATCCGACGGCGCGGAGATCGAACTCGCGGTTCCGCTCGGAACCGTCGTCAAGGATGCCGAGGGCAACGAGCTCATCGACTTCACCGAGCCGGGAATGCGCTACGTCGTGGCTCCCGGTGGGCAGGGTGGCCTCGGCAATGCCGCGCTCGCGTCCACCAAGCGCAAGGCTCCGGGTTTCGCCCTTCTCGGCATCCCCGGTTGGGAGGGCGATGTCTTCCTTGAGCTCAAGGTGGTGGCGGATGTCGCGCTGGTCGGGTTTCCCTCGGCAGGCAAGTCCAGCCTCGTCGCTGCGATCTCTGCGGCCAAGCCGAAGATTGCGGACTACCCGTTCACCACGCTGCATCCGAACCTCGGTGTCGTGGAGTCCGGCGACTCCCGCTATACCGTTGCCGACGTGCCCGGCCTCATCGAGGGCGCGAGCGAAGGCAAGGGCCTCGGACTGGAGTTCCTGCGCCATGTCGAGCGCTGCTCCGCATTGCTCCACGTGCTCGACTGCGCCACTCTCGAGCCCGGCCGTGACCCGATCAGCGACCTTGACGTGATCCTCAGTGAACTTGCCGCCTATCCGGTGCCAGAGGGCCAGCTTCCGCTCCTCGACCGCCCCCAGCTCATTTCACTGAACAAAGTCGATGTTCCAGAGGGCCGCGAACTCGCCGACCTCGTGCGCCCCGAACTCGAGGCTCGCGGATACCGTGTCTTCGAGATCTCTGCTGTGAGTCGTGAGGGGCTGCGCGAACTCTCCTTCGCCCTGGGAGAGCTGGTGGATGCGGAACGCGCCAAGAAGGCAGCGGTCCCGGTGAAGCAGCGGATCGTGCTGCGCCCCCGTGCCACCGGCGACGCCGGCTTCACCGTCAAGGTGGAGGGCGGTTCCGGAGGCAATATCTACCGCGTCGTTGGCGGTAAGCCTGAGCGCTGGGTTGCCCAGACCGACTTCAACAATGAAGAGGCCATCGGATTCCTTGCCGACCGCCTCGCGAAGTCTGGTGTCGAGAATGAGCTATTCAAGGCTGGCGCCGTGGCCGGCTCGACCGTGATGATTGGTCCGGTCACGTTCGACTGGGAGCCGACGCTCACGTCGACGGCAGAGCTGTTGACCGCCCCGCGCGGCACCGACCCGCGGCTCGTGCAGAACGATCGACCGACCTCTAAGACGCGTCGCCAGGAATACCTCGACCGCATGGATGGCAAGGCCGAAGCGCGCGCCGAACTCATCCGCGAGCGCGAGGCTGGCATGTGGAACGATGACGAAGGCTTTGCGATCGCTCGAAAGGACGGCGTCGAAACCGAGGATGCTGAGGCCGAGTCGAAGGATTCTCCGGCGGATGTCTAGCCCGGTTCTCTCGCGCAGCGGCATCCCGTCCGCGCACCGCATTGTCGTCAAGGTCGGTTCCTCCTCGATCAGTGGAGCGAACGCCGGCCAGATCGCGCCGCTCGTCGATGCTCTCGCTGCGGCGCATTCGCGAGGCACCGAGGTGATCCTCGTCTCTTCGGGAGCCATCGCCACCGGGATGCCGTATCTCAAGCTGGATGCCCGCCCCACTGACCTCGCAACTCAGCAGGCGGCCGCCGCGGTCGGTCAAAACGTGCTGATCTATCGTTACCAGGACAGCCTCGATCGCTTCCAGATCGTCGCTGCGCAGGTGCTGCTCACCGCCGGGGACCTCGAGAATCCGACCCATCGCGGTAATGCCCAACGCGCCATGGAGCGCCTGCTCGACCTGCGTATCCTGCCAATAGTCAATGAGAACGACACGGTGGCGACCCATGAGATCCGGTTCGGTGACAACGACCGGCTCGCGGCCCTCGTATCCCAGCTGGTGCGGGCCGACCTGCTCGTGTTGCTCTCCGATATCGACTCCCTCTACACGCGTCCGCCGGAAAAGCCGGGCGCTCGCCGCATTGCGGACGTGCCATTTGAGGACGACCTCGCGGGCGTCGAGTTCGGCGATATCGGTTCGGCGGGGGTCGGAACCGGTGGCGCGGGCACGAAGGTGGCTGCAGCGAAGCTTGCGGCGGCATCGGGAACACCGGTGCTGCTCGCGTCGACGCGCGACGTGGCTGCTGCCCTCGTGGGAGCCGAACTCGGCACCTTTTTCGCCGCGGCAACCGTATAACGCCCCTCGAGCGCCCTCTCACGGCAGTGTGCCACTCTGTCAAGCTGGGAACTCTATCGATGAGGGGCATTCCGGCCCGATACGCGGGAACGATACATTCAAGTACGTTCGCTGAATCCTTGAAAGGACCCACCATGGCCAAAAAGACAATCGCACGGGTTGCCTACGATCCGATCAGGGAGGCGCACAACCTCGGTCTCCGCAGCAATCATGCCTACGTTCTTGGCTTCGTATCGATCGGTCTCTCGTTGATGACCTGGCAGGTCTCTCGCCTGAAGAAGAGCGACGACAAGGCGCAGTCCGACCGTTGGGGTATCTTCATTGGTCACTGGGCTGCAACGTTTTTTGCAATTGGACTCGCCCTCAAGAACGAGGAGTGAGGGCCGCGCGCCGATCGGCGACGGAGACGTCACGGCGGCATCGCCTGTTTCCGAGACGCGATTCGATCCGTAGTTGTCCTTACGAGTAGCCAGCGAGTCCATCCGAAACGTGACTCGTGAGGCTCCGATAGGTGCGCAACTAAACTTGCGTCATGCCTGAAACAGTCGTCGCACGCTCCCTCACCGAGAAACTGGATGCGGCACGCGTGGCATCACGACTGCTCGCCACCGCGAACACGGCTCTCAAGAACCGCGGACTGCACGCGATCGCTGTGGCTATCGTCGCGCACGCCCAGCGGATCATTCCAGCCAATGACCTCGACCTCGCCAACGGTCGCGGTAATGGGCTGAGCGCCGGGATGCAAGACCGTCTTCGCCTGGACGAGACGCGTCTCGGTGTGCTGGCCGACGCGGTCCGACTGGTCGCCACCCTCGTCGACCCGGTCGGCCAAAACGTGCGTGGCCAGACCTTACCCAACGGCCTTCGACTCAGCGAGGTGCGAGTGCCATTCGGCGTCGTCGGGGTGATCTATGAGGCGCGGCCCAACGTGACAGTCGACCTCGCGAGTCTTGCGCTCAAAAGCGGCAACGCAGTCGTATTACGTGGGGGGAGTGCCGCCGAAAACACGAATCGGGCGCTCGTTGCGGTCATCCGGGATGCGCTTTCAAGCGTCGGACTGCCGGCCGATGCCGTCCAAACGATCGACGAATTCGGTCGTGACGGTGCGCGGCAGCTCATGCAGGCGCGCGGACAGGTGGATGTGCTCATTCCGCGGGGCAGCGCAGACCTCATCAGCACTGTCGTTGCGGAGTCGACGGTCCCCGTGATCGAGACCGGCGCCGGTATCGTGCACGTGTTCCTCGACGAGTCGGCGGATGAGGCGTGGGCGATCGACATCGTGCACAACTCCAAGGTGCAGCGCCCGAGCGTGTGCAACGCCCTGGAAACGCTGCTCGTGCACGAGGCTGCGGCGGAACGGCTGTTGCCCTCCGTGCTCGGTGCACTCCGGGCATCCGGAGTCACTATCCATGCGGATGAGCGCACGCGCGCGATCTTCGCGGATGCGGTCGCGGCGACCGAGGAGGACTGGCGAACCGAATATATGTCGCTCGACCTCGCGGTTAAAATCGTCGGCTCGCTCGACGAGGCGATCGGTCACATCCGTCGCTACTCGACGCACCATACTGAGTCGATCATCACCAATGACCTCGCCAACACCGAACGTTTTCTCGCCGAGGTGGACTCGGCCGTAGTCATGGTGAATTCATCGACGAGATTCACCGATGGCGGAGAGTTCGGCTTCGGTGCAGAGGTGGGGATCTCCACCCAGAAGCTGCACGCGCGTGGCCCGATGGGGCTCAGCGAACTCACAAGTACCAAATGGATGGTGCGTGGCGCGGGCCAGGTCAGGGAATAGGCATCTACGGGCCGGTAGGCTGGCCTTCGCGGAAATAACGCACAAACATGATTGGTGGATGTCAGTGCTAAGCACAATTGTTCTGGCGGCTGAAGAGGCGAAGATCGCCCTGTTCTTCCCGTCCTGGGTCTTCCCGATCATCGCAGCTGTCGTCTTCGTCGCTCTCGGTTTCGTCGTCTGGAGCTTCCGCGATGTTGCCAACCGTCACAGCCAGAAGACCGGCGGCTCGTCGGCAAGTGGGCACGCGACCAATCACTAGCGCCGACGACGTGATGGTGGAAAGCGTGGCAAGGCGCCCGAAAATCGGGGTGATGGGGGGCACGTTCGACCCCATTCACCACGGGCACCTCGTTGCGGCGAGCGAGGTCGCACAATCATTCGGACTCGACGAGGTGGTGTTCGTGCCAACGGGTATTCCCTATCAAAAGACAGCAGCTGCTTCACAAGAGAATCGCTACCTGATGACCGTGATCGCGACCGCGGCCAATCCTAACTTCACGGTGAGCCGTGTGGACATCGACCGCCAGGGACCCACCTACACGATCGACACGCTGCGCGACCTGCACGCGGAGAGGCCGGATGCCGAGCTCTACTTCATCTCCGGTGCGGATGCAATCACACAGATTCTCGACTGGAAAGACGTGGCCGAGCTGTGGTCGCTCGCTCACTTCGTCGCAGTGACACGACCGGGCCACTCGCTTACTATTTCCGGTTTACCCGAGTCCGACGTAAGCTTGCTAGAAGTGCCCGCGCTCGCAATCTCCTCCACCGATTGTCGCAGCCGGGTAAGCCGGGGATACCCGGTGTGGTACTTGGTCCCCGACGGTGTCGTTCAGTACATCTCCAAACACCACTTGTATCGGAGTCTGACATGACAGCATGGCACGACGAGCCGCCCGTGAGTCGGCGGCAAGTTCGGCAAACCGAACGCGACGAGGATGTCGCCGTTCCATCGACCCCTGAACAGAACGCGCCAGAAGACACCACTTTCACTGGCATCGCCCGCCAGGGCTGGGAAGCTGAGGCACGTCGCGTTACTTCGAGCCAGGAAGCGCCGGAGAACCGTCCCGAAGGGGCCACTGGCCGGGGACGCCGCGTTCAGCAGCCTGCGAGCAACGAGCGCGGAGTCGAGACCGAGCCAGAATCGCTCGCTCACATCACGCAGGCCCGGCCGCAGGTGCCGAGCTATGACGGTGCTTCGTTCCGTGGTCACGCGATCACCGGTGCTCCTGGAGACTCGGATCTGCCGAAGCCGGCCGAGCCTGCGAAAAACCAGCCAGACTTCCGCACCCGCGATTTCAGCCCCTCGGAGACCGACAGATCCGCATTCCGTCCGGTGGGCCCGCCGCTCAACTGGGCACCTCCCGTTGTCGTCTCGCTCCCTCAGCCAATCACCGCCCCGGCGCTAGAGGTTGCGCCGCAGGCGCTCTCGGATGAGGCGTCTGCGCCCGCACCGCTTCTCACCCGTCGACAGATGCGTGAACTCGGTATCGGCGGGTTCGTCACGACCCCGAGCGAGAATGACGAAGCCGAGCAAGCGGCCTCAGCATTCGCCCCGGCACAGCCCCAGGCCGCTCCTGTGGAGGAGGCACCGGTCGAAGAAGTGCCCGTCGAGGATGCGCCCGTCGAGGAAGCGCCGGTCGAGGAAGTGCCGGTCGAGGAAGTGCCGGTCGAGGAAGCGCCTGCCGTCGTGCGCCCACGCTTCCGCGATCGCGCCAGTCGCGCCACGGTGGATCCGGACCTTGAGCGCGAGGAATCGCGCGCCGTGCAGGAGGAGACTCAGGCGCCTCAGGCGCCCAACCCGGGCCCACAACCCGTCACCGAGCGACCGACGCTAAGCGAACCGCCGAAGCCTATCGAGCCGCCAACGCTCATCGAACCACCGGTGCGCGCGACATTCACCGGCGCGATTGCCACGGGAATCCCGGACGCTCCGAGATCCACTGCACCGGCTCGCCCGGTACCGGTGTCGGAAGCTGCCCAGGCCGACATCACCGAGATCGTTGACGTGTCGGCACCTCCCGCCGCTGTATCGGCACCGGTCGAGTCGTCACTGATCGAATTCGTCAGCACTCCGGTACTTGCGGTCGACTCGGTCGAGGAGCGCGACGTTGTCGTTGCCGAACTCCAATCGCACCCCGCAAAGGCGTCGGCCTTCGAGGACCTGCTGTTTCCGAGCGGCGATCCCATCGAGACGACGGTCGAACCGGAACGCGCCGATGCCAGGCCGACGACATTCGATGCCTTCCTCGGCGCACCAGACGCTCCCGCAGCCAACACCGCAGATTCGGCCACTGCTGCCGCCGCCGCCGAAGGCGTTTACGTGCCGCCCATCGGCCATTGGTCCACCCAGGCGCTCATCGACGACGACGAGCAGGTGCAGGAAAACAGCTTCGCCCGCGATGTCGGGGCCACAAGCGGCGCGATCACCACGAGTGCTCTCGTTCTTCCGTCTATGCCGACCGGGGAGAACATCATGGGTCCGCTCAGCGGTACCGGTGAGATCCTCATCACTGGCTCGATCAACCTGCCGAGCAGCATGGGATCGACGGGCGTTCATCCCGCTCGCTACGACCACTCCGACGTCGACGCGTTGCTCGAGGCGGACGACCGCGAGGACGCTGACCCCGAGTCGGCACCGGTGCGTGCGATTCGTGCCGTCAGCACCAACACTGCCTCCGGCGACGTCATCAACTCGATGAAGCCACGCAAGGCGAGTCGCCTTCCGCTCATTCTCATCGTCTCCGCCGCGGTTATGGCCGTCGGCGTGGTCGTGCTTCTCGTCGCAGGGTTGATCTTCAAGATCTTCTAACACTGTGACCTCTTCGTTTTTTGTATCCCCACCCCAAAGGAACCTGTGACTGCGACCGAGCATGCCCGCGAACTCCTCCAGATCGCTGCGGCCGCCGCGGACTCCAAGCAAGCCGAGGATCTCGTCGCGCTCGATGTCTCCGGGCCGCTTCCGCTCACCGATATCTTTCTTCTCGCCACCGGACGCAACGAGCGAAACGTCGTCGCAATCGCCAGTGAGATCGAAGATAGGTTGATCGAGCACGGTTCGAAGCCGCTCCGCCGCGAAGGACGCGCCGAAGGCCGATGGATACTTCTTGACTTCGGAGACCTCGTCGTGCACGTCTTCCACGAGGAAGACCGCATGTACTACTCGCTCGAGCGACTCTGGAAGGACTGTCCGGTAGTCCCGATCGATCTTCCGGTGCGCGAGTCCGCCGAATAGCCACAGTTCGATATTCGGATGTCCGCCCTCGCGCTGCCATCCTGGAGCGCATTGCGGGGAGATGCCCGGCGGGTGCTCGAGATGATCGATGCCTGGTCAGGGTCATCTGCCCTCGCGGCAGTGGTCGCCGTCTTCGGTCAGTCGTTGTCCGGGCAGGATGGCGAAGATCGGCTGAAGTGGCTGGATGATTTCGCCGCGGCCCGCTGGGATTTTCGCCAGGGCGGGGAGCGTGATTCGATCACTCGAGTGGACCTGACATCAATCCAAATCGATGTCGTGTTTGAGCGGGCCAAGGATCTCGGGCTGGCGGGCCGGGAGACGCCCACCGGGGGCCGCTACGACACGGTGATGATGACCGGCGGGATGGTCCGTGCCGGCATCGTGAAACCACGGTTTGTGGCCGAACTGCTGGAAGGGGGACTCGAGTGCAACCACATCCTGTTCCTCGGCGGATTCCGCCCCTTCTCGGAGGAGGAGGTGAGCCTCGCCCAGGCGCTCGGAGTGCTCGCCGACGATGAATTCGGCGCGATGCTGTTCGGCCTGGAACAGACATTCGGCCCGCTCGGTGAACCGGAAGTCTTCGACGGGGCGGGTGACACGCCACAATCATCGTGGCGACAGCTCAGTTGGTATCGGGAGAAACTGCCACAGGTGAGCGTGCTGGCGGCGCCCTCATCGGATCCATTTCATCGTCGTGCGAATTCTGCTGATACCTATCGATTTTGGGCCGGAGAGCGCCGCACTTCGGCCGAACGGTCCGTGCTACAGGTGACGACGCCGATCTACGTGCCGTACCAGTCGGCTGTGGCGGTGAGCATCCTGGGGTTCGATCACGGGCTGGCCGTCGAGACCGTGGGAACGAGCGCGACAGCGGGAGACCTCGGGGAGTCCAGCCAGCCGTTTCTTGCGAAGCACCACCTGCAGGAGCTGCGGGCCGCCATCGGCGCCATGCTCGCCCTCCGCTGCCGCCTCGCCCAGGGAGCGCTTTCGATCGAAGGCTGACGACGGAGCTCTCGGATCTGTAGTAATCTGACCTAGTTGCCTTCTCGGAAATTCTAGGGGAGTCAGCATGGGTCCATGGCGCAGCCCGGTAGCGCACCTGCATGGCATGCAGGGGGTCAGGGGTTCGAATCCCCTTGGATCCACAGAAAGTCCTGTTCAGACGGCCATTCCGAAACCTCAATCAGAGGATTTGGGATGGCCGTTCGACATTTATTCGACAGTTCTCGGCACCGTACTCGAGATTTTGTGATTCCGCCGGCGCACCTTCGAGCACGAACGACGAAACCGTTTGTCCCACCGACTTTGAGTCGAATCTGTCCCTGTCTGAGCTGGCGGCTCGGCTCGGCGTAAGCGCCCAAACCAACTACGACCTGCGAAGTCATGGCCGCGGCCCGCATGGTTTCCGTATCGGCCGCTAGCTGAAGTTCCCGGCGTCGGAAGTCGACGCGTGGCTGCGGCGCCTCGAAGAGGATGACGTGCGACGACCGGAGGGAAGCGGACGGTGAATGCCGGGCGCCCGCTCACGGTCATCGGGGCCTTCCCGGTCGGCCGCCCAGGCGCGTCTCAAGGAGCGCCTGCTCAACCGGGGTACGGCAGCCGGGGCATGCTCGCGCTGACGAGCTCGTTTTGCGACCTTCTCGCGCTCTGGCTTGCTGACCTGGAGAGGCAGGACCTCGTCGAGGGCACAAAGGTGAGATACCGTGACAACCTCCGCCTGGACATCATGCCGGCGTTCGAGCACTTCACGCTGGGAGAGATCACGACCGGACGAGTTGAGTGGTTCCTCAAGTCCGAAGCTGTGTCATGTTCGCGGGCGAAGCGTTCCCGGACCTTGCTGAATCTGCTGTTCGGCTTCGCTCTGCGGTACGACGCGATCCCGCGGAATCCGGTCGACGGGACCTCTCCGTTGGAGAAGCCGAAGGGCTCGCCGCAGGCGCTGATGCTGGAGCAGATCCCCGCCTTCCGGCGGCGGCTGCGAGCTGGCGCACGGGCGAGGACGTCAGGGCACAAGGCCCGACGGCCGGGTCAGCGCCATCATCGAGGTACTCCTGGGAACCACACTGCGCATCGGCGAGGTGCTCGCCCGGCGTCCGTGCGACACCGTGGATGTGCAGAAAGGGATGGTCATCGCGGTGCGTGGGACGGTGGCGTTGCGCACCAGGCACGGTGCTGTCCGGCAGAATCATCCCAAGACCGAGCATTCGGTCTGTCGAATCGCCGTACCCGAGTTCGCCGCGGCCGTCCTCCGTGCCCGCCTGGCGATGGTCGGTTCGGACGACGCGGAGCGGACGATCTTTGCGAACCGCGACGGTGGCCCGTTCAGTCCTACAACGTGCGCCGCGCCTTCCGGGCCTTCCTGTATCTAGCCGGACTTGAGGGTCGAGCAATCATGTTGCGCTGGTACCGGCGCACCGGGGCAACTGTCATCGCTCGCGGGGCTGGCGCCGCCGCCGGCGTGGGTTTCTTCGGCCACGGCTCGACCGCGATCACCGAAAGTTACTACATCGAACCCGACCGCACCGTCGACCCAGACGATGCGCTGCTCAGACACGAAATGACCGCAGAAGAGGAGGAAGCACTGGCGGAATTCGACGAGTCCAATGACGACCAAACCGAGCGTCATGCGCGAAAACTTAAAATTCCAGAGCAGGCCTAACCGACGCCTCAGATTTCAACGACCCCATCCCAGGTCAGCTCCGACAGGCGGTACGGTGCGTACTGGAGACGAAGTCGGTTTCCACATACCCGGGCCGTATCCTCGCGAAACAATGGCGTTTTTCAGCGTGCAGCCGCGTCGCCTTGGTGGTGAAATTTGTGCCGAGGGTGCTCTTGTGTTGTTCGGCCAGACGCTGTTCGAGACCGATTGAGACTCCGGTGGCATTCTCTCAGCTGTCTTTGGGTAAGGCGAGATCAGGCAACATTTGGAACACATAGTTGTCAGACACAGCCGGGCCTGGCCGACTTTGCATTTGTGGGGGAGTGGTTGAGTATCGTTGTGTCTCACCACACCGCCTTGCAGCTTTGCCTTCGCGAACAAATCTTGGCGTCCGTCAAGCGTTCAGTCCGGGCGAGTTTGGATGGAGTACCATCACAAAACGTGACTAACGAATCCTCTTTGACTTCCGCCCTTCAAGAGCTTCTCGACTCGGTACCAGAGTCCGACTCTCCGGTCAGCACCAACACTTTCCGCTACGACGCTGGCGATACCGAACTCGAAGGCTTCTTCGCCGCCCCCGCCGAGTCAGACGAAAAACGTCCCGGCGTGCTCGTTCTGCACGACTGGTTCGGCCTTGTGGACCACGCGAAGGTGCGCGCGCAAATGCTGGCCCGCCTCGGCTATGTTGCCCTCGCCGGCGACGTGTACGGTGCTGATACCCGCCCGGCCTCCAACGACGAAGCTGCTGCCTTGGCTGGCAAGTACTACGGTGACGTCGACCTGTTCCGCGCACGGGTTCTCGCGAATCTTGAAGCGCTCCGTGCCCACCCCGGGGTTGACCCCTCCCGGATCGCCGTCATGGGTTATTGCTTTGGTGGTTCCGGGGCGCTGGAGGCTGCCCGTGCGGGAGCTGACGTGAAGGGGGTCGTCGCGTTCCACGGCGGCCTGGGGACGAGCAAGCCGGCTGAGCCTGGCAGTGTCACCGCTTCCGTCCTCGTGTTGACGGGAGCAGAAGACCCCGTCGTTCCAAGCCAGGCTGTCGACACGTTCGAGGACGAGCTGCGAAACGCCGGCGTCGCGGACTGGCAGGTCGTCAACTACAGCGGCGCCATGCATGCCTTCGCTGTGCCGGACACCAACTTTCCCGAGATGGGTGCCCAGTTCCAGGAGACCGCCAACCGCCGCTCCTGGCAGGCCATGGAAAACTTCTTCGAAGAGATCTTCGCCTAAACCAGCAAGATAACGACGTGCACTCTCCGATGAAAGTTGGACGGTGCACGCTTTGCACCGCCTGGTGTCAGCCTCAGTCGGTACGGGCTACCAGCTCAAGAAGAGCTTTTCGCTGCCCGCGGCCAACGCCGTCAGGAAGGAACGTCCGACCGCGCGGGCGTAAACGTGAAGGGCAGACAGGACAAGCTCCTGGCCCCGAGGTATGAGAGCGATCTCAACCACGTGACCGGGACCTTCGGTGTCTCGGGTGATCTGTCTCCTCCTCTCCATTCGCGACAGCTGATGGGAAAGCCGTGATGCAGACCATTCCAAACTTGCGGACAGTCGCGCGACACGGACCTCGGTCGTCGCGGGGGAGTGTCCGTAGGCGTCCGGCTGAACCCGCCGTCCGCTTACGGGCGGTCGAATCGGTCGAAAAGTGCTCTTGGGAGTGCTTTCGCGAGGGCTCGAAATCGCGTCCGGTGGTCGTCCCATCAATGGGTCAACCAAAGCGTCAGCGCTCCCGATCGATTGCGCAGTTGAGTGTGGCCACCCGTGCACGGCGTGCGATTTGGAGGGCATACGTGCCCACCTTCAAGGAGTTCCAATGCGGCCCCGATAGGACCAAAGACCCTGTGACACCTGCGCGTAGTCGCTTAGCTTTACGTGTTGCTCCAGCCCACGGCAGCCGCCTATTCCCGAACCACCCAGGAGCACCGATGAAATCCGCCACCACGCCCCTAAGCCACGGAGCCCCGCCCGTCCGGACCGTAGAGGCGACCGCATCGGGTGACCTGCCGGTCACCCAGCCGATCGATATCAGCGGGCTCTGTACCGTTCCGGCGGTCCCTGAGGCGGCCCGGGAATCATGAGCGCGCTCCTCGTCATCGTCATAGTGGTGGTGGTGGTCGCCCTCATCGTGGCGCCGCTGGCTTTACGTATCGTGACCCAGTACGAGATGGGTGTGCAGTTGAGGTTCGGCCGGTTTATCGGAACGAAGAAACCGGGTCTTGCGGTCATCATTCCATTCGCAGATCGCCTGATTAAGGTCACGATGCGGATCATCACTATGCCGATCCAGTCGCAGGGCATCATCACGAAGGACAACGTCAGCGTCAATATCTCCGCAGTCGCCTACTTCCGGGTCGTCGACGCGGTCAAGTCAGTGGTTGCGATCGAAAACGTGTACTCAGCGATCGACCAGATCGCACAAACTACCCTCCGCAAAGTTGTAGGCAAGCACACCCTGGACGAGATCCTCGCCGAAACCGACGTCATCAACGCCGATATTCGTAAGATCCTGGATGTCACCACTATCGACTGGGGGGTAGAAGTCACCCTGGTTGAGCTGAAGGACATCCAACTCCCGGAAACCATGAAACGGGCGATGGCCAAACAGGCCGAAGCCGAGCGGGAAAAACGGGCGAAGATCATCGCAGCGGAGGGCGAGTCTCTTGCCGCTGCCGCGCTCGGGGATGCCTCCGACACGATGATGGCACACCCCCTCGCTCTCCAGTTGCGCAACCTACAAACCCTGATCGAGTTAGGTGTCGATAAGAACACCACTGTTGTCTTCCCCGCCCCGCTGATGTCCACCATCAGCGAGTTGGGCGCGTTCCTCGCCCGGGAAACCAACACAGCAGCCGAAATCGCCGCAAAGGTCGCGCCGCCACCCCCGCCACACGAGAAACAGATACCACCCGAGAAACAGATACCACCCGAGACTGGAGTGGTCCCCGAAAGGTGAACACGATAGTCGAACTCTAGGCAATTGCGATCGGCACGGCTGTCACGCTAGCAGCACCCCGAGAGGACCACAGCTTCGCGCAGCCGTGCCGTGCGCGGTCGATACAGCCCAGAAGATAATCAGCGTAATGTCCTACAGGAGACAGGGTGGCGAGATTCTCAATGGATAAGGATGATTTCGATCCTTACTCCAGTGAATCGATTAACTGCGCTTGATCAAGGTCGAGCTTCCGTCGAATTTCCTCGGCGATAGTTCTGACAGTTGTCAGTGGTGGTAGGTGTTTTTCTGCATCCTTGGTGAAGAATCCCAGCGGCTGGTCCGGAAAGAAACTACTCGTAACGACCACGGCGGGGATAAAATACCCGTTTCCATTGTCGAGAAGTTCCGCTTCCACGCGTGACACTTTCTCTATGCGCACATAGCAATAAGGAGATGAACCTCCACGGTAGAGGACGATGTCAGCGCCATCGGTGGCGAGCGTTGCGAAGAATCCGTTGAAGGCGAGTACCCAGTAGACGGGTAACCCAACACCCTTCATCGTTGCCGAAGTTGGCATGGGTACGGTGACGCTGTAAGCCATCTCCGTCGGGTGGAGCGCTTTCACTGCTCGCAAGCGGGAACCTGCGCGAGGCGAATACCAACACATATTTTGATTCTCCGGCACGACCGGGACGCTCATCATCAGATAGCCAAGAAAGAAACTGATCAGCCGCGAGACACTAGGAGATAGTCCCGCGCATGGCAGCGCCTGTCCATCAGGCAGGCAGGTAGACAGGCAGTTCAGGTCAGCGTTGCCGGGCGAAGACCGTCTTCAGTGACACTTTTTTTGAGTACTCGATCGATCCGTAGCGGAATAGTTGGACCGCTATGCGGAGGACGATGATCCCGAGGCCGAAGAGTTCGACGATGACGATGGTTGATTCCAGTGGGCTGAGGGACCCGAACCCGTTGCGGAGCATCGCCGTGACCGGGGCTGAGTAGGGGAAGTAGGTGAACAGTTTCACGATGAAGAAGTGCGGGTCGGAGACGACGAGGGTGACGGCGTAGAACGGGACGAAGATCAGGGCCATCATGATGCCGAAGATCTGGCCAGCCTCTTTCGCTGTCGGCATGATCGCCCCAACGGCCACAAGGGTGCCGGTGAACAGGGTGAAGCCCCCAATGAGAAGCAGCGCACCGACGATCATCTGTCCCGGGTTAATGTTCAGGGAAGCCAGGTCCAACGAGGGCAGGTTCAGCTGGGTGCGGAAGAACAGGTATCCAATGATCACGGGCACGGCGAAGGTCAGCATTTGTACGACGCCGATGATAAAGAGGGCGATCACCTTCCCGACAATCAAGGTGGTCGGGTTCAAGGTGGTAAGGATCATTTCCGTGACCCTGTTCTCCTTTTCCTCCAAGGTGGAGTTCAGCATCTGGTTTCCCAGCAACAAGATCACCAGGTAGAAGACGACGAGGAACAACAGGGGAGGGATGACCCCGCCGATGTCTCCGGATATTTTTCCGTTCTTATAGGTGGTTGCATCGACCGGGAGCCTGCCTTGAACCAAGGTGGTCAGGGTCGGGTCCCCAATCTTCCCCTGGGCGCTGGCGACCAACAGTTGGGTGGCGAGAGCGGAGTACTTCCCATTTTGAAAATCCCTTCGTCGGTGCCATAAACCTTGGTGTGTTGTTTGGTCGGGTCAGTCGAATAGACGAAGTACGCATCGAGGGTTCCGGCCTTCACCGCAGCAATCGCCGCCGCCTGATCGCTCGCCACCGTCCCACCGAAGCCAGATGCGATCGACGGGTTCACCAACCCGGACATATCACTGTAGGTGAAGGTCAGTTTCGCGTCCTTCTGCGCGGTGACGCTGTTATCGGTGGACGTATTGGACAACACCACCAGCACGATAACGATCGCCCCAATGATGGGGACGATCAGGGTCGAGATCCAAAACCTGCGCTTGGTGAGAGTACGGACAACTTCGAAGCTGATGACGGTGCTGAGGTTGTGTTGGACCATGATCAGACTCCCACCAGTTCGTTCTCGTCGCCGTAGACCTGAACGAAAATGTCATCCAGGCTGAGTTTGCTGGTGGCGAAGTTGCGAACCAACACCCCGGCGTCGACCAAATCCTTCAGAATCACTGCTTCGTCGGCGTTGTCGGCAACGGTCAGTTCGGCGTAGTTCCGCTCCTGAGTGGTGATGTCGTAGTGCGGGGAAGTAGGGATAGTTCCGCTGTAGGTCATCCGGATCATCGTCCCGCCGTACTTGTTTTGCACCTCAGGGATCGTCCCATACGCTTCAGCCCGACCGTCTTTCAGCCCGACCGTCTTTGAGCAGGATCACCCGGTCGCAGAGGCGTTCGACTTCTTCCATCTGATGGGTGACCATCAGCACGGTGGCGCCGTGCTTTTTCTGGTCGTCGATGATTTCCATCAGTAACCGTCGATTTACCGGGTCGAACCCCTTCGTCGGCTCATCCAAAATCAACAACTCCGGGTTGTTCATGATCGTCACCCCAGTTGGATCTTCTGCTGCTCCCCACCAGAAAGTTTGTCGAGGCGGAGCTTCGCCTTGCTGCCCAACGCCACCGGGTCCAAAAAGTCCAACGACCAGGCTGTGGCGTCTCGTTTGCCGAGGCCCTTCAGCCGGCCGAAGTAGGTCATCACGTCGATGACGGACTCTTTCTTGTACAGTCCGCGTTCTTCGGGCAGGTAGCCAAGGCGATCACCGTTTTCGGGGGAGAACGGTCTCCCACCGATGTGGAGGGTCCCAGCGGGGGAATGTAAATCCCGAGCAACGCCCGGATCGTGGTTGTCTTCCCCGATCCGTTCGAACCCAGGAAGCCGAACGTTTCCCCCTGGTGGATGTCGAAGGACAGATCCCGGATAACGGTCGTGGCACCGAAATCCTTTCGGAAACTATCGATGTGGACGAGGGGTTCCGAGTGGGTGCGATCCATGTACCCAACTCACCGACCTGACCATCTCTCAGACCGCGACAACAAAGCTCATTAGTCCGAGAACAACCCTCCTCTTGCTTGATCGAGCAGGTTGGACAACGCGCCGCCGTTGAAGCCGAGCTAAACGAAGAGCCGATGCGGGCCGAGCTGGCGGAAATGAATCGGAAAATCGATCACCTCACCGGGCTGCTGGAAAACTTGAGCAACCCGACCGGACGTTAGGTGTAAAAGACGGTCACCCCGCCATGCTGGGAGCATGCCCCTTGATGGTGGGTGGCGAATGAGTAGGTGCCGTCGTTGCACATCGCGGTCGCACCACCCGGGACCGCAGGCGCAGCAGGCGCTGCAGGCGCCGGTGCGGGAGCAGAAGTTGGGGCGGGCATAGGCGCGGCCGGTGCAGCCGGTACGACAGCTGGTGGCTATTGCCCGACGATATAGGTTTCGTAAGCAATCCACCAGTTGGTGGCGATCGCGCTTTGTGCGGTGGCCAGCTGAATAGTTCCCGCGCATACAAGTGCGCGCAACTTGTTCTCGAGCTGATCTTTCACCCGCGCCCCATCAGGAGAGCTATAAGGCTCCGGCCATAAGTTCAATGGCGACGTCGGAGACCCGCCCAGTTCCAGGCTAATGAGGTGGTCCTCTTCATAGTCGCCCGTCGCCGTGTCGCCGCCGCGCGAGTACCCGGTGGCCAGCTGCTGTTTCTTCAACCCAGTCGTATAGGTGGCGGGCGGCCTGATCGTTGCCGTCCACCCCTTCACACAAATCGTCGAGTCGATATCAGCCTGCGTGACATTCGTGTTCGTGGCACCGGGTGTTCGAACTGGGTTCGGCAATACTGCACCCGACAACGGGTCGACGATTTCAGCCCCAACCCCGACCTCTTTCGCGCTTGGGGCCGGCGAAGAGGAGCCGGACGCCATAGTCGATAAGGTGCCGGGTGCTGCAATGGGCGTCGTCGTCGAACTCGCATCGGTCGCAGTCACCGCGCCTGTGGAGCACCCGGTCAAAGTCAGGGTCACTGCGACACACAGACCGATGGCACCACGCCAACCGTTCAACATTCGCCTCGATCCCTGTTTTGCAGCTGCCCAATCGAAGCATGCCTCACCCCGTCCGACGTGGCAAGCTCCCTACCGTGCCTCGACCGATTGCCGTTCCCCTATCGGAGGACGGAGTGTGTCACTTCAACCACTTCGATCGCACCCAAACGTCGGCGTCTTCGTAGCCTTACCACGTTCAAGCACCATCAGCTCGACTACTAGAGCCTTCGCGTCGTTGTGTTTCCGGCAGCCGCCATTTCAGTGGCGTGCAGGTCGTGCACGCTGAGACGGTGTGGCGGAAGAGCAATTAATGGAGAGACCAGACCTACCCCGCTGTGGACATCGCGTGGCGCGGCCGAAAGCTTTCGACCATCCGGCTGAGTGAGTATCGCTCGATCGGTCCCCGCAAGGCTGACGTGTTTGGCCCCTCGGAATTGTCTGATGCCAGATTCTCGGTAGCGCCCACTTTGCAGCAACACAGCAGCGCGTCGGAGGCACCTGAACCGGCAGTACCCTCTCGGGGTTGGCTATCAATGCGAGCCGCGTCGACTTTCAGATTCCACGATGGAGGATACATCCACGGGAAATAGTTTGATCTGCTCGAGAACCATACAGGGGTTACCCAAATCCGTGCGACCCAGCCGCTCCTGCAACCGGATTATTGCGAACCGGTGGTGAAGGTGAATCCCCACAAACCATCCGCATCCGATGTCCCCTCAGGACTCGCCGGAATGACCTTGTTCAGCGTCTTCGCGGCCGTTCTCATCGTGATGATGGTGATCCCTGTCCTGGGCGTGACGAGCAATGTTGCTAAGACAGGGTTTAGCTTTTTCAACGACCTGCCGTCCTATATCCAGTTGGGCAAACTCTCGCAAGCGAACACGATTTACGCAACACGTGGTGGGTCGCCATCGTTGATCGCGACAATCTACGACCAGAACCGAGAGGACGTTGCGTGGGGGGCGTTTCGCCTTACTCGAAAGACGCCGCGGTCGCTGGTGAGGATCGACGCCTCTATCAGCACGGCGGAGTCGATGTGCCGTCCGTCGCTCGAGCGGCGATCGGCAACGTGGTGCACGGCGCGATAACCAGCGGAAGCTCCACTCTCGATATGCAACTCGTCAAGAACATTCTTGTGCAGCAGTCATTGCAGATCTCGAACGCGACCCTTCGGAAGGTCGACTATCAGGCGGCTATTGCCGACACCCTTTCTCGCAAAGTCAGAGAGATGAAGCTAGCGATTGGGCTCGATAAAAAGTACAGCAAGCAGGAGATCCTGCTGGGTTATTTGAACATCACCGGGTTTGGAGGCAACACCTACGGTGTGCAGGCGGCGTCGCGTCAATACTTCAGCGTGGACGCAAGTCAAGTCACGATCGCTCAGGCGGCGAGTTTGATTGGCATCGTGCAGCAGCCGTCCTACCAGAATCTGGCAACTTCGAAGGACTACGCAGCCAACAAGGTGCGCCGTAACCAGATCCTCAAGGACATGTACAGCCAGAAGTTCATCTCCAAAGCACAGCTCGCTGTTGCGCTCTCGACGCCGATTGCGGCAAAAGTCAAACTCAGCACAGTGAACAGCGGATGCCTCTACGCGTCGGATGCCAAGTGGGCCTGTGACTACCTTCAGCGACTCGTTCCCACCCTCAGTTCGCTCGGAACGTCTGCCGCCGACCGCACGCGCCGATGGGCGCGAGGCGGTTACCAGATCTGCACCAGCATCGACCTGGCCCAGCAGGATGTGGCGCGAGCCGCGGTCCGGGCCGATGCGCCCGCGAGCGAATCACGCTTTGCGTTGGGCGCTTCGGCTGTCTCCATCCAGCCCGGCACCGGCCGCATCTTGGTCATGACGCAGAACAAGGCGTTCGACAACTCAGGGCCCGACGGCGGTCCAACGACAACGGCGATCAAATTCAACACGGATCGGAGCCTCGGCGGATCCTCGGGATCCCAAACCGGATCCACCTACAAGATCTTCACTCTCGCCGACTGGTTGCAGAATGGGCATAGCCTGAACAAGGTCGTCAACGGAACATCCCGGACATTTCCGCAGTCGAGCTTCAAAGCCTCCTGTTCTGCACCGTTTGTTGGGGCGTACTCGCCGAAGAACGACGCCACGGGTGAGGGCGGACCGATGAGCGTCATCACGGCAACACAGAACTCGGTCAACGCCGCCTTCGTGACCATGGCCCAGCAACTGGACCTCTGCAACATTCGAGACGTCGCCCAGTCAATGGGTGTCCACCGCGCCGATGGAAGCCCCCTTGTCGTGACACCCTCTTCCGTCCTCGGAGTGAACGAAATTGCGCCTCTCACGATGGCCGGCGCGATTGCGACCATCGGCTCCGGGGGAACATACTGTGCGCCAGTCATCGTCGACCGGATCGTCGACCCGGTCGGAGCCTCTCTTGCCGGCCAGAGGCCGCACTGTACTCGCGCCCTCACGCCGCGCATGGACAACGCTGTTGCCTACACGCTGGCCACCGTCATGCAACGGGGTACCGGAACCGCCGGTAACCCCCACGATGGTGTTCCGCTCGTGGGCAAGACCGGCACCACGGACGTAGCGGATCAGAACTGGCTCATCGCGACGACAACGAAAGTGTCCCTCGCCGTCTGGGTGGGAAACACCCAGGGACATCAGAACCTTCGCAAGATCACGCTCGCCGGAACAAACGGCTACAACACCAAGTTCAACATCTTCAAAACGACGATGAAATCGCTCGATAGGGACCCGCTCTACCGGGAAACAGAATTTCCGGTGCCAGACCAGTCCCTCCTCACCGGCTGAAAAATTCCGGCGCTCATAATCATCGGCAAACACCGAGCCGCGGCACACTCGCGAGAAAGGGCCGCTCGGCGGCATCCGCTAGACGCTCCAAGGCTTCGGGCCGTGCGACCCAGCGATCCTCGAGCAGGAACCGTGTAAGATTGATAACAGAATCGTCCCCCGCCGGGCAGACCTCGCATTCCCGAACCGTGCCGGGCCCAAGGCAACCGCTGAGGCAACTGCGGCGGACCGTTGCAGGTGGGACAATCCCACTGCTCACCGTGCGTTTGTTCGGACTGTTCCTCTCCAAGTCATGCGCGGTCACCGCCTTAGCTCTGAGTGTTGATCGTGCGCTGAGCCTGGTTCACCCGATTGCGGCTACGGATGTCACGCTCGTCATCTACAAACTCTGCCCCCGTCCCGGGGAGATCGGTCTCACCGTCGTGGTCGCGTTGATCACCTGGGTGGCGGCCCGCAACGGGCGCTCGGCACTGACCTTCGGGGTCGTGGCCGCCCGTACTGACTGCGCAGCGACGCTGCGAAAATGCTGGTTAATCGCCCGCGTCCACCCGCCGCTGCGCTTGCCCACTCCTTCTTCCCCACGCCACCGGATGCGTCGTTGCCGAGCGGTCACGTCGTATTCGTCGCGTGGATCGCGATGGCCCTCGCGTTCCACACCCGCCACAGCGCGCCTGGCGAACCATTGTGGTCGCCTGTCGAGTTGCCGGCACGATCCTGGTGGCCGTCGCGGTTATCGACTTGGGGGAGTGCACCCTCCTGCTCGCCGTCTGGAACCCGTTCGTGATCCCGCGGACCCATCGATCGCCGGTGGCTATGCTCGGTAGGTGATGCTCCCGCCCCAACCGGCCCCCTCGTGGTTGATTCGGATGGTCGTCGTGACGGCGTTGGTGGGGATCGGAGCGGGGATTGGTGGCTTGGTCGTGAGTGCCGCGCTCCACGGCATCGAGCACCTCGCCTACGGCTATTCGGTCGGCACGTTTCTCGACGGCATTAGCCAGGCGCCACCCCAGCGGAGGGTCGCAGTGCTCGCCATTGCGGGCGTCATCGGGGGCGTGGGGTGGTGGGCACTACGCCGCTGGGGCGCCCCGATCGTGCCGGTCGAGCAGAGCATCGCCGGCCGGCGGATGCCTCCGCTGTCGACGGTTATCAATACCGGGCTTCAGGTGATCATCGTGGGCCTCGGCGCATCCATCGGTCGAGAGGTGGCCCCGCGGGAGCTGGGAGCGGCAATCGCCGGATGGCTGAGCGACAAGGCCGGGGTCACGTCCCGCGAGCGGCGGATCCTGGTCGCTTGCGGGGCCGGTGCGGGCCTCGCCGCGGTGTACAACGTTCCCCTCGGGGGTGCGCTCTTTGCGGTCGAAATACTGCTGGCGGAGATCAGCTTCGCCACGGCCCTTCCCGCCCTGGCCACCGCAGCCATTGCAACCATCGTGGCTCGGATCGACGTTGCCTCGACACCGCTGTACACAATGCCGCGCTTCGACCTGTCCCCGTCACTGTTCGTCTGGGCCGTGCTGGCCAGCCCGGTGTTCGGGTTCACCGCACTCGGTTTCGTTCGCCTCGTGAGACTCATGGAAGGCATTCGGCCACGATCGTGGAGGATCGTCGTCGTGATGCCCCTCGTCTTCACCGCAGTCGGGCTGATCGCTATTCCATTCCCGGCCGTTCTGGGCAACGGAAGAGCATTGGGACAGACTGCCTTTTCGGCACTGATGCCGATCGGTATGATTGCCGTTCTTGCCGTGATAAAGGTCCTCACCACCACAGCCACGATCGGCAGTGGCGCAGCGGGCGGCACGCTGACACCGTCTCTGGCGATCGGAGCGTGCTTGGGCGCGGCCCTCGGCGGCGTGTGGGAGCTGGCCTGGCCGGGGGGACCGGTGGCGGCATTCGCCTTTGTCGCGGCAGCGGCGTTTCTCGCATCGACCATGCGCGCCCCGTTCACGGCGATCGTGCTCGTAGTTGAGTTCACGAACCAGGGACCCGCACTATTGGTGCCGACGATGCTGTGTGTGGCCGGGGCGGTGACAGTGAGCTACCTGCTGACGCGGTGGCGGGTCACAGGAGTCGCCTGAACCTCAGCGCCGAGGCGCGGGCTGCACCGTTTCCTCGGCTGCGCTCGAACCCACGGCCGCGCTCAGTCCAGTGTTCCCGGCAGGCGGCGCACCTCGATGCTCCCGGGGCACCCATCCGTCCCGCAAGACCGAGAGCTCGTCCTCGGGGTGCCGTCGGGTCTGGACGACGAAGAGGGTGATGCCGAGGGCGATCGCGACGAATGATGCCCACACGTTGGCGGGGATGCCGAGGAAGCCGTCGCTCGTCGGGTCGATGCGGATCGCCTCAAGCCAACTGCGGCCGAGCCCGTACCAGATGAGATACACGGCAAAGGACCGACCCCAGCGCAGATGCAGCTTGCGCTCCAGGAGCAGGATGATGGCGACACCGATCAGGTTCCAGATGATCTCGTACAGGAACAGCGGGTGGAACAGAGTGCCAGCGGCAAGTCCGGGCGGGAACTTGGCGTTGGTGGCTTCGATCTGCAGGCCCCAAGGAAGGGTGGTCGGTAATCCGAAGAGTTCGTGGTTGAAGTAGTTCCCGAACCGACCGAGGGACTGTGCGACGAGCATCGCCGGGGCGAGTGCGTCGGCGAAGGACCAGAACCGGATACCGTGTCGACGGCAGCCGATGTAGGCGCCGATGGCACCGCCGAGCAGTGAGCCGTAGAGGGCGTTGCCGCCGTCCCAAATCGCGAAGACATTCCAGAGATTGGCGCCCGAGAAGAAGTAATCTCCGACGTGGGTGAACACGTGATAGAACCGGGCGCCAACGATACCGATCGGTACAGCCCAGAGGATGATGTCGAGCACCACGCCGTTCGGCGCGCCGCGGCGCGACAGGCGCCGCTGGGTGATGATCACGGCCGCGATGATCCCGGTCAGAATGCAAATGGCATAGGTGTGAATCGTCAGTGGACCCAGGTGGAACTGGGACCACTCGGACGGGGGGCTGGGGATACTCGTCAGCACAATCATCGGTCGCCTTTCAAAAAATGCAGAGCTCTGTCTCCCCTACTCCCCGGCTCCATCATCGCCCACTTCCCCAGGTAGCCGACCTGACAAGTTGCTGACAAGACACGCACGTAAGCCTCGCCAACCGATTATGGTTTTGCGCGGCGGGGGACAGATTGAACGTGCGCGCGCAGATCCGACGAGGCCGGGCTCATCGAGCGGAGGCTGTTCTGGCAGACCAGGATGATCACGCACGGGTCGAGGATGGTGTCGTTAAGCTCATCGGAAAAGGTGCCGTCCCGGCGTGCGACCGAACGGCGGGTCCCTGCACGACCGCGTGGATGGCGGTGTCTGGTCCGAGTTCGACAGCGGCGTTCCGCGCACTGCCAAGCTTCTCTAAAGACTTCACGGCACGGACCGCCGTGCTGGAGTGCATCCAAGTTTGGTGTAACAGCCGAAGGCCCCACAACCACAACGGCGGCATTTGCCCTGGCGCAGTTCGAAGCTGCAGATGGTGGGGTCGGTGGCGCCCAGCGTGACCTTGGCGGGTCGGTTCGAGGCGATTGCTTCGTGACGGACCAACTTCTGTAGTCCTCACCACAACAGCTTGCGCTTGCTACGTTCGAGTGTTGACAAACGGGTCGGGCTACCAGGGCGGCCGAACTTCGCCGCGATAGGCAAGCCGACGTGTTTTTCAAGATCACGTTTTTTCGCCGTTACTCGTGGCGCTCTCGCCCCAACCAGACCAACTGCACTGCGTGATCGGTATTCGCATCCAACACCAGGCGAACCGCTCGGGTGACGTCCCGGTGGGTGGTGTCTCTGAGTCGGTCTGATCCTTCGGTTTGTTGGGCGCTGAGGTTTTGGAGGTGTGTGGTCGCCTTCTTGGGTTGGTTGGCGCCGGCGGATTGAGAGTGGGTAGGGGCTCCGTGGCCGAGATAGCGGCGGGATCCGTCGTGTTGACGGCGAGGAAAGTGCCGATCAGGCGTGCCAACTGTAAAGGGCTTGCGACCCAAGGTAGTGATCCGGCTGGGCGACCTTTGCGTTGGCCGCCCAGCCATAGGGTTACGCGGGGATCAGTAAGACGTTGTCGAATACGAGCCCTTGTCCTCCCGCCGCCCCACCGAGGGAGCAAATACGGATTACCGTACTTTCCGGGTGACAGATAAAACAAGTTCTTCGGATGAGGCGCCAAGGCTGATCGTTCGGTCACCCGATCCAATTACCCACTTCTGACCGACTGTGTCCCAGGCGGATACCTGCTGCCGGTCGACGTGGAGGGTTTGCGTCTCCGACTGACCGGCGGCCAGTTGGATGTGATCGAACTGCACCAACTTCTGTGCGGACTGTTGGAATCCGCCAGTCACGATGCCATTGGCGTCATAAGTCGGTACGGCAAGATCGGGGGAAGCTCCGATGTACACCTGAGGTGAGTCTGCGCCGTCTTTCTTGCCCGTGTTCTTGACGGTGAATCTGATGTCAAGCCCGCCGTCCTTCGCGTTCTTCACGTGAAGACCAGAGTACCGAAACGTCGTGTAGGAGAGCCCGAAACCGAACGGGTAAAGCGGCTTATAGCCATTTACGTTCGCGCTCGGGTCGGTGTACCAGCGGTAGCCCACATCGACTCCGTCTGTCCATTTGATTGACGGTGTGGTCTCCGTTCCGGTCTGCGTTCCTGTGGTGCGCTCGAGATTGCCGGAAAAGGGCGTGGCTTCGTCGTTCTTGGGGAACGTCATCGGGAGTTTGCCGGATGGGTTCACCAGACCGTAGAGCAGGTTGGAGGTTGCCTCGCCGCCCCGTTCGCCCGGGTACCACATCTCGAGGACGGAATCGACGTTGTTGACCCAGGGCAGCATCGCTACAGCGGTTCCGGAGTTGAGGACGACAACGGCTTTGTGGCCGGCCGCATGGGCTGCGGCACTCACGGTGTTGATGAGGTCTACCTGCGTCGCGTTGAGGATCCGAAGGGCGGCCGACGTAGACGAGTTCGGTCCGGCACCCTGAGTGATCCCTGGGGTGGAATCATCCACGAAAATGACAGTCTCATCGTTCGCCTTCGCCGCCGCGACCGCTTCGGCTGTGTTCTGTGCCAGGGGGGCCCAGGCGAAGCGGACCGTTGGTGCCGTGGCTGTTGTCATGGTCGGTTTGTAGGTGAAGCTGATCTTGTGCGGTCCGACCGACAGTTCCAGGCTCACGCCCAGGTTCTGCTTGCCGAGATACTGGCCATTGGACGCTCGCACCCCGCCAGGGAATGCGTTCTGAAGGATGTTCCCTCCGGGGTTCACGATCGTCTGCGCAGCATCATCAACGCTGAGGCTGAGCGGCTCCGGCGGAGCATTGCGGCTGGCCTCCTGCTGGATGCCGCCGTTGTACGCCGACTTGTTGCCTGTGTCGATACCGTATGGCCGCTGGAGAAGCAGCCCATAGGTGTCGGCTGTGGTGACGTTCAGGTAACCGGTCCAGGTGTACTGGCCGCCCTTGGCAAGGGTCGTCTGCTGGCCGTCAATGGTGCTATCCACGGTCGTGGAGCCGTCGGTGCTCGTGCGGGTGAGGCCGGGCAGGGCGTTTATGTCCTTCGACACTCTCAGGTTGGCGGTGGGGACGGTCTCCCCGATCCAATCCACGCCCGGTGCGGATGTGACGTTCGCCGAACCCACCTGCGCCGTGATGGCCATGAGCGGGCTGTATTGGACCTGATCGCCAAAGCCGCGAGCTCGTTCGCCGCCCGGGCTTGCGGGTAGGAGCGTCGAGGTGGGGCCGACGACCGCCACTGTTTTGTTCGTTGATAGGGGAAGCGCATCCCTGTCATTCTTCAGGAGAACACCGCTTTCCTCGGCTAGCGCCAGAGCGACATTATCGCCACTCTGCTTGTCAACGCTCGTGCCGTTGTAGGTGGATGTGACGTCACCGTGCTGTGGTACTCCAGACTCGGAGGCAGCGGGAATCTTGCTGTTGTCAAGCAGGCCGAAGCGCTCGTACTCGTACAGCATGCGCGCGACCGCATTGGCCGTCGCAGCGGCATAAGGGGCACTGAAGGATGATGAAGTCAAGTCGATGAGCGGGACCAGCGTGGACGCCGACAGGTTGCTAGAGGCGAACTCATTGTCCATCCCAGCCAAAACGTCCGACGTAGCCTTGCTGGCGGTGTAGTCAGACGTGATGAAACCCTTGAGTTGGAACTGGTTTTTGACGATGTTAGTGAGGAGATTGGAGTTCGAGCAGGCGTACTGTGATGCGCTTTGCTCGCCGACAATCTGGAAGATCGCGTAGGAGCACATTACTGAGCTGACGCCGCCCTGCTGGATCGCGGACTGCGCTGGTGCGAGATAGATTTCGTGGGCCGCCTGTGATCCGATCAGCGACGGTGTGTCTCGATCTTGGCCGTTGTAGAACGACACGTGTTTGACCTGTGACATGAGACCGGTGCTCTGAATGCCGTTGATCTCGGCCGCGGAGAACTGAGAGGAGACATACGCGTCTTCACCATTCGTCGTCAAATTCCTTGACCAGGAAGGGTAGCGCGCCATATCGACCTGGGGACCGTAAACGAGATCTACGCCCAGAGCCCTCCCTTGTTTTCCGACCTCTTCACCGAGCACGTTGTACGCATTGCGGTCGAAGGAAGAGGCGAGACCAAGTCGGGTCGGGAACGCTGTTCCGTCGGCGTACACGTTGATGCCCAAGGCGTCAGCGTGCCGGATTGCGGGGATGCCAAGTCGAGGAACCCCGGCCAGGTAGCCAGCTTGGCCGTGTTTATCTGGATCGATGCCGTGCTCGATAACGGTAACCTCTTCGCCCGGGGTCATCTGGGAAAGAAGATATTTGACGGTCTTCGTGAATGGGGCGTCCGAGGCGGTAGCCGGTGAGACCCGGGGGGTGGGCGCCGGGGTTGGCTGTGCGGCGGCCGCCGCCAGTGTTCCCGAGGTCATGCTCAACACGAGTGCAATTCCGACACCCCCTGCGCACATGGACAGCGCGGTCTTTGCGACCCTTCTGTCACGTCGCCCTTGATTGCTGATCTGATTCACGGTTGTCCTCTCTGACACCATTACCGGATTGATCCAACTCTTCAGAGTCATCTTCGACCCGGAAGCAAGCATCCTCGGCGTCTCTACTGCTATGCGCGGAAGAGTTGCGGACACCGAAGTTGACGCAAGTCAACCTCGAAACTTCCTGTCAGTCAATGCCTGAAAGACTGCATTTTGTACTTTTTTTTGGCCATTCATCGCAAAAAAAAATATATTGGCTCCGACATACTGCTTATGCTGACATGGTGATCGATGTCAGAGCTGTCGCCCCGCGAGAGAGGGCCCTTGAAGACCTTTACGACCGTATTCGGCGTGCCCCTGAGGGACTTTCTCGTTCAGAACTGGCCTCATCGGCGTCGATGTCGCCAAGCGGTGTCACGTTCCTGGTGCGAAGGCTTTTACGCGAGGGCCGTGTGGTGGAGGTCGACCCTCTCCTTCGAGGCAAGGGATCGGGGAGCGGTCGACCGGCTCTACGTCTGCGCCCGACTCCATTGTCGGGATGGGTAGCGGGCATCGATTTTGGCCACAAGCACATTTCCGTGGCCCTGGCTGATGGTTCTGGCGCGGAGATTGCGAGCGCGATGACGTTGCTGAACGTCGACTTGAACGCGCAGGAGGCAATGAATGCGGCCTGCGACCTTCTCGACGGGTTGTGTACAAAATACGAAGTCGGCGATCTTGTCACGATTGTGGCGGGTATCCCTGGCCCCGTGGACGCGCAACGCGGAGTGGTCCGATCCCCCACTATTTTATCGGGCTGGGTCGGGCTTGATCCGGCTGCGGAGCTGGAGCGGCGCTTGGGGCACGGCGTGCTGGTCGAAAATGATGCTGTCCTCGGCGCGATCGGGGAACATCGTCGCGGTGTGGCAGCCGGGCATGATGACGTTCTTTACGTGAAAATTTCCGACGGCATCGGAGCGGCACTCATTCTGGGAGGCCGAATCTACAAAGGCTCAGCAGGATTAGCTGGTGAGATAGGGCACAATCGTCTCGAAAACAACGCAGAGCTGTGTCGCTGCGGTAGCCGAGGGTGTCTTGAGGCAGTGGTTTCAGTCGACAGAGTCGTCGCGCAGCTAGCCCACAGTCACGAAGGCGTCACCATCGACCGAATCGACAGCCTCCCCTTTGCAGACGAAATCACGGATCGCATCTTCAGCGACGCCGGTCGCACTGTTGGTCAAGCCTTGTCGTCGCTGTGCAACCTGCTCAACCCCAGTCTGTTAGTGGTCGGCGGCGCACTCGGAACGGCCAATCCTGCGCTCCTCACCGGCATCAGACTGGGTATCGATCAGTATGCGCAACCTGCAGCAGCTCAAGGAATGACCGTTGCAGCGGCAGAACACGGAAGCCGGGCCGAACTCGTTGGGGCGCTTTGTCTCGCCGCCCGTGCAACGTTTTGACCGCCGGATACGCCGACGCTGCAGGTCGTTGCCGCTGTACTCGCACCGAAAGGTAGATGAAGGTCGGCACGGACGATCGCCATTCAGTCTCCCAGGTCAGCCCGCGCGCCCCGGTGGCCTCCATCGCGGCGACCTCATCACAGGAACCCTCAGCCAATCCGCCATCGGGACGCTGGTGGAGCGCAGCAGCCACGACATCTTGCTCGTGCACGTCCAGAACGACCGCACTGCCAAACGGTTCGCGATAGTCTCATCAAAACGATCAGTACGCTTCCGGCACACCTCCGCGGTTCGCCCATCTGGGATCACGGAACCAAGATGGCCGAACACGACGCATTCCGAGTCGCCAGCAGCATGGATGTGTTCTTCTGCGAGCAAGTAAGCTCATCGCAGCGCGGCAGCGCGGCAGCTCAGCAGCTCAGCTCGCGACCGCGAAAGACACTCGATGGGCACAGACCAGCTGAACGGATCCGTGATCTATCGAGTGCTTCGTAAACGCGGTGTCGCACTGATCGTTTGACGTGAGGGTACGCCACCCCTTCGGCGACCAACCGGATGGCGCCAAGACGACGCAGAGGTGCCTTAACTGTCCGGCCCGCGCCTCGATCGCCAAGACGGATTTGGAGGGTGCTGGAGTTCGCCCCGTTAGCCATTCGAATACTTGCGCATTGATCGATCAGTGGACACTTATTCGACAGTTCAGGCCCGGCGAGACTGACCTAGACGAGCCGAGAATGCATCTTGGATGCACGAACAGCCCCCGTAATCATTGAGATTGCGTGGGCGTTTGTGTGCCTGCACTCCGGTGTAGAGAAAAACTACGCCGGATGTAGACGCGATGCACAGAAATACTTCCGAGCCTTCGTTGGATGAGTTCTTCCCTCACGGCCGAGCGCACGTCAGTCAACGCCCATACAAAAGCCGGGGGACCCGGGACCCGTCTCACCGCTCTAGATGGACTGAGAGGAGTGGCTGCGATAGTCGTAGTGCTCTACCATCTCTTCCTCGTAGCGGAGTCAGTGTTGCGCCGGCAGGGAGGGTCCGGAGTCGGTAGCCCGTTATGGTTCATGTCGCAAACACCGCTTAAACTCATGACAGCCGGATCGGAAGCGGTGCTCGTGTTCTTCGTCTTGAGCGGGCTGGTGGTCGCCCTGCCGGCGTTGAAACCCGGCAGCTTTTCGTGGTCAGGTTTCCTGAGTGGCCGGCTGGCGAGACTCTATTTGCCGGTGTGGGTGTCAATCGTCATTGGAACGCTACTCATCTGGCTGATCCCGCGAGATGATTCAACGGTGGGCCAAGGGACGTGGATGGACACTTCCCAGGCGACATCGACGAACTGGAGCACTTTTCTCACAGAGGCCAGTCTCATCCGCTTCTCCTACGACCTGAACAATGTGCTCTGGTCGTTGCGGTGGGAGCTGCTGTTCTCCGTTCTGCTTCCCCTCTTTTTGGCACTGGCTGTCGTGACCGCCCGGTACTGGGTGATCGCCCTCACCGCGGCTGTCGCCCTCAGCACGATCGGCGTTCTTAGCGGTATCGATGGGCTCCGGTACCTTCCGGTATTTTTCATCGGCACTTTGATGGCGGTGCGGTTGGAAGCGATTCGGGAGTGGATGAGGCGCCGCCTGCTCAGACGGCGTTCCACCCTGTGGGGCGTGGCACTGGCTGGGGGGCGCGCTTCTGCTGCTTATCTGCCAATGGCTCCTGCGACCACCGGTACCGGCTGGCTCCGTCGCGGGTGCGCTTCTGGCCCAGCTCTCGGTGCTCGGTGCCGCCGGTGTGGTGCTGGCCGCCATCGGTGTGCCCCCTGTGCGTGCCGCGCTGGAGGCCAGGGCACCCCAGTGGCTCGGCAGAGTCTCGTTCAGCCTCTATCTCATCCATATGCCTCTCCTTGCCACCCTCACCTTCATGTTTGGGGACGATCGCTGGTGGCTCGTGGCGCTGATCACGGTTCCGCTGGCCGTGCTTGCGGCCTGGGGATTCAATCGGGTGATCGAGGGTCCGTCCCAACGATTGGCGCCGCACATCAGCGGCTCGGTGTCAAGACGCCTTGATGCCCGCCGGGCGGGATAGTCACCGGGTCGGTCCGCCTTGCGGATCAGTCGCGAAGAGCGGGCGTCAGCACGACGCGGGCGGGCATCCGGGCTTCTTCAATCATTTCGAACCGACTGTTGACGAGATCTGTTCTGTCTGGCACTCTGCAACGAAGTTCAGTGGTGCAGAACCCACCGCCGATGTCGAAAGCTGAGTCCCGTATGCCCCGCGCTGCCATCCTGTCATCCGCCACCCGATCTGCCCCACATCGCCTCGGAACCCGTCGATGAAGGCGATCCTGTTCGAGGCACCCGGATCGGATCCCATCTTCACCGACGTCGAACTCGCAAAGCCGCAGTCCAGCGAAGTGGAAGTGACCATCACAGCGGCAGGAGTGTGCCATTCCGACCTACATGTCGTCTCGGGCGACTGGGACATCGCGACTCCTGTGGTGCTCGGCCACGAAGGGTCGGGAATCGTCAGCGCTCTCGGCCCCGGGGTAACCGACCTGAGCATTGGCGACCATGTCGTGCTTTCCTGGGTGCCAAGTTGCGGCACCTGCCGCTACTGCCTGGCCGGCCGACCAGCACAGTGCTCTCTGGTCGCCTCGGTGGTGGCGCCCCTCGGTGTGCTGCACGATGGCACCAGCAGGCTCTCGAAGGACGGTCGCACGCTTCATCACTACCTCGGCGTCTCATCCTTTGCCGAGCGCGTGGTGGTGCCAGTGTCCGGGGCGATCCGGGTACGGATGGATGCCCCGCTCGACGTGCTCGCCCTGGTCGGCTGCGCTGTCGCTACCGGCGTCGGCGCCGTCACGAAAACCGCGAACGTACAACCGGGCTCCACCGTCGCGGTCATCGGGTGCGGCGGGGTCGGACTCTCCTGCGTGCAGGGTGCTCGTCTGGCCGGGGTGTCCCGGATTATCGCGGTCGACATCATGCCGGAGAAGCTCGAACTCGCCCTTCGCCTCGGGGCCACCGACGCGATCGACAGCAGCAGCACGGATGCCGTGGCCGCGCTGACGGAAATGGTTCCGGAAGGTCTCGACTATGTGTTCGACGCCATCGGCAAGATCTCCACTACGGAGCAGGCGATCGCCGCGCTCGGCCTCGGAGGGTCCGCGGTGATCGTCGGCTTACCACCCACCGGCCAGCACGCGCGATTCGACCCATTAGCTCTCGCCGAGGCCGACCAGCGCATCCTCGGCTCCAACTACGGATCCGTCGTTCCTCAGAGAGACATCCCCTGGCTCGTCGACCTCTATCTGAGCGGCGACCTCGATCTCGACTCCCTGGTCTCTGCGCGCCGGCCGTTGTCGGAAGCACCAGCAGCCCTCGTGGATCTCGCCGCGGGACACGCTCTTCGCCATCTGCTCGTCCCCTCGATCTGAGGTGCGGAGGGCGCCGGTACATGTGCCGACGAGTTGTACTAGGTCGATCTTGATACCCTGGGGGGTATACTTGTCTCAGCGCCAAATGAGCCAGAGGAGAACCCGATGTGAAGAGCAGTAACCTGCAAGACCTGCGGAAAGACCACCTGGGCGGGATGTGGAGAGCACGTCGACCAGGTCATGAAGAAGGTACCTGCTGCCGACCGCTGCCCCGGTCACGCGACAGAACCGGCACCGGCATCCTTCCTCTCTCGTCTGTTCAAGCGATAGAGGGCGCAATGGTTTCTATGACACCGATGCGCACGGTCATCGTCGGCGGCGTGGCCGGGGGGATGTCGGCGGCCACCCGTCTGCGTCGCCTCGATGAGCACGCCGAGATTGTGGTCTTCGAGCGCGGCGACTACGTCTCATTCGCGAACTGCGGGCTGCCATATTTCGTCGGAGGAATCATCGCTGATCGTTCCGCTCTCTTACTGCAAACGCCGCAGTCGCTCGCCGCGCGGTTCCGTATCGAAGTGCATACGGGGCAGGAGGTGGTGACTATCGACCGCACTTCCCGGATCGTGACGGTGCGGGACGTGCACACCGGCGTTCGGCGCGCGGAACGGTACGACAACCTTGTGCTCGCCGGAGGCGCGATGACCGCCCTTGGGCGGGTGGATGACAGCATCCCGACATTCACTCTGCGCACGATCGACGACGTTGACCACATCACCGCGACCCTCGATGCGCGGTCGGATCTCGTGACGGGGACCGCAGTCGTGATCGGTGCAGGATTCATCGGGCTCGAGGCCGTGGAGAACCTCGTGCACCGGGGACTGTCGGTGGTGCTCGTGCAGCGGAACAGCCGGGTCATGTCTCCGCTCGATCCGGAGATGGCCGCCCTGGTCTTGCAGCGTCTGAAGGCTGCGGAAGTGGATGTGCGCCTCTCGACGACGGTGCTCTCCGAGAGCGATGGCCTCCTCACACTCAGCGATGGAACCACACTGACCGCCGACCTCGTGATTTCTGCCAGCGGGGTGTATCCCGACACCTCGTTGGCACGGGATGCGGGTCTCCGCATTGGAGAGAGTGGCGGTATCTGGGTTGACGCGCACCAGCGGACGAGCGACGAGCATGTCTTCGCGGTCGGGGATGGAACCGAAAAGACCGATGCCGTGGATGGTCGTGGCACGCTCGTGGCGATGGCGGGGCTCGCTAATCGACACGGGCGCGCGGCCGCGGATACGATCGCGGGCGTGCCGACGGACGCAGCACCGTCCCTGGGGACCTCGATCGTCGGCCTGTTCGACCTCACCATCGGGATGCTCGGTTGGAGCGAGCATCGCCTCGTCGCCGCAGGGCGACCGGCACGTGTCATCCACACCCACCCGGATTCGCACGCAACCTACTATCCGGGTGCGGACCAGATGCATATCAAGCTGCTCGTCGACCCTGCCACCGATGCCATTCTCGGCGCGCAGATTATCGGGGGAGCCGGTGTGGACAAGCGCATCGACATACTTGCAACCGCCATGGCCGGTGGGATCACGGCATCCGGCCTTAGCCGCCTTGAGCTCGCATATGCGCCACAGTACGGTTCGGCGAAGGACCCGATCAACCAGCTCGGGTACGTGGCCGACAACCTCGCTCACGGGAGCGTGACGAGTGTGCAGTGGCACGAACTCGACGCCGCGGTGGAGCGCGGCGAGACCCTGGTCGATGTGCGGTCCGCCGCGGAATTCGCAGTGGAAAGCATCCCGGGTGCCCTCAACATTCCGCTGGACGAACTGCGGATGCGGCTGGACGAACTGCCGGACAGCCCCCTGGTTGTGCACTGCAAGGTCGGTCAGCGCGGTCACACTGCCGCGCGGCTACTCAACCAGTACGGGTTCGTCGTGCGGAACCTCGACGGCGGCTACCTCACTTGGGCTGATGGCCGCACCGCCACCGAATCCGCCCTCCAACACGAAAGAATCACGCCATGACGGACACCGTGCAAACACCCGACGCTTCGGCCGGCCGCGCCACGGAGCAGAAGAAAATCCTCAACCGGCTGAAGCGCGCCCAGGGCCAGCTCGCTGCGGTGATCGCCGCCGTCGAGGGCGGAGGAAGCTGCACGGAGGTCGTCACCCAACTCGCCGCAGTCTCCAGCGCGCTCGACCGAGCGGGGTTCACCATCGTGTCGAGCGCGATGCGCCAGTGCATCAGCGGTGACGACGGTGAGAACACGCTGACCGTGGACGAGCTGGAGAAACTTTTCCTCACGCTCGCGTGAGTGCGCGGCCCAAACCCCACCAGACCGGGATGGATGAGTCAGGCCAAACTTCGGGGGCCCGGAATCAAGCGCCCGACGGCAGCAGGTCCGACTGTGGCGGGAAGGCCGGCCTCGGGTCGGCCATCTCCACCGTGCGTAAGCCTTCGTGACGCGCCTCCAATTGGGCAACCACGAGGGCGGCGAGGTCCTGAAGATTTGCGACCTCGGTCGCCGTTGTCGTGCGCGGGGTGAAGTCAAGCACCGAGAGAGTACCGATCGTCTGTCCGTCGTTTCGTTTTAATGGCACTCCAACGTAGAACCGTAGGCCGAGCGGCCCGGTGAACAGATGGTTGTCCTGCGAGCGCGGGTCGGTCTGGCCGTCTTCGATGATCACCGGCTCGGCGCGCGGAATTGTCGCCGTCCTGAGGTCGACTTCGCGTGCGATCTGCCCGACTTCCGGGCCATAGTGCGATCGGAACCACGTGCGGTCGTGGTCGACGACGCTCACTATCGATATCGGCGCGGAGAACAGGCGGGCCGCCATCGCCGTGACGCGGTGAAGGGCCTCATCCGGGATCGTGTCGAGGATCGCGGAGCGATCGCTCGAGGGGTCGGGGTCAGAAGGGTAGAAAGTGTCGGCTTCGGTGTCCTCCTGGCGGGCGCTGTCGGCGATTACCACCTGCTGGAGCATCGACACGAGTTCCAGGCCGACCGGCCGTTGCTCGGGGTCGCGCGCGGTCATTGCCGAGAGCAGGGCGTGCCAATGCGGCGGCAGAAAATCCGGGATCACCGGGCCACGCGACAGTCGCGCCATCGCCGACTCCACCATCGAGCCCGGAAATTCAATCGCGCGCGTGAAGCTCTGCAGAAGCACGAGGCCGAGTGAATAGACGTCGCTGGAGGGGGTGAGCGGCGCACCGGCAACCTGCTCGGGGCTGAGGTATGCGGCGGTTCCGGTGGTCACGCCCTCGGCCGTCATCCGCTCGATGTCGTCAGATAACGCGATGCCGAAGTCGGTGAGTTTAGCCCGTGCGCGCGGTGCATCGCTGCCGTAGTCCACCAGAAGGATGTTGGCCGGCTTGATATCGCGATGAAGCACGTTTCGTGCGTGGATATATTCAAGGGCCTCCGCCATGTCGTACCCGATCTCGGCGATGTGGCGCGAAGCGATGGGAGAGACCAGGATGCGCTCGTGGAGGTTCTGCCCGGTGACGAGAGCCATCACGAGGTAACGTCGGCTGCGCCCGAAATCATCGCGATCGACACCCGCGTCGTAGAGGTTGACGACGCCGTGATGGTCGAGGCTCGCCAGTACGGCGAGTTCGCTCTCCTGCCGGGCGGGATCGTGGGAAATCGAATCGAAGAGCTTCACGGCGACGGCGCGCCCGAGTGCTTCGTCCGTCGCTCGGTACACCGTCGCCATTCCGCCGAATCCGATGGCGGTTTCGATGCGATAACGCTCCCCGAGCAGCCGGCCGGCCATGTTTTCTGATGCTGGACCGCTCATGACACCCTCTCTCTCCGCTCAGTGTATTTACGCCGGCCTGCCCGCGACAGTTTGTGCGAAGGGGTTGACAGGAAGGAGGATTTCGGTGGGTACTGAGTGTGCAGGACCTTTGACCCTCTCACGGTCTCCTACGGGCTCGAAGCTGGAATACGACGAGAGGACCGGCGATGCACCGCGAGTCGAACCGACTGGTAAATCTCCTTCGAGGCGCTCTCACGTTTGGCCGCCGCTACCCGATCGTCACGACCACCGTTGTCGTGGGTCTGGTCGGAATGATCTTCTGGCTCGTGGGTGCCGGGGAGGTCACGCGTTGGTTGTTCAGCGTGTTCGCGATCCTCGTGGCGGCGATCGAAGCGCTGCAGATGATCAACCAACTGCGCAAGAAGATCTTCGGAATCGACGTCCTTGCCATTGTGGCAATCGTCTCGACGGTGCTGGTCGGCGAGTTCTTCGCAAGCATCATTATTGTGCTCATGGTCTCGGGGGGTAAGGCCCTCGAGGACTTTGCCCAGGGTCGGGCGCGGCGCGAACTGGACGCGCTGCTCGCGCGCGAGCCGCAGGTTGCCCACCGCACGCATCCGGGCTCCGATCAGATTGAAGACATCGCCGCAGCGGAAGTGCTCATCGGAGACACGATCCTCGTGCGGTCGGGGGAGGTCGTGCCGGTCGACGGGCGCCTGGTTTCGGCGAGTGCGGCTTTCGACGAATCATCCCTCACCGGCGAGAGTATGCCGGTGACGAGACTCGCCGGAGAAACGGTGCTCAGCGGATCCGTCAACGGTGTCACGACCAGCACCATCTCGGCCTCGGCGCTGGCCAAGGACAGCCAGTTCCAGGCCATCGTGGCGCTGGTGGAGTCGGCTTCGAGCAATCGTGCCCCGGTGGTGCGCCTCGCCGACCGTTATGCAATCCCCTTCACAGTTGTCTCGTTGCTGATCGCTGCGGTGGCGTGGATCGTCTCCGGAGACCCGGTTCGTTTCGCCGAGGTACTCGTGCTCGCCACGCCGTGCCCACTCGTGCTGGCCGCGCCGGTCGCTTTTCTGGGGGGAATGAGCCGGGCAGCCCATCGCGGAATTATCGTGAAGGGCGGCGGGGTACTCGAAACGCTCGCTCGGGTGCGCACGGCCGTCTTCGATAAGACAGGCACCCTCACCGTCGGTGCACCGACCATCACCCGGATAGTGCCCTGCGAGCCCTGGGAGGAAGCCGGGCTTCTCGCTCGGGTGGCGTCCGCAGAGCGATTCTCCTCCCACGTGCTCGCTGCCTCCCTCGTTCAGGCTGCCGAGGATCGTGGCCTTTCACTCCTCGCGACGGAGGCGGCCACAGAAGTAGCGGCGCAGGGTGTCACGGCGATCGTCGATGGCCATCACATTGCAATCGGAACTCTCGCATTCGCGGCCGGGGTGGCTCCGGGTATCGAAGCCGTTGTGCTGAATTCGGGTGAGCTGGCGATCTACGTGGTAATCGACTACCGCTTCGCCGGTACGATCGTCGCGAGCGACCCGGTGCGCGAGAATGCGCGGGCGACGATCGCGCAACTCGGCGCACTCGGAGTGCGTGAGACCGTGATGCTCACCGGCGACGCTCGCGCAACCGCGTCGCACGTCGCGTCGACGGTGGGTATCTCGCGCTTCATCGCCGACTGCCTGCCCGGTGACAAAGTCGACGCGGTGAGGGCGATCAGCGCACGGCCGGTGCTCATGGTCGGGGACGGCGTCAACGACGCTCCTGTGCTGGCCGCAGCGGATGTCGGCGTCGCGATGGGCGCGCGCGGAGCGACCGCCGCGAGCGAGTCTGCCGGTGCCGTCATCCTGCTCGATGATATCTCCCTCGTCGCTCTCGCAATCCGCATCGGGAAGGACACCGTGCGGATCGCGCTGCAGAGCATCTGGCTGGGAATCGCGCTCAGCATCGGTCTCATGCTCATCGCCACGTTCGGCGTGATTCCCGCCACTCTCGGTGCGGGAATCCAGGAGATTGTGGACCTTGCGACCATTCTGAATGCGCTCCGGGCGATTCGTCCGCACGAGCGCATTGACGTGCCCGGAACCACCGCCCTCATCCCCACACCCGCAAAGGAATTCACCCATGAATGACACAACCACCGCTGTCACCACCACATCACCGGTGTTCACGGTGCCGGAGGGCAGTATCGTCGTCGGCCATGACGGATCCGGTGATTCCGATACCGCTCTCGCAGTCGCCTTTGACTTCGCCGGGAAGCTCGGGGTCGACATCGTGGTGGTGCGATCGTGGAGCATCGATACCGCCCCGCACGGTGCGCTCTACAACCATGGCTATGTCTCCTCGTTTGACGAGGTCACCGAAACGGTGCGAAAGATGCTTATTGCCGACACGGCGGAGATCGGCTCGCGGCATCCTGAGGTCGCCCTTCACCATCGTGCCGCCCTTGCTCAGCCGGCGCAGCTGCTCACCCAGCTCGCTGCCCCTGCGCTCATGCTCGTGGTTGGACCGCGCGGGCTCGGGGGGTTCGCTGGCCTTCTTCTCGGATCGGTCAGTAGTCAGTGCGTGCAGCTCGCTACCTGCCCGGTTCTGGTCGTACCCACCCCCAAAGATCACCCGCACGCGGATCACCCGCACGCAGATCACCCGTAGCGAAGCGAAACCGGATGCGGAGCAGAGTACCGTCAGGATGGTGACTTCGAACTCCGACCTGTTTATCCTCGCGATGGATCATCGTGACTCCCTTCTTCGAGATCTCTACGGAATCGACGGCGACCCGACCGGGGAGCAGATTGCCCGTGTCTCCGCCCATAAGGGGCTCGTATTCGACGGCTTGCTTCGGGCCATCGAGGGCGGGGTGGATATCTCCCGGGTGGCTGTGCTTGTGGACGAGCGTTACGGTGCCGACGTCGCGGTGCGGGCACGGGAGGCTGGTATCGACCTTGCGATGCCGATCGAACGCAGTGGTGAGCCGCTGTTTCTGCTCGAATACGGCACTTTCGGTGACGGGGAGTGGATGCGTCATGTCGAGGCATTTGGCCCCGACCAGGTGAAGGTGCTTGTGCGCGACAACCCGAACGGGTCCTTCAATCGGCTGCTGCAGTTCGATCGACTTGTCACGGTGTCGAATGCCATTCGGGCATCGGGGCGCAAGTTCCTGGTCGAGCTCTTGGTGCCGGCCACGCCGTCCCAGCTCGAATCAGTGGGATCCGATGCGCTGCGCTATGACACCGAATTGCGTGCCGGGCTCACGGCGCAGGTCATCGAGGAAATGCAGGACGAGGGAATAGAACCCGACATCTGGAAGGTCGAGGGTCTCGAGACGGAGCAGGATGCTCGCACCATTGTGTCCGCGGCCCAGCGCGGCGGACGGTCGAAGGTGAGTTGCATTGTGCTTGGGCGGGATTCGACACAGCAGCGGCTGGACCATTGGCTAGAGGTGGCATCCGCTGTCGATGGCTTTCGCGGCTTCGCGATCGGGCGCAGCATCTGGGAGAAGCCGCTCACCGATCACCTCGCCGGAACGGCGAGCGATGAGGAACTGGTGCGACGTGTCGCTGCGAGCTACACGCACTTCGTGCAGACCTGGGAGCGCTGACACGCGACGGTGGGCGCTACTTATTCGATGTGCAGGTATTCTGATCGGCGCTCTGGCCGGTGATCGCGGACGGAAGCGCGATCGAGGTCGGAGCCGGTGTGGCGGCAACCGATGGCGCGGCAGATCCTGAGGCCGTTGGTGCAGGGGCCGCTGGTGCCGGGGCCGGGGACGCGACGGTTGGATCGGCTACCGCGGCGCGACCGAGCTTGCCGGTGAGCGAGATTGGTTGGTCGGCCTTAAGCGCGGCGACGAGCGCCGCAGCCGGACCTGTCGAGGGTACAACCCGGTTGGGGTCGGCCGTGTCGGCGACGGTGGGGTACTGCAGGAACACGATCTTGTGAAGGTCGATTCCCTTGAGCGCAAGAGCAATCGAGACCAGGGTGGTTGGGTTGAGGGTGTCCGAAAAATGCATATTCGACAGCGCGGAATTCGCGAGTTTGTAGAGTGTGATCGGGTTACCAAGGACACCTTCGCCGGTGATTTTGCGGGTCAGGGCGGAGAGGAAAACTTGCTGGTTACTGATTCTGCCGAGGTCGCTTCCGTCGCCCACACCGTGGCGGCTGCGCAGGAATGAGAGCGCGGTGTCACCCACGAGGGTCTGCTGGCCCGCGGGGAGATTGAGTTGCGGGTCGGTGTAGTCATCCTTGACCGGGGTCGCCAGACACACCGTTACGCCCCCCACAGCGTTTGACATGCCAGTGACACCATTGAAAGTGATGATGGCGGCGTAGGGGATCGACAGGCCGGTCATTTTCTCGACCGTCTGCACCGTGCACGAGAGGCCGCGGGCGAGAGTCGAATTGAACATTGCCGACGAGATGCCCTTGCCGCAGAGCGGGATCGAGACAAGGTCGCGGGGAAAGCTCACCACGGTGGCGCTCGAATGGTCGGCGGAAACGTGCAGAAGCATCGTGACGTCGTTATTGCCGGCGCCCGAGCTTCCGGCGAGCTCGGCCTTGGTCTGGTAACCAACTTGCGCCGTGCGAGTGTCGGAGCCAGCCAAAAGCAGATTGACCTCGCCATCGATCGGGCCAACCGCCGGCGCGGCCTTCACGCTGGGGGCTCCGGCCAGGTGAGCGAGATGAATGCCCGGCCCGCTGGCCGAGACCGCGTCGTAGACGGCGAAGGCCCCTACGGCAGCGCTGCTCACCGCGACGACGGCAACCGCAGCAGCGAGCACCTTGGCGATCGCCGCCACCGGATGCGAGGAGTGGAGTCGGCCGTGGCGGATTGGCGCAACGGAACGCGAGGACGGATCGCCTGACCCTGAACTTCGACGACCCATGAGACCTTTCCTTCGCACGCAGCACGCGTGACATCCTAAGAAATATAACCCAACTCGCCTCAACAGACGCTGAGCAGGGCTGGCCGTCCTTAATCCCGAGCGTAAAGTGGTGGCATTCTCCCTCCACCGTCACAGAGGAGTTCGACCCATGCCAACTCATGTGAGGGTCGCGATAATCGGCTCGGGATTCGCCGGACTCGGTATGGCGATCCAGCTTGCGCGTCACGGGATCGACGACTTCGTGATCGTCGAGCGTGGAAGCGAAGTGGGGGGCACCTGGCGCGACAACACCTATCCGGGAGCCGCCTGCGACATCCGCAGCGACCTGTATTCGTTCTCTTTCGCGCCAAGGCACGACTGGAAACACCGCTACGGCAGGCAAGCCGAGATCCTCGACTATCTTCGCTCCACCGCGGACAGGTTCGGCATCCGGCCCCGCATTCGCTTCGACACCGAGCTGCTGGAGGCGACCTGGGACGCTGTCGCCGCGTTCTGGCGGCTGCACACCAGCACGGGGGAGTTGACCGCCTCGGTGCTCGTCTCCGCAGCTGGTCCTCTCATCGATCCGGTCTGGCCGCAGATTCCGGGCCTCGAGCAGTTCGAGGGAGTGCGGTTTCATTCCTCCCGGTGGCGCCATGACCTCGACCTCGCCGGCCTTCGCGTCGCGGTGATCGGCACCGGGGCATCCGCGATCCAGTTCGTACCTGAGCTGCAGAAGACAGTCGGTTCGCTCACCGTGTTCCAGCGGACTCCCGCGTGGATCGTGCCGCGAGGGGATGCGCCAACCACGGAGCGGCGGGTCCGACTGTTCCAGCGGTTCCCGGTGCTGCAGCGTGCCTCCCGCGCCTGGAGCTTTCGGCTCGCCGAAACCCGGTTTGCGGGATTTCGAAGCAGGGCGATCGGAGGCCTGATGCAGTCCTTCGCGCGTGGGTACCTTCGACGCCAGGTGGCCGACCCGCAGTTACGCGCCAAGCTCACGCCCGACTATCGCATCGGCTGTAAGCGCATCCTCATCTCGAGCGACTTCTACCGAGCGGTGACCAGATCGAACGTCGAGCTCGTCACCGAGTCCATCACTTCGATCGATGGTCGCGAGGTCGTCACCGCCGGGGGCGCTCGGCGGGAATTCGATGTGCTCATCGGCGGTACCGGGTTCAACGCGACCGAGCCTCCGATTGCCCGGCTCGTGCGCGGAGTCGGCGGAGTCACCCTCTCCGAGGCGTGGGCTCCCCACATGGAGGCGCTGCATGGCACGACCGTGGCCGGGTTTCCGAACCTGTTCCTGCTCGTCGGACCGAACTCGGCCCTCGGCCACAACAGCATCATCTACATCATCGAAGCTCAGGTCGACTACGTGCTCAAGGCCCTCGATGCGATGTCGGCGAGTGGCGCTGCATTCGTGGTTCCGACCGCTGAGGCGCAACGCCGATACAACCAACGGGTGCAGGCCGATCTCGCGGAATCGGTGTGGGTGAGTGGCGGATGCTCGAGCTACTATCTCGACACTGGTGGCCGTAACACCACGCTGTGGCCGCATCGCGCGGCGCTATTTCGCCGGTCCGTGCGCCGCTTCGACGCGAAAGAGTACCTCCTCGAACCCGCGTCGGCCCCGGCGGAGGGCTGAACGCCCCAGAACAGTGTCGCGGGAGATGATGGAACCGTGAGCGAAACCGTGAATCCGATCGACGGCACACGAATCTCATTTGACGAACGTGGCGAAGGCCCCCCGCTCCTGCTGGTACACGGATCGGCCCTTTCGCGATCGATCTGGCGTGGATTCGGCTATCTCGCCGCACTGCAGGATCACTACCGCGTGATCTCACTCGACCTGCGTGGACACGGTCGAAGCGGCAAGCCGCACGAGCAGTCGGCCTATCGCATGCCGCTCGTGCTCGCGGACATTCTCGCCGTGCTCGATGCCGTGGAGGCTTCGGCCGCCCATGTCTTCGGCTATTCCTTCGGAGCGCGCGCGGGATTCTCTCTCGCCGACACCCGGCCCGAACGGATGCTCTCGTTCATTTCAGCGGGAGGCACCTACCGGGCTCCCGGTGGAAGCGTCTCCGAAGTGTTTTTTCCCGACTACGACGCCTCCCTTAGTACGAATGGCATGCCGGGGTTTCTCGAGGGCTGGGCCAGGCACTCCGGCACCCCAATCGATCCGCAGACAGCGGCGGCCTTCCTCGCCAACGATCCACTGGCCCTGCGTGCGTACTTCCGCCAGGTTGAGCTCGAACCGGGGATAGCGGATGCCCGGCTCACGCAGCTCGAAACGCCGACCCTTCTCCTCGCCGGCACCCGGGACCACGCCCGCTACCTCGACTCCGAGCGAGCAGCCACCCTCATGCCACACGCCAGCTTCCGGGCCTTGGCGGGCCGGGGTCACGGTAATACGCTTCGGCCAGCCGATGAGGTGCTGGCGGCAGTCATCCCGTTCCTTGCGTCGGTCGATACCTCACCGGATCAGGGCAGTGTGCCGATCACCACGGTGGAGTAGAACTCGCCAGACTGCGCGATCTCAGGGATGAGCCCGTTCGCTTCGAAGACTTGTGCGGTCAGCGCGGCCTGCTCCTCGCTCGACTCCACGAACAGGTGCCCACCGCGGGCAAGCCAGTGCGGCGCGGCTTCCGCCACGCTCCGCTGCACGTCAAGGCCGTCTAACCCGCCGTCGAGCGCGACCCGCGCCTCGTAGAGCCGCGCCTCCGGGGGCATGAGGGCCAAGGCATCCGTCGGCACATAGGGGGTATTGGCGACCAGGATGTCGATGCGGCCCCGGAGCGCGGGAGGCAACGGATCAAACAGGTCACCCTCGAAAACACGGGAGGGGCGGAGGTTTCGGCGGGCACTGGCAACCGCCGCCGGGTCGATATCGGCGGCGTACAGGTCGATACCCGGCAGCCGGGAGGCGATGGCCGCCCCGATCGCGCCAGCTCCGCAGCAGAGGTCGAGCACGACAGCATCCGGAGCTGCCATCGCCACGGCCCACTCCACCAGGAAGGCGGTCCGCTGGCGTGGAACGAACACTCCGGCATCCACGGAGATGCGCAGGCCGCTGAACTTCACCCAGCCGAGGAGGTGCTCGAGCGGAATGCCGGAGACCCGCCGCTCGACCAACTGCCGTAAATCGGCCGGGGACGATGCCGCTTCGATCAGGAGTGCAGCCTCCTCTTCGGCGAAGACGCAGCCCGCTGCGCGGAGCTCGGCGATCACGGAAGCCAGCATCCCCTCATCGTACTTATCGTGTTTTCGGTCGTCGCGCGTCACGAAGCTGTTTACGGAGCTGGATCGTCTCGAGCACTCCGGTCTCTTACACCTGTCGAGTGCAGACGTTATGGACGGCCGGGCAAGGCGGTGTTCCGAACTCATGCCCGACGGCCGTCAGGCCCTTAGGGACACCGCTCCAACTGACACGCATGATTCGCCGGAGAATCGCGGGTCTGGCCATCGTGAGCGGATCGGTCGGTTGACTGTGCGTCTCGTTCACTCTCACCGGGAGCTTCTGGAGCACGATTGTTCTCGATGGCACCCAGGCAATGAACCTCGGTCTTGCCGCAAGGTCACTTGCCGCAATTCCTGTTGCTCTAGCCGGCGGTATCGCGTTGCTCTAGCCGGCGGTATCGCGGTGACTCGTCGTCGTGGTGCACGGTTCTGAACGCCAACATTGGCTCTCAGTGCACCCCTCACGGCTTCCTCCGCCGGGCGGTCCGTTTGATTGCCATGGTGGGGAGCAGCATGGCTGTTGCGGTGGGCATCGGACTCCTCACGGCGACAATTCTTCCGGTTGCCGCACCGCTGGTCGCGAATGCTGTTGTCATCTGGGCGATCCGGACTGGGACCGCGACTGCGACCGCGATCTGATCGACCAGTCTCAGATCGACCCGTCTCGGATCGACCTGTCTCGGATCAACCCGTCGGGGCGCGAAATGAGGGCCATACTCGACAGGGGTGTGTTTCTCACCTCGGGTGCCGCGAGAATTGCTCAGGAACGCGCAGGACTGCCTGCCCGTTCAGTATGAGCGGCAGATCTGTCCTCGGTGACGCGCACGAGCATCTTGCCGATGTTGCCTCCGTGCATGAGCCGTTGCCAGGCGTCGAAAGCGTTCTCGACACCGTCGATCACTGTCTCATCGAATACGAATGCCCCCGAGGTGACCAAAGGGGTGATCTCGCGAAAGAACTCCGGAGCATACTGCTGGTAGCTCGGGATCGTGAAGCCCTTCAGGGTGAGGCCCTTAGAGATCAGCATGGCGAGATTGCGCGGGCCGGGCTCAGCGCGCTCGGAGTTGTAGGCGCTGATGGCTCCGCAGATCGCGGCGCGGCCGCCATCGTTGAACGCGAAGATGGCTGCTTCGAGATGGTCGCCGCCCACGTTGTCGAAGTACACGTCGATTCCGTCGGGAGCGGCCTCGCGCAGCATCCGCGACACCGTGCCGTTCTTGTAGTTGAAGGCCGCGTCGAAGCCGTAGCGGCTGGTGAGCAGCGCGACCTTCTCGTCGGTGCCCGCGCTTCCGATCACCCGGGCCGCACCGCGAAGCCGTGCGATCTGACCCACCGCGGATCCGACCGCCCCGGCTGCTCCCGACACGAAGACCGTGTCGCCCGGCTTCATCTCGGCGATCACGAGAAGACCCACCCAGGCCGTGAGCGCGGTGAGGCCGAGCGCACTCAGATAGACGGATGGCGTGACGCCCGGCACTTCCTCGCGCGCGGTGAACCGACTCGCGTCGCCCTGCGCGACATCCCGCCAGCCCTGGAAGTGCTGCACAAGCTGTCCCACCGCGAGATCGGGGGACCGGGACTCGATCACCCGGCCCACGGCATCCGCGTCCATCACTTGGTCGAGCGCGAAGGGCGGTACATAGGACTTCACGTCGTTCATGCGCCCGCGCATATACGGGTCGACCGAGATGAAGAGGTTCTGTACCCGCACTTCGTTTTCAGCGAGAGGCACAAGGTCAACGGTGACGAATCGCACATCGCTGCTGGTCGGTTCGCCAGTTGGCCGATTTGCGAGATGCCATTGGCGGCTGGAAGCAAGGGGGGTCATGAGCGTCTCCGTCGATAGCCGACGATTGTCGTCGGCTCCTTCAGCGTACCCAACAGCGCTAGGGTGGGCATACCGAACAGTCGGTTTGCGCCGCATTCCCCGTTAGGACCCCCGTGAATCGCTTCGACGGTCGCACTGCCCTCATCACCGGAGCGAGCCGCGGCATCGGGTTCGCCATCGCCAAGCGGCTCGTGGACGAGGGCGCCCGCGTGCTCATCACCGCGCGCCGCGAGGATGCCCTGCGGGAGGCGGCGGCAGAACTCGGCGCATCCGCCCTCTGGGTCGCGGGCAAAGCCGACGACGCAGACCACCGGGCGGAGGTCTTCGACCTCGTCGGCCGTGAATTCGGGCTCCTCGACCATTTCGTGAGCAATGCGGGAGTGAACCCCAGTTTCGGACCGACGCTGGCGACCGAGCACTCCGCCATGGCGAAGATCCTCGAGATCAACGTGATGGCGGCCCTCGACTGGTCTCGGGATGCCGTGGCCGCAGGCATCGGCGCCCGCAACGGCTCGATCGTGAACATCGCTTCGATTGCGGGGATCTCCGCGGCGCCGGGCATCGGATTTTACGGTGTGTCGAAGGCCGCCCTGATCTCGCTCACGACGCAACTCGCCTTCGAGTTGGCGCCGGATATCCGGGTCAATGCGGTGGCTCCCGCCGTGATCAAGACCCGGTTCGCCGAGGCGCTCTACAACGGACGTGAGGCAGAGGCCGCCGCGATCTATCCGCTGGCCCGCTTGGGAGTGCCGGAGGACGTCTCCGGTGTCGTCGCCTTTCTGCTCTCCGCGGATGCGGCCTGGATCACCGGCCAGACCATCGTGATCGACGGGGGCGGATCCATCCGTCCGGTGACCTGATGTCGCCGATCACGAGCGTCAAGGATGCCGTGCGCACCGCGGCCGTCGACCTGTTTGCCCGCCACGGCTTCACCAACACCTCTGTGCAGCAGATCGTCGAGGCGGCCGGAGTCACCAAGGGCGCGATGTACCACTATTTTCGCTCAAAGGACGACCTGCTGTTCGGCATCTACGAGCATCTGCTCACGCTGCAGGGCGAGCATTTGGCGGCGATTGTCGCAACCGGCGATTCGACGGCGCAGAAGCTGCGGGCGGCGTGCATCGACGTGATCGAGACCTCGATCGAATTTATCGATGAGGGCACCGTGTTTTTCCACTCCGCACACCTGTTGCCGGTCGAGAAACAACTCGAGGTGAAGCACCGTCGTCGTGTTTACAACGACCAGTTCGCGGCGCTGGTGGAGGCTGGCCAGCGCGAAGGCAGCTATCGCATCGATATCCCCCGAGCGGTTTTGGTGGCCAACTTCTTCAGCGACCTGCATTACCTGCCGCAGTGGTATTCGGCGGATGGACCGGAAGACGGCAGTCTCATCGCAGCCCAGCTCACCGACCTGTTTCTCGCCGGTATCTCGACGGCACCTGTTCTGTCGAAATCGGCACTGTCAACACCCTGACGAAGGAGTCATCATGGCACGACTTGAGAACACCGTCGCGATCATCACCGGTGGTGCCCGGGGAATGGGGGCAGCTCACGCTCGAGCTTTCGTGCGGGAAGGCGCACGCGTCGTGATCGCCGACGTGCTGGACGATGAGGGGCACGCCCTCGCCGCTGAGCTCGGCGAGGCCGTGCGTTACGAGCACCTCGATGTGACATCGGAGAGCGAGTGGCAGGATGTCGTCGTCGCCACTGTCGAGGCTTTCGGCACTGTCGACGTTCTTGTGAATAACGCTGGAATCGGCAACATGGCCGCCATTGACAAGTACACCCTCGAGATGTGGAACGCTGTGCTCGCGGTAAACCTCACCGGCACCTTCCTCGGAATGAAGGCTGTCGTTCCGGTGATGAAGGCGGCGAAGCACGGGTCGATCATCAACATCTCCTCGGTCGAGGGGCTGCGCGGTAGCGCGGGACTGCACGGCTACGTCGCCTCCAAGTTCGCGGTGCGTGGCCTCACAAAGTCCGTGGCGGTGGAGCTGGGGCGTCACAACGTGCGGGTCAACTCCGTGCATCCGGGCTTCATCGTGACCCCAATGACCGAACAACTCGATTTCGCGAGCCAGCAGGTGCCCCTCGGACGCCCGGCGCAGCCCGAGGAGGTCTCCTCGCTTGTCGTGTTCCTCGCCAGCGAGGAGTCGGCCTATTCGACGGGAGCCGAGTTCGTGGTCGACGGTGGAATGACCGCGGCGATTCCGCACTCCTGAGCGGCCGGCTGTCGCTGTCGGTTATCGCTGTCGGCTGCCGATGGTCGTCATGGCCGGTTCCGTGGGGTCAGCAGCGTGACGGCGGAATGCCGTTGGGTACTTGCCTAGCGCGCTCCACGATGAATACATGTTTCGCGAAACGTCGAGGCTGCGGACCGGGCACGCCCTCCGGGGTATGGCTGGCATTATCGGTAGACGTTTCTGACGTTCATAACCCTTTCGCAACGACCGCAGCGGCGTGAAGCCACGCGCGCCGTGAGGCCGAGGAGAGAGCGGTGTACTCGAGTCGCCCACCGTGAATCGCCGGATCGAACGGCACCGATACGGCCTGCCGCGCCAACGACTCAAAGCCGTCCGCGACCTTTCGTGCGTCGGCGGCGGAACCCGTCTTCTCGGATTGCGAGACGATGACGACCGCTTGGGATGCCAGGCGGGCGGATGCCTGGTCGCGCTGCGACAGCGCTTCGAGGAGTAGCGCACCAGCTTCCGCGTGCTCGCCGAGAGCAGTGGTCGCGATCACCAGCTGGTCGGTGTGGTCGATCATCCGCAGCCAGCGTTCAGCCGACTCGTCGTTGCCACTATCAATGAAGATCAAGCGGAAGTACTTCGCCGCTATCGAATGCAAGTTGTCAAAGTCGTCCGAGGAGATTCGCTGCTGGGTCGCAAGCATTGTGGGATTCGAGCGGAGCACATCGTACTTGTCGCCCGTCTGGTGGTGAACGAAGTGCGACAGGTCGGATGACTGGGCGGCGGGGGAGAGCAGATGCTCCGTGTTCGGCAGCAGCGTCTGGACAGTGGCGTCGTGCAGCCCCTGCTCTGTTCGCCAGCCCAGCGTCCCTCGCGTCTCGTTGTTGTCCCAGGCGAGCACCCCGGAGCCGCCATTGCGCGCGAATACCGCTGCCAGAATCGCGGTGGTCGGTGTCTTGTTCGCGCCGCCCTTGCCGTTCACGATAGCGATTGTCCGCGGTCCGGGCCAGTGCTGGCTGACGGTGTGAGCCTCGTCGCGTTCTATGCGCTCCTTGGTGGACGCGGTGATGGGCAGCCCGGTCATGGCGATGACCCCTCGCCAGCCCTTCTTGGCGCGATCGGCCTTTCTGCGCTCTTCCGTGAGGAACGACCTGCGGCCGGCCAGGGGTGCAGGTTCGGGCTCGGCCTCGATCTGCATCGACGGAGTCGGCATGGTTGCCGGATGCGACGGCAGTGAGATCAGCGAAGCGAGGGGCTTTTCCTCGATCGCCGGCTCATCGGGGACACGCTCCTCCCCACCGATCTCGCCACTGGGATGCACCACCAGTGACCATGCGCCCTCATTGTCCGTGGTGGTTACCTTCACAGGCCGGCCCAGTTCAACGGCGACCCTGCTGACTCGGGAGAGGATCACTTCGCGCAGTTGCTCGTCGCTCTCGGCGGCGAATGACTCGCTGACGTCGTCGATGCTCAGCTCGCCAGTGTAGTCACCGTTGAAACGAGCAGTGATACGTGGCAGGGCGGGGATTTCAAGGGTCACTTCAATCTCGCAATCCTCTCGCGCCCCGACGTCGGTGACGCGCTTGTATTCTCAAAAGTGCATTCTACTTCAGGCCCATTTTCGTTCCCTGGGGGCTCAATCGGGTCAATACCGAACTGCGACCTCCAGCCGCGTGTCCGAGCGCAACTGTCCTGTGGCTGCTAAGCCCTCGCCAAGAAAGCACCAGACAAGGGATGATCAATGCGACAGATCCTCGGCCAGTCCAGCTCTTCGCCGAGCGTGCCGACGCCGTGTCACGTGGGAACCCCTTGGGGCGCTAGAGGTTTCGTTGGAGCCAGATAACCGCTGCGGAAAGAGTCCTCTCGGACAGTTCGTGGGCCGTGCGCTCCTCGCGGAAGTCACAGGCGCCTGGCGGGAAGGCGTCTACAACCTCACGGACGCCAGATGCCGGGAACCACGGATCGACGGTACCCGCAACCACCAAGACCTGTGGATCGGTGATGTTGGCGGCGATGGATTGCACGTCTCCTCGCTCGATCAGACCAGGGACGAACCATGCCGGGTTGTGAGGGATGCGCCGTTCCCTGATGGACGTGAGCGTCCCGATCCCGCAGTTGATTACTCCTGCCTTCAGACGATTGTCGAATGCCAGATTGAACAGGGTGATCTGGCCGCCGAGCGAGTGGCCCATGATCCCGATCGGCCCGGAGATGTCTTCATTCTCGGCAAGCCAGGACGTGGCCACGGCTACGTCGCTCGTGTGCTTGGCCTGGAGACTCGAGCCCTCGGCGATTCGGATAAAGGCATCGAACTTTTCGGCCGAGGCCGGATCATCACCGGGTCGCTGCCGCTCCTCGAATCCAACCAAATCCGGGATGAGCGTCGGGAAACCGGATTGCGCCAACCGCAATCCGAACGCCATCGAGGGATCACCGCGAAGGCCCGCGAGCTCGCTTTTGCCCAGGTCGAATCGGCCGGCATGCTGATGAACGGCGCTCACCGCACGGTGCCAGGGTTTCGGTGTCGGTGTCGGTGTCGGTGTCGGAGGCGTGAGGAAGAGGCATGGGATCTCATCGCCGTCACTGGCGGCCAGAGTGACTGATTCCAGGCCCACCCCGCCAATCGGGTTCAGGCTGTGTGGCGTTCGAAGGCTACTGCTCTGAGCAGACGCGGCTCGTCGAGGCCGAGCAACGCACCAACGTTCCAACCATCGTTGAGTGCCATGTTGCGATCATCGCATCAGTTATTTCGATGACATTGACGCCACCCGCCCAACCGATCGAGGAACCTCACGCACGACGAATCTGAAGCCATTCAATTCAAAGGCCAAGTTTTCCACCATTGCCTCATTGGTGTACAACCGCACCGCTGCTTTTTCGGCGCTGTGTGCAATGCGCTCGGCTTTCACAAGCAACGCCGTCCCGAGGCCTGAACCTTGCACATCAGGGCTGACCACGATGTTCTCGACCAGAAGCGTGTTCTCTTCGAGACGAGTCACAAGCATCCCCACGAGGTTCCTCTCGTGCCACACGAGCAGAGCCCGGCCCGAGGCCGCGATCGTCTCGTAGTCGGAGGCCATCGGAGCAGGTTCTTGCCCGACGCGATCAACGTAAATCTCGTAGGCGCGGCGAGCGAGCTGACGCATAGCACCGCTGTCCACGGGACGGGCTCTCGCGAACACCCATCCGCCATCGTCGTGTCGCGCCATTGCAGTAGTCGAACACATCCCTCGGACTTCGGCGACTCCGCGCGAGAACCCTCTGCATCTCGATCCTGACCACACGGCGGACCTCCACCGCAGTAGATCTAGGATCGACGAGCTCAAGGACCGAGACTGCCGATGCTGTGTCTCAGTGGAACCGTCAGCGGCGTGCTCACGCTGCGAGCAGCCACCGATCGATTGATATTTTGAGAAGCACCCTTTCTCCATCGATCGAGTTGTCACGAGGGTCCCAGCCGTTGTACTTGCGCGCTAAACCGTCGAGTACCATCTGCGGCACGTTGGCCATGCTGATAATCGCGGCGCGGCCCTGGGCGACCAACGGGCTGGAGGCGGATCCGTCAATCGCGATGCTCACGCGAGGATCCACCAAGATATTGGCAACCTTTCGGTTCCGTTGGCCGGACGCGATCCATATAAAGTTCTCGTCGAAGATGAACCATGCAGGTGTGGTGTGTGGAGAGCCGTCAGATCGAAGGGTGGTGAACCACGCAATAAGTCGCTCTTCCAAAGATCGGGTGGCCGCTTCAGATAGCAGGGTCGTCACCCGGTGAGCCTTTCACACTGTGCGGAGAGAACACGAACAGCACCAGGTCGGATAGGAACGGCCTTCGGGACCCTCGTCATCGTCGCTGATGTGAGAAGGCCTGGCGGCATTCCGCCACAAGCGAGACCATAGGAGCATGTTCGGGCGAATTCACCACCTCATCCTCGATTGTCCAGATCCTCGATCTCTCGGCCGGTTCTATTCGGAACTGTTGGGCCAGCCCGTCACCTATGACAGCGAAGACTTCGTCGTGGTCGCCGAGAATGACACGACATCCGGACTGGCATTTCAACTCGCCCCCAACCATCGCCCACCCACCTGGCCAAACCCGGCCATCCCGCAACAGATGCACCTCGACATCATGGTGGAGAGCGTCGCCGTGGCGACGGCGCGTATCCTTGCGCTCGGCGCCAGAAAGCTCGACGGCGAGGACGTGTTCGCCGATCCCGCCGGACACCCGTTCTGCCTCATCAAGCGCCCCGGCTGGGCTGCGCCCCTGTCGAATTGACCGCTCACATTAGACGAGCGGTGACCTGGAGCGTGCAGCAGGTCAGGCTCGTTCCGTAAAAAGCGCCATGCCTACCGGTAGCGGACCGCAAGCATGACCCAACCATCGACTGTGCCGACGCGGTATCACTGGGGAAGGGACCGTGCGATGCGCTCTCGGTATAGCGGAGGAAAGCTCGCGGCTTGGCGGAGGAAGAGATGGCAGTATGGCCTAAGGAAAACCTGATGCCCACGTTGATCGAGCCAACCACCGCTTTGTACTCCGCGTGGCTCGATGCTCACCTCGAATGGGGCCCCGGCTTACACGAAGACGGCTTCGGCCTCCTCCCATCCGACGTTGTGACCTCTCCTGCTGGCTTCTCAACATGGGTAACACGTCTCCTTTCCGAATCCGGTTCTACCGCAACGCACCATGAGACGGGATACCGCTGCATCTATCGTTGGATCGTCGACCAAGACGCTGTGGTCGGAGGCATCGCGCTGAGAACCGGGGATCGCCAACTCATTCAAAAAGCTGGACACATCGGTTACGGTATCCGCCCGTCCGCCCGCGGTCGAGGTCTTGCGACGTGGGCGCTGAGCCAGATCCTCGACATTGCTCAGGAGCTCTGCATCGATCGCGTGCTTCTCGTCTGTGAGGCAGACAACGGAGCATCAGCCACGACAATCCAACGCAACGGCGGCGTACCTGAGAGCATCGAAGACCCAGAAGGGCCGCTGCGACGCTACTGGATTGCCATCAGATAGTTTTCGCCAGCTGGACCGCTATCTGCGCACGAGCCAGTGGTTTGGCGGGGAACGGTGGTCGCGTGATGGTCCGTGGCACTGGGTAGTCCGTACAGTGAGGTCATGCTGCCGAGTAAAGTTCTGCGGCTAGTGGTCCCACTTGGCGGCCTTGCCGGAATCCTTCTCTGGGCTGAAGGCGTTTATTGGAGATCGACAACGCGACGTATGGGATTATCTCCGTGCCTCGGCGGGCGTGAGGCAACGGTGGTGCTCGGGTACCAGAACCGCGGCACCCGAGCGAACTACATCAATCGCTACCGTGTCCGCGAGGCAATCCGTTCCCAAGATCCTTCGAGCAGGGAGAGCATTCTCGGTCTATGTGGAGGGTGCGTATCCGGGGAAATCGCCGAAGCCGAGCTAATGGCTCGCTGCATGCCGAGAAAGGCCGCGCGTCCCTGTGGAAGCTGCGTCCGGAGCTGGCACAGCCACTCGCGCCGGCACGAGAGTATCGATTCGGCGAGATCATCTTCATCAAACCTGTCGCCTCGGTCATCGGCCTGAAGAAGCTCCGAGATTTGCGCGCCCGAACACGCGACCCCGGCCGTGAAGCGGTAACGGCGATCGTCTGTGTTCCGCATGCGCGACCCGCTCCGCAACAACTATCGCGCGTGCTCGTTTGCCGATGACCCACCCTTCGCAGTGATCAGACCCGCATGATCCTGAGTCATAAGCTTTGGTCATGAAAACCGGCCAGGCACGCGTTCTCCCCCCTGTAATCGCTGTGGTCGGGGTCATCTCGGGCTTGATTTCCCTTGGGTCCTCGAACCAATTCGATGCGAACTTGGGCGTCGGTCTATTTGCCGTTGGTGGGGTCGCGAGCGTCGTCTACCTTGCCCTCATTGCTTCGCGCGAACTCAGACAGATCACCGTCAGATCATCCCCTGCCGGTGGGCGGACCGACTCGTTCCGAGAGTATCGATCTTGTGTCACTTGGGAACCGCTACGGTGCGGGTGACGCTAATGAGAGCATCTGCTCATCTACCGTTTGGCTGACCCGGGTGTTGGCAGTCAAACTCGCAGAGTTGCCATCCGACGCCTGCGCCATTCTTAAGCGACGACCGAAAAGTCGTCCTCGTCCGCTGTGCCGTCGACATCGTTGTGTCTACCCTCAACATCGAGGAATTTGATCGCGATCACTTCGCCGTCGAGGGTGATCCCACCCAATCCTCGAGGGTTCGCACCGAACGGGGCCCGCTCCGAGCTTGAGTCGTTGTGCGTGGTGGCCACCCCGGCCGAACTCGCGTCTTCGTAGTCCTTACAGGTTCACTCCTACCAGGGGGGTGTTCGTTTCCACTACGCGGATTTCGATACGGCGAATCTTCGATGTTGCTGTGCTCGACGATGTTGCCAGTTCGGTCGCACGAGGCTTTTGGGTTGCGCTCCAGGTTGCAATTACCGTCTCGACACCTGATGTATTGGTCATCACCATGGAGTATGACTTCGCAGCATTCATTTTTCCGTCGATATTCACGTAGTCGCAGGTCCAATCGAAACGGGTACCCCACGCCTTGGAGGAGACCGTCAAGATCGCAGACATGGTTCCCGGCTGCACCGGAGTCATCATCACAGCCGTCCCCGTTGGTGCGCTGGTCGCCGGTAGTCGGGCAACATGTGCAGAGGGTGGTAGTGAGGCACCAATAAAGATGCCACCAAATGCGAGTGTGGCAGCGACACCGGCCATGAGGGCGAGGGCGGCAGCGCGAACACGTCGACGTCGTTTGTTGGCGGTTGTAGCGAGCCTGTGCACGAGACCGGGTTCGTGTTGCTGCCCACGCAGGTGCCCGTCGTCGGGGACGGTCATGAGGGCTTCGGCGTCTTCTGGGCGGAGCTTTCGAAGAAGTCCAGGCATACCTGCCAGTTCGGCGACCGCGCTGGTGCAGGCGGGGCAGTTGGTGAGGTGTTGCTCATACTCGCGCCGGTCTTCGGCGCTCAGCGCGCCGAGTACATACGCGGCATCCCAGTCACGGAATTCGTCTGGACTGTCGTTCATTGGGTGATCCCTCTTTCTTGCAGGGCGAGACGCAGCGCGCGCAGCGCATAGTGAAGTCGTGACTTGACGGTCCCCTCGGGGATGCCCTGCTGTTGTGCAATGTGAGCCACTGTGTGACCCAGGTAGTACGCGCTCACGACCACGGCGCGGTGTTGGAGTGAGAGTGTCAGGAGCGCGTCAGACAACAGCCAGGTATCAAGCACCGACTCTGTCTTGTCCGGACTCGGAACATCAGGAGGCGCATCAGTGATGATCTCGCGGTTGTGGCGGGCGCTGCGTCGATCGTCGATCACGAGGTTCCGGGCAACGGTGAAAAGCCACGCGCGAGCCGCTTCGTCGCTCTGCTCAAGAATCGCGCGGTTCCTCCACGCCCGCAGCAACGACTCCTGCACGACATCTTCCGCGAAGGAGTGGTCACCGGTGATTCGCAGGACGTAACGAAACAACGCCGGCCCCTGCACATCGTGCAATGCATGCAAAAGTTCGCTCTGATCGGATGTCACAGACCACCTCCCTCTCTCCGTCGTACTCTTTCTCTCTCTCGTACAACGAAGTGCTGAGTTTAATCGTTCACTCTTGAGTCAGATTCAGAAGAAATTCGATAGAACCAGCACTTTCGACGGTAACGAATCCCACGCCCGGCGCAGGCCCACCACAGTCGCTCGATGTGATGGGGATGCTCCCCGTCACCTGACCTCCACGACCGGTCAGAACCGGATTCAGCATGACAAATTCCGTGACAGTGACGGTCTCGGTCACGCCGTGCAGCATGAGCTCAGCCCGGTTCAGTCGACTCAATACCGCCGACATGAACACTCACCCATTTCGTTCAGCCGCCCCGAATCCGAACTGGTCTGCTGAAAATTTGCTGAACGCGTGAACGAAGGTTGGATGTGGCCCGTTGTTCAGGGGGAGAGCAAATCTCTCAATCCCGCAGCTGCACCACAGACTGCAATTCAGACACTGCAATTCACACAGAAGGAACCCATCATGAATACCAAACTCCTCCTCACTCTGGCAGGATCCGCACTGGCGGTTGTCGCCTTAGCCGGCTGTTCCAGCACCACCGGCGCACCCACCACCGCTGCATCAGCGTCGCCATCGATGTCGGCGTCGAAGGCGCCCGTGATGAACCCTGATGCGGCGACCGCCAGTGGAAAGCTGGGACAAATCATCGTCGATGGCAAAGGCATGACCGCTTACGCGTGGGACAAAGACACCGCTAACTCCGGCGTGAGCGCTTGCACTGGCCCCTGCGCAACCCTGTGGCCCGCCATCACCACCACCTCAGCGTCCCCGACGGTCATGGGAATAACTGGAACGGTCGCCACAATCACCGGAGTCAACGGTGGCAAGCAGATCACCATCAACGGACTGCCGATTTACGCCTTCTCCAAAGACACCAAGCCTGGCGACACGAACGGTCAAGGTGTCCTCAACATCTGGCACGTTCTGTCTCCGGCCGGTGAGAAAATCACAACCCCAAACCCCAAGTAAGTAGCCATCAACCGGATGCCAACCGGGTACCTGGTGGTGTTCGGGACTGCCGACTGAGCGGATAGGTCACGGGGAGGACACCTTGCGAGGGCCAAAGGGCTGATGAGTCACGCCCGCCCAGAAGGACCTGCATCGTCCCAGCCAACCAGCGCCAGCCCAACATATAAGACACCTACTAACGAATTACGACCTGGATTGAACCGTTTGCAGCTCAGCTCCGTTATCAAGAAGCAAGTTCGCTATCTCCCCTAACCAGTAACTTGAGAGAAGATTAATTATTTCCTTCCGTCGTAAAAGTGCCGTCCTCGCTGTTTCTGCTGCTGTTTTGGCTGCCATAGCACTGACCCCGGCCACCTCGTTTGCCGCTGCCCCCCCCCCCCCCCCGGCCGCAGCTACCGCGTACCAAAGCGTCGTCATCACTCCCGAGGGCGGATCCGTGACTGGATTCGGAATCACCGCGACCTTCGCACCGGGTGCAGTCGCCACCGATCGACTGATCGTGCTCGGTAACTGGCCGAACGGGCAGGATGTCACCCCACTCACTGGAACCGCTGTGAAGACCTTTGGTATCCAAGAATGCAATGTCAACTTCACCGGCTGCACCAGCGTGTTCGGGAACTATGCCAACAGCCCGGCTGGCAGTGAAAAAATCCGCGGACAGGTTGTTCCGTACAGCGGCTTCCAGAAGCTGGTCTACCCCACCCCAAACGCTGACGGGAACACGACCTTCGGCACAGCCCAGAACAAGCTGGTCACCATCACCACGAATACCACCGCCGACAGCGTTTATGTCTACAACGCGAACAACAGCACCAGCGCCTCCGCCTACCCTAAGTTGCTGCCGAGCAGCAGCGACGGCAGCACGCTTACCTTCAAGACCTTCCAGCCCATCGTGTGGACTCTCACCGCCCCAACCAGCTAATGTCCTGCGCCGGTAGTTCGTTGTAGAAGTCGGCTGAGGGATTCGAGGATCTGTCCTGCGGGCTTGGTCCAGATGAATGGTTTCGGGTTCTCGTTCCATCCTTTGACCCATGTGCGGATGTCGGCTTCGAGTGCCTGGACGCTGCGGTGGTCGCTGCGTTGGAGCAGGTCGGCGGTGACGTAGGCGAAGAAGCGTTCGACCTGGTTGATCCAGGACGAGTATGTCGGGGTGAAGTGCATGTGGAATCGGGGGTGCGCTTCCACCCATTTGACGATGCTGGGGGACTTGTGGGTGCTGTAGTTGTCGCAGACGAGGTGGACCTCGAGCTCGTCGGGGACCTCGGCGTCGATCTTGTTCAGGAACTTCTTGAACTCGATGGCCCGGTGCCGTCGGTGGATTGAGGAGATGACGGTGCCGTCGGCGGTGTTGAACGCGGCGAAGAGACTGGTCGTGCCGTGGCGCACATAGTCGTGGGTGCGTTTCTCCGGCATGCCCGGCATCATCGGGAACGCCGGCTGCGAGCGGGCCAGGGCCTGCACCTGGGACTTCTCGTCCACGCAGTACACGACGGCCGCCTCGGGTGGGTTCAGGTAGAGGCCGACGACGTCGTAGACCTTCTCCACGAACTGCGGATCGGTGGAGAGCTTGAAGCCGTCCTCCCGGTGTGGTTTCAGCTCGAATGCCTTCCAGATCCGCCCGATCGTTGACCTCGACAGGCCACTGCGGTCGGCCATCTTCGCCCTCGACCAGTGGGTTGCGTTCTTCGGCGTCGACTCCAGCGTCGCTACGACGACCTCCTCGACCCGTTCGGCCGTGATCGTCGGCGGCCGCCCCGGACGCGGTTCGTCGACCAGACCGTCCAGGCGGTCCTGCACGAAACGGGCACGCCATTTGCTGACGGTGTTCGTCGAGCAGCCCGCCCGCTCCGCCACCGACTTGTTATCCAGGCCCTCGCCGCAGGCGAGGATGATCCGGGATCGCAACGCCAACGCCTGTGAGGACTTCGCCCGCCTGGACCAGCGCAGCAGCTGCTCTCGCTCGTCCTCGCTCAGTGTCAGTTCGGTCTTCGGGCGTCCTGTTCTCGGCATACCCCATTCTACAACTTAACCAGAGAATTTCAGGCGCAGGACACTAACAGATCGTTGGCTTAGTCAAGTAGGCAGGGTGGAGCGGTGTCCGGGGAGATGGTTCCTCGGCGCCGCTTCCGATGGTGCTCTGGCGAGGATGGTGTCGAACTGGACAAGAGACTCGTCACACGGGAGGTATCCGCCGCCGACGGCCGCAGGCGCAGGATCACTCTCACCGCCGCAAGAGTCACCTTGGCCGACGAACTGATCGCCGCCTATCTCGCGAACGAACAGCGGCTGCTTTCCTCGCTGACCGATGACCAGATATCCGACCTCGCCAGATTGCTCGCCATCCTCGCCGAGAATCTGGAGGCCGGCCATACCTGACGATGGCTCCAACACAGCGCGAGGCAATTGGGCCCCAGCCGATTGCGGATACTCCTGTGTGGGCCCGCAAGCCGAACCCGTTGCGGGACTACGTGCAGCTGCTTTCGGGGTTCATTGTTGACTGTGGTGACGGAGTCCAGGTTGCGTTGCGTGGGGAATGTAGTTGGTTCGCGGATCATCGCCGTGAGCGTCTTCAACTCCGGCTGAAGTCGTCGGTAACCCAGCGGGCAACTGCGTCGTCGTCATTGCTCCCAATGACACCAGTCGCTGCAGCGAGCACGGCCGGTATTGCGTTGGAGACGGCGTACGACTCGTCGGCAATTCTGAACATGGGCAGGTCGTTGTTGTTGTCGCCGAACACCACAAGTCGATTAGCACCGAGCTGTTTCATCACTCGTACGATTGCTTTCGCCTTCGTTCCCTCTTCATGGTGAAATTCGAGCCAGTCCAGCCCGGGGGTATTAGAGTCCTGGCTGAGAAAATGCGCGGCGTTGGCAAGCGCGGGTAACAGTGCATGACGCACGTTGACGAGTGCCAGATTTTCGCCAATGATCGCGATGTAGAACACTGCGGCCGTATTCAGCGGATCGTTTACCGTGATCGGGCGAAGCCGCGGGTCGTTCGGACGCGCGGCGAGAAATGCCGTCACTCCGGCGGTCATCCGGGTTGGCCGCCACCGTAGCCATTCGTGTCCGTCCTCGAATGTATGCAGGATAGGTTCGGCGGTCGGATGAGAGTTGCCCTGTTGAAGCGATGACTCGACGGCTGCCTGATCCAAGAGCCGCAGGTCGAGATGCTCTCCGCTTTGTGATTGCACCGTCAGCGTTCCGCCGTAGGTGATGACAGGCAAATTCAACCGAAGAGCGGCAGTCACTCTTCGCGAACTCAGGTGGGAACGCGCGGTCGCGTAGGTGAAAAGTGCGCCAGCTTCGAGCGCCGCATTCAGCATCGTGACCGAGGCCTCGCTGACAGAGCTGGCGGACGTGAGCAGCGTGCGATCAAGATCGCTGACGTAGAGAGTTCGCGAGCGAGGTATCTGCGCCATTCGGCCAGTATGCCAGGGCGCGCATTCGCGAGAGTATTGGCAGATGGCTAGCACCAGCGGAGATTCAAGCGCCATCACTTTGGCCGCTTATGAGCTGCACGCCGAGCAATACATTGCGCGTACCTCGAATATCAGATCTCAACTGGTCGACGGCCTGATCGCGTTAGTGCCTCAAGGCTCGTCGGTTCTGGAACTCGGAAGTGGACCTGGCCGCGACGCTGCGGCGTTAGAGGAGGCTGGCCTGGTGGTGACCCGCACCGACGCAGCGGCCTCATTTGTCAGGCTTTTTCACTCGAGAGGGCTTGAAGCGCACACCCTAGACGTCACCGCAGATGATTTCGGTGGTCCGTTCGATGCCGTGTTTGCAAACGCCGTGTTGTTGCATGTGGCTCGTACTCGTTTGCGCGGCGTCATGGCGGTCGCACAGCGTGCGACCCGTGTTGGTGGGGTGTTGGTCGCTTCGCTCAAAAAGGGAGACGGTGATGAATGGTCTAACCGGAAACTCGACGCGCCACGGCATTTCACCTACTGGCAGGAAGAGGATCTACACCGCGTCGTTATGGCTGCGGGATGGACCCCGCTCAGGCTTGAAGAATCAACCCAGCCAACCTCCATCGAGAGATGGATCACTGTCATTGCTCAAAACGACAAATTTTGATGTGAATCACCCGCGTAGCCGAGCTGGCCAGCCGACGTCAGATGGGAAGGTTCACCAAATCAACCTAGGGCGGCGGGTCAGCAGAAGTCATTCACAATCCAAGCTTGAGACGGGCTTCTTCCCACCGCTCTGGGGAACGTGCAACCAAGAGTCCCTCGCATTGATTGGTTGGGCGATACGGACGGCCGTCGAGGTGAGCTGCGACCCCACCCGACTCGGTAAGGAGGAGAACCCCTGGTGCATGGTCCCAGGCGAGTAAGCGCCAATACAAAATAAAGTCACGCTCCCCGCAGGCGATTGCCGGGTATTCGATACCCGCTGATGTTGTGTGCGGTGTGAGCGAGGTGAAGTTACTCTCATGGTGTTCGATCATGCGTCGAATATCGTCAGGAAGAAAACGCTTCATCACCGAACCAAGAAGCTCTTCGCTCGGGCTCCGATCCGTAGCCAATAGTCGCGTCCCAGTATGCGTTTCGTGAGCGCCCGAACCACGTTCCGCAACGTACGTGAGCTCATGCTCTGGTTGATGGATCACCGACAGGACGGTGACGCCGTCAACGATGAGGGCGGCCATGATCGCGTAATCCGGTGAACCCTTGATGAAAGCCGACGTGCCATCAAGCGGATCGAGTAGCCATACCGGCCCGGTCCCGGATAGTTGATTGATCAGGGCGGGATCGCGCGCGGCGGCCTCTTCGCCGACAAGCACGCTTCCCGGAACGGAGGCCATTAGAGCGGGTCCCAGTTCAGCTTCACACTCTTCATCAGCGACGGTCACGACCTCGCCAGCAGATTTCTCTCTTACATCTTGGAACCCAAGACAGCGAAACCGTGGCCGAAGAAACTCGTCAGCAGCCGCAGATATTTCACCGACTACACGATCAACGTCATAGCGCACGGTTGTAAACCTACAACGAAGCCCAGCTACGCGATCGCGCCAGAAGAGGAACTATCAACGGGACAGGTCCGTCGTGAACGTCTTCGTGCCGGTAGGGGTTGCCGAGGTCGCCAACGCCCCGTTCGGAGTCCACGTGTTCGTCACGGTCGGTACCCCGGCGACTGCTTGGGACAGCAACTCACCCGCGGCATCGTACGTGTAGGCGGTCGAGACAGTGCTGGCCGTTGAACCGGTAACGGTGCGGGCGGATTGGACCTTACGATTGCCAACCCTGTCGTAGCTGTATGACGTCTTCGGTGCTGCGCTCGTGCAGCTACCACCTGCGGTCGGATAACACTCGCTCGTCAACCTGCTGACCGAGTCATACCCATACAGAGCCGACGTGCTCGCCCTGGCCTTGACCCCGGGTGGTGGACACCTCACAAGAGAGAATGTTCGCTATGGCAAGATCACGTCGGGAGTTCACTCCTGAGTACAAAGACGAGGCCGTGAAGCTGGTCAGCACCACTGGCAGGGCGGTGGCGACGGTGGCCCGCGAGCTGGGTATCAACGAGGCAAGTCTGGGCCGTTGGGTGACTGCGTTCAAGACCCGCAACGAGACGGGACAGACTGAAGTCACGGAGTCCGAGAGGGCCGAGCTGGTCCGGCTGCGGAAAGAGAACGCGGATCTGAAACTGGATCGGGCGTTTCTAAAAAAAGCGTCCATCTTCTTCGCGTAAGGAAGCGTCGGTACGAACGGCGGTTTCTAATGGTCGGCACAACATTGTGAGTGATTGCGGCCTCGATCATTTGGCTTCGGCGACCGTCGGGAGCATCGGATTCTTCCGTCTTGGACAACTCCGGTGAAAATGGGTGCTGCGTATTATTGGCGGGGGCTGGCAGCCTTGCCGTTGTGCAGGACTTCGTCCTGAAGAACTCGAGTCTGCGGGGGTGGGGCTCCACTGCTCCGCGAACCGAATGCTCTGCGGGAGGCTTTGCGAGGGACGCTCCGCTTCAGGCCGCTATTACGACGGGACGCGGGTCGAGGTGGATGCCCGCGATCATGCAGCGCACCGACCCACCGGCGAGCTCGATGGTCGGAATGTCGAGGGGCAGGAGCGTGCACGACCGCTCGATGATCGCGAGCTGGTCGGGCCGGAGGCTGTTGGCCGCTCGGCGCGAGAGGGCGAGGATGCGGCCACCGTGCTCCTGAAAACCACTGGGCGCATGCAGTTCGATCGCATTGCCGGCGAAGTTGCACACCTGCTCGAAGTCGAGATCGATGAGGATGCGACCGTGGGCGGTGAGCCGGTCCATCACTTGGGCCCGACGCGCGGGCGACTGGATGAGGTTCAAGCCGACCAGCGCAAAGTCCGTGGCGACCCCCATCATCACGTTCGTGTGATAGATCGGCACGCCGGATGGATCGACAGCATCGAACACCATCGGCTCGTAGCCGAAGTTCGTGCAGAATCGCTCGAGCGCGATCGGATCGGCTCGATTCGACCGGGCTACGTAGGCGATTCGCGAGACGTGATCGAGCACGATCGCGCCGGTTCCCTCGAGGAACACGTCGTCGAGCTCGAGCCCGGAATAGTCGATCACATCCTGCACCCGGTACTCGTTCTTCAGCATCTCGATCACGTCGGATCGTCGCTCTCCGCGTCGATTCACGGCGAACATCGGGTAGAGCGCGACGTGCCCGCCCGGATGGGTTGACAGCCAGTTATTGGGAAACACGCTGTCTGGTCGATCGTGGCTCTCGTCGTCGAAGAGGTGCACACGGATGCCGGCGGCGTGGAGAGCCGCGGCCGCCCGCGTCACTTCCTCGTAGGCCGCAGTCGCGATTCGGGAAGACTCCGTCGAAGCTCCCGTTGCCTGGAAGACGTTGTCGTTGGCCGTGAGCGGATTGGGTCGGAAGTGGAGCGGTCGCACGAGCACGACCGCCGAGGGCGCCTGGATCGACACGGGTGGGCTCAGCTGCCGACGGGGGAGAGTGCGCCGATCATGCCAAAGAGGTCCTTCGGATTTTCCGGAGCCGCGACAAGGTCGATCTCATCGAAAAAGTCGGTGTCGGCCACGGAATCGCGCAGGTAGCGCAGGGCGGAGAAGTCCTCGATGGCGAATCCGACGGAATCGAAGAGTGTGATCTGTTCGGCGGAGGTGCGGCCGGGCTCGGTGCCGACGATCACCCTCCAGAGTTCGGTGACGGGAAAGTCGGACGCCATCTGCTGGATCTCTCCTTCGACGCGGGTCTGTGGCGGGTATTCGACGAAGACGGATGCCCGAGCGAGGATTGCGGCCTCGAGCTCGGTCTTGCCTGGGCAGTCGCCGCCGATCGCATTGATGTGCACGCCCGGCGCGACGAGGTCACTCGTCAGCACCGTCGCAAGGGCCTTGTCGGCGGTGCAGGTGGTGATGATGTCGGCGCTGGTCACGGCATCCGCAGCGCTCGTGGCGACGGTGATGTCGAATCCGAGCGGTGTGAGATTGCGCACGAACTTCTCCAGGGCTTCGGGATCGGTGTCCCAGATTCGCAGTCGGTCGATGCCGAGCGCAGCCCGGAATCCGAGGGCCTGGAATTCGGCCTGGCTGCCGGCCCCGATCATCGCCATGGTGGTGGAATCCGGGCGGGCCAGCTCTTGGGCGACCATCGCCGAGGTGGCGGCGGTACGGAAAGCGGTGAGCAGGGTCATTTCGGCCAGAAGCGTTGGGTAGCCGTTGTGCACGTCGGCGAGCACGCCGAAGGCGGTGACAGTTTGGAATCCGCGGGCTGGGTTGGAGGGATGACCGTTGACGTACTTGAAGGCGTAGGTCTCGAGGTCGCTGGTGGGCATCAGCTCGATCACACCGAGGGGAGTATGGCTGGCGACACGCGCGGTCTTGTCGAAGCTCTCCCAGCGACGGAAGTCGTCTCGTAGGTAGCCGATCATGCCGCCGATGATGCTTTCGGGGCCGGTGGTTGTCGCCCAGCGCACCATATTGCGAACATCCACAAACCGCGTCACGGCCGTCTCCATTTCGATAGGGTACAAGCCTAGATTGCGACGATATGCAAATAGAATTAGCAAAAAGCTGATCTAATGATGCATAATCGCGAACTCTGTCAATACGCGGTATACATTATGGTCATGCCTATTCTCGATGACCTCGATCGCAAGCTGCTCTCCGCCCTGCGCGAAGATGGCCGGGCATCCGTCGCGTTCCTCGCGCGCACTCTTGGAGTGGCTCGAGCGACAATCAGTAGCCGCCTGGAGAGGCTCGTGTCATCCGGAACCGTCGTGGGATTCACGGTGCGCGTGCGGGACGAACTGGACCCGCTCACCATCCACGCCATCGCTTTCATCGAGGTCGAGGGGCGCACCACCAATCATGTGATCCGCCAGTTGCGCGGAATGCCGGAGATCAGCGCACTGCACACCACGAACGGCGGCTGGGACCTCGTAGCCGAGCTGCGCACGGAGACGCTCTCCGACTTCGACCGCACCCTGGGGGAGATCCGCGCGATCGAAGGGATCGTGAACAGCGAGACGAGCCTGCTGCTCAGTTCGGTACTTCGCTAGAAGTTCTCGTCGCGCTTGACGGGTGTCAGCGTCGCAGTTCGGCCTTGCCGAGCGATGACAGGTGCACCTCATCCGGTCCGTCGGCGAGACGAAGTGCGCGGGCCCCGGCGAACATCTCCGCGATCGGATCGTCCGCGGTGAGACCACCGCCCCCGTGCAGCTGGATGGCGCGGTCGAGAATCTGTTGCACTGCTCGCGGCACGGCGATCTTGATCGCCTGGATCTCGGTCATCGCACCGGCATTGCCCACGGTGTCCATCAGCCAGGCGGTCTTGAGCACCAGCAGCCTTAGCGATTCGATGGAGATGCGACTCTCTGCGAGCCATTCACGCACCACGCCCTGGTCGGCCAGCGGCCTCCCGAAGGCGATACGGTTTTTCGCGCGCTCGCGCATGAGATCCATGGTGCGCTCGGCCATGCCGAGCAGTCTCATGCAGTGGTGGATGCGTCCGGGGCCGAGACGCGCCTGGGCGATTGCGAACCCGTCGCCCTCTCCGGCGATGAGGTTGGTCGCGGGCACGCGCACCCCGTCGAAGAGCACTTCGGCGTGGCCGCCGTGATCCCGGTCGTCGTAGCCGAACACCGTCAGCGGCCGCACGATAGTGACCCCCGGCGTGTCGCGAGGCACCAGGACCATGCTCTGCTGGCGATGGCGCGGGGCATCCGACTCCGGCGACGCGGTGCGGCCCATCACGATGAAGATCTCGGCCTCGGGGTTCATGGCCCCGGTCGACCACCACTTGCGACCGGAGATCACGTAGTCATCGCCGTCGCGGCGGATGCGCGTCGCGATGTTGGTGGCATCGGAGGAGGCCACTTCCGGTTCGGTCATGCAGAAGGACGAGCGGATGTGCCCTTCGAGCAGCGGCTCGAGCCAGCGTTGCTTCTGCGCGACGGTGCCGAACTCAGACAGTACCTCCATGTTGCCGGTGTCGGGGGCGGCGCAATTGAGTGCAACTGGCGCGAGTTTCGGGCTTCGGCCGGTGAGTTCCGCTACGGCCGCGTACTGCAGGTTGGTGAGGCCCATTGCGGGCAGGAACAGGTTCCAGAGGCCGCGCTTTCGGGCCTCAGCCTGCAGCTCGCGCACGATCGGACGCAGGCTCCAGTCATCCGGAGTCTCCGCAACCTGGCGCTCGAGCACGGACTCGGCGGGGTAGACACACTCGGTGAGGAAGGCCTGCATCCGCGCGACGATCTCGACGGTGCTGGCATCCGGGGCGAAGTCCATCAGGGAGTCCTCTCGACCAGGAAGCGGAGCCCGGCCTGGGCGAGCGGCGTGACAAGCCCGCCGATCGTGTCGAAGCCGGGGCCGACGGTCTCGCCGGCCTGGAATCGGAAATGGATGCCCTCGAGGATTATCGCGAGCTTGTAGGCCGCAAACGCGAGATACCAGGAGAGCTCGGGCACGGGCGTCCCGCGGGCGGCGGCGTAAGTGTCGAGCAACTCCGCGAAGCTCGGGTATCCGGCATCCGGGTCGACGGCGCTCGCGGCGACAGCAGCCGCCTCGGCACTGATACCGCGGATGTCCCAGTAGAGGCCGAGCAGGCCGAGGTCGGTGAAGGAGTCACCGATCGTGGCCATCTCCCAGTCCAGGATCGCCGCAATGCGCGGCCGGCCATCGGCATCCACTCGCACGATGGCGTTGTCGAGGCGGAAGTCTCCGTGAACGAGAGAGGAACTGACGGTGATTGGCACGCCCTCACGCAACGCAGCCTGCAGCGCATTGAGCTCCGGTAATTCACGGTTGCGGGACCTGTCGTATTGCTCGCCCCAGCGGCGAACCTGGCGTTCGAGGTATCCGGCCGCCCGACCGAAGTCCTCGAGCCCGACAGCGGCAGGGTCGAGGGAGTGCAGCTCAGCCAATGTCCCGACGAGGTCGAGGCTCAGCGCTCGAAGTTGCGCCGGGCTGAAGGGAATGTTCGCGGCGGGGGAGGAGAGCACCTGGCCGTCGACGAAGCCCATCAAATAAAAAGGAGTGCCAACGCCGGCGGTGCCGTCGGTGTCATCCCGGTACAGCACCGCTCCCGGAACCGGCACCGTGCTGCCGCCGAGCGCCGAAATCACCCGGAATTCCCTGGCCATGTCGTGCGCACTCGCCAGCACATGCCCGAGCGGCGGCCGACGCAGCACCAGCGGAGCAGGTCCGCCAACCAGGCGGTAGGTCAGGTTGCTGCGTCCGCCCGTAATCAGGCTAGCTTCGAGCGCGCTTTCGCCCACGAGTTCCGGATGCTCCGCGCGCAGCCACGCTTCCAACGCTGAGGTGACGAGTCCGCGGGGTTCGCCGCTCATGCGGCGACCACAAGGTCGTGCTCGATCGCCTCTCGCACAGCATCCGGTATCGGCACCGGACGTCGTGACTCCGCCCCGATGAAGACGTGCACAAACTGTCCTGTGGCCACCAGCAACCCGTCGCTCTCGCGGTAGATGCCGAGCTCCCAGGTCACGCTCGTCGAACCAATCCGACCGGCACGGAGGCCGATCACGAGGGTGTCGGGAAAGGAGACGGATTCCCGGTAGGTGCAGCCAGAGGAGACTACGACGGCGAGCGCGTGCTCACCGCCGGTCTGCAGCCCGGCGACCTCGATCAGCCAACTCGTGATCGTGGTGTCCATAGCGGCATAGTGGATGGTGTTGTTGACGTGCCCGTAGACGTCGTTGTCGTTCCACCGGGTGGGGAAGGCGCGGCCGTAGCCGTAACCCGTTGGGACGACAGGCGTGGTCATCGCGCGGTGAGGAAGAGGGCCGCGAGCAGGGCGAGGTACACGAGGATGAATACCGCCGGGGTGACGAAGCGCGGCACCGCGATCCAGCGGCGGGAGGCGATGATACGGCTCGACACCGCCGAGGGCGACACGATCGTGTCGAGGTCGTCGATCACCGCGAGGGCCTCGCCGGTCACCGAGATCTGCACGAGCGCACCTAGAATGCCGGAGGCGAGGAGGATGCCGGCGGCCCCGAGGCGCACGCTGGCGGGCGCCGTCGTCAGCCCCGCATCGAGCAGGCCGATCGTCACAATCAGCAAAACGGTCGGCGCGACCTGCGACACGATGAGGTGCCAGCGGGCGGAAATCCACAGCTCAATAAGGTTCTTCTCGGTCAATGGGCTCTCCTCGGTCATGACTGCTCCTCATGCATATCGCCCACGAACAGGGCGATGGTGTCTGCGACGAGAGCGGGTTTCGCCTCGCCGTCGATCTCTATCGTTATCTTCACGCCGATGCGCACGCCACGGCCGGCCACCTCGGCACTACTGATCGATCCGGATGCGCGAACTCGCGATCCAGATCGAACGGGCTGCAGGAAGCGCACGCGGTCGAGACCGTAGTTGATCGCCATCTGCACGTCACGGACATCGAAGAGCTGTGCGGTGAAGAACGGCACAAGCGAGAGGGTGAGGTAGCCATGGGCGATGGTGCCACCGAACGGACCGGCGGCCGCACGTTCGGGGTCGACGTGGATCCACTGTTCGTCGCCGGTCGCGATCGCAAACGCATTGATGCGTTCCTGGTCGATCTCGAACCAGTCGGTGGCGCCGAGGTCGTGCCCAACGGCATCGAGAAGTGCAGAGGGAGTCGCGAAGATCTTCATCGGGTCAGGCCTTCGGTCCGCCGGAGACGTAGACCACCTGGCCGGAGACGAACCCGGCCTCCTCGGAGCAGAAGAAGGATGCCATCGCCGCGATGTCCTCAGGCTGGCCGACCCGGCGCACCGGGATCTCCTTCGCGGCACCCTCGAGAAACGCATCGAAGGTGATGCCCATTCGTTCGGCGGTGGCGCGCAACATGTCGGTGGCGATGAAGCCGGGTGCGATCGCATTGGCGGTCACGCCGAACGGCCCGAGTTCGATGGCGAGTGTCTTGGTGAAGCCCTGCAGGCCGGCCTTCGCCGCGGAGTAGTTGGCCTGCCCGCGGTTGCCGAGGGCGGAGGTGCTCGAGAGGTTGACCACACGCCCCCATTTCGCCTCGACCTGGTGCTTCTGCACCTCGCGGCTCATCAGGAACGCTCCGCGGAGGTGCACGCCCATCACGGCATCCCAGTCGCCCTCGGTCATCTTGAATAACAGGTTATCGCGCAGGATGCCCGCATTGTTGACCAGGATCGTCGGAGCACCGAGCTCGGCGACGGTGCGAGCGACCGCGCGCTTCACGTCGTCGGCGTCTGAGACATCTGCTCCGATGCCGAGTGCGCGCCCGCCGCCCGCCACGATCGCGTCGACGGTGGTCGCCGTGTCTTCCTCACGCAGGTCGATCACGGCGATGGCATACCCGTCGGTGGCGAGCCGCTTCGAGATGGCGGCTCCAATGCCTCGGGCGCCTCCCGTGACGATGGCGATGCGCTGCTCGGTCATGCGGTCTCCTTCAGATGGTCTTCCGGCCCGAATACGATCAGCTGGCGCAGTGCGCGACCCTCGGCCAGGGCATCCATCGCTTCGTTCAGCTGGTCGAGACGGATGCGTCGGGAGATGAGTTTCTCGACCGGCAGTCGTCCGTCGCGCCAGAGCTGGGCGAAGAGCGGGATATCGCGAGAGGGCACTGCAGAGCCGAGGTAGCTACCGATGATGGTTCGCGCCTCGGCCGTCAACAAGAGCGGGGAGATCGACGCGCGGGCGTCCGGGGCCGGGAGGCCGACCGTCACGGTTCGTCCCCCCGCGGCGGTCGCGGCCAGTGCGGTCTCGAAGGCACGCGCGTTGCCCGCTGCCTCGATCACCACGGGCGCTCGCACTCCGGCGTCGAGTAGCTGCTGGGGGGTGTAGGTCTCGGTTACGCCGCAGTCGCGGGCCGCCGTGAGCTTCTGCTCGACACCATCGACGCCGATCACGTGATGCCCGAGCGAGAGCGCGACGAGAACTGCGGCCATGCCGACGCCGCCGAGTCCCACGACCATCACGGTCTCGCCCGGTTCGGGCTTGGCGGAGTTGAGCACCGCACCGCCGCCGGTCAGCACCGCGCAGCCGAGCAGCGCCGCGACATCCGCCGGAACGTCCGGATCCACGCGCACCACCGAGGCGCGGCTAACGACCGCATGGGTCGCGAAGGCGGAGACTCCGAGATGGTGGGAGACCGGATGCCTGTCCCGGTGCAGCCGCATCGCTCCGCCGAGCAGTGTGCCCGCACTGTTGGCCGCGCTCCCGACCTCGCAGGGGAGGCGACCACCGGTGGCGCATCCCGCACACGTGCCGCAGCGAGGGAGGAAGGTCATCACCACTCGGTCGCCGGGCACGAGGTCGGTGATCTCACCGCCCAGTTGCTCGACAATTCCGGCGGCCTCATGGCCGAGAAGCATCGGGGTCGGCCGCACCCGACTGCCGTCGACGACAGACAGGTCTGAGTGGCAGACGCCGGCCACTTCGATGCGCACCAGGAGCTCTCCGGGGCCCGGAGCATCCAGTTCCAGCCGGGAGATCGACAGGGGAACGGATGCCGCAAAGGGCGGTTTCGCCCCGATGCGCTCGAGGACCGCGCCGACGATCTCCATTGATGCCTTTTGTTGGTGGGGTGTGCCGACCGACCGGAAAACCGACCGGGCGGTATGTAGTCTATCCGTCCGGCCGGGGAAACTGCCTGCGCGCCCGTGAGTGACACCCGCGCCCAAACGTTCGGGCGCGAGTGTCACTCGTGGGAGCGGAGCTTCGGTACGGCTGCCACCGGGACAGCGTTCAGGCGGAGACTGACTCCCGCTCCGCGACCGTGTCCACCAGGTAGTGCGCGTAGGCCGGGATCGTGAGGAAGGTCGGGAAGTCATCCTGCAGTGTCACCAGGCGCACGATGGCGGCGGCATCATCGAATCGGTCGTCGGTCGACCGGTCGCTGCCGTCGAGCTCGCGCTGCAGCATCCCCTCGACAAGGTCTCGCGTCACGAGGTCACCCTGTTCGGTGATCACCCGCTGGGCGATCCACTGCCAGAGTTGCGAGCGCGAGATCTCCGCGGTGGCGGCGTCCTCCATGAGATTGTCGATCGCCGCCGCGCCGACGCCACGCAACCAGCTTTCGATGTATCGCAGCGCGACAGAGACGTTGCGACGCACGCCCTCGGTGGTGACCGTCTGGTCGAACGAGCGCACATCGAGCAGATCGGCGGCCGAGACATCCACCTCCGGTCGCTGGCGGTCGACCTGGTTGGGGTGATCGCCGAGCACTGCGTCGAACTCCTCGCGGGCGGTGGCGACGAGATCCGGATGCGCCACCCAGGTGCCGTCGAAGCCATCGGTGGCCTCGCGCCGCTTGTCGTCGTGCACCTTCGTGAACGCCTGCGCGGTGATCTCGGGGTCACGACGGTTCGGGATGAACGCACTCATGCCGCCAATCGCATGAGCTCCCCGGCGATGGCAGGTGGCGACGAGCAGCTCGGTGTAGTTGTGCATCATCGGCGAGGTCATCGTGATGCGATCGCGGTCGGGAAGCACAAACTGGCGGCCGCGACCTCGGAAGTTCTTGATCAGGCTGAAGATGTAGTCCCAGCGACCGGCGTTGAGGCCAGCGCAGTGATCTTTCAACTCGTAGAGGATCTCGTCCATCTCGAACGCGGCCGTGATCGTCTCGATGAGAACTGTCGCGCGAATCGAGCCATGCTGGAGCCCGAGCGCGATCTCCGAGAAGGCGAAGATGTCGTCCCATAGCCGTGCCTCGAGGTGGTTCTCGATCTTCGGAAGGTAGAAGTACGGTCCACGACCGTCCGCAATGAGCGCCGCAGCATTGTGAAAGGCATACAGGCCGAAGTCCACGAGCGACGCGGATGCCGCCTTGCCGAGCCCCGCCCGGTCGGTGTACCTCAGGTGCTTTTCGACGAGGTGCCAGCCGCGCGGGCGCATCACGATCGTTGGAGTCGTTTCGCCAACGGTGTACTGCTTGCCGGCCTCGCTCGTGAAATCGACCTGGTGACGGATGGCGTCGTAGAGCGACAGCTGCCCGCCGATGATGTTCGACCAGGTGGGGCTGGTGGCATCCTCGAGGTCGGCGAGCCAGACCTTCGCACCGGAATTGAGCGCGTTGACCGTCATCTTGCGGTCGGTTGGTCCGGTGATCTCAACCCGGCGGTCCTCGAGACCGGGACCGGCGCCGGCGACGCGCCATCCGGAGTCAGCCCGAATCGCGGCGGTCTCGGAGAGGAAGCCGAGGTTGCGGCCGTTTTCGATATTCTTGCGCTGCACCATTCGCGCGTTCAGGCGTTCCTGGCGGCGGCCCGCGAACTGGTCGTGGAGTCGCGTGATGAAGGTGAGAGCCTCGGGGCTGAGGATGGTGTCGAACCCGGGCTCGGAGCTGCCGAGAACGGTCATACGGCTGTCGATGGTCATGAGAATGCCTTTCCGTGCTGGCGGTTTAGTGGAACTGTTCGGATTCGGTGGAGCCGACGAGCGCGAGGGTCGCACTCCCGGGATTGAGCACCGTGGAGATCCTGTCGAAGTAGCCGGTGCCGACTTCACGCTGGTGCTTGGTTGCGGTGTACCCGTCGGCCTCGGAGGCGAACTCGGCTTCCTGCAACTGAACGTAGGCGCTCATGTGACGCTGGCTGTAGTCCCGGGCGAGCGTGTACATGGAATGGTTGAGGGCGTGGAACCCGGCGAGGGTGATGAACTGGAATGCGTAGCCCATTGCCGCGAGTTCGCGCTGGAAGGTCGCGATCTGGGCGTCATCGAGGTGGCTCTTCCAGTTGAACGACGGCGAGCAGTTGTAGGCGAGTTTTTTGCCGGGGAATTCCTTGTGGATGCTCTCGGCGAAGGTGCGGGCAAGGTTCAGGTCGGGCTCCGAGGACTCGACCCAGAGCAGGTCGGCATAGGGGGCGTAGGCGTGGCCGCGAGAAAGCACGGTCTCGATGCCGGGATGAGTGCCATAGAAGCCCTCCGGTGTGCGCGTGCCATCGAGGAACGGGCGGTCGCGTTCGTCGACGTCGCTGGTGACGAGGGTGGCGGCGAGTGAGTCGGTGCGGGCGATGACGATCGTCGGTACGCCCGCGACGTCGGCTGCGAGGCGCGCGGCATTGAGGGTGCGGATGTGCTGGCCAGTGGGGATTAGTACCTTGCCGCCCATATGACCGCACTTCTTTTCGCTCGCGAGCTGGTCCTCCCAGTGCACGCCAGCGGCTCCCGCCGCGATCATCGAGCTCATCAGCTCGTAGGCATTCAGCGGGCCGCCGAAACCGGCTTCGGCATCCGCGACGATGGGTGCGAGCCACTCGGTCGTTCGATTACCTTCCGAGGTCTCAATCTGGTCGGCGCGCAGCAGCGCGTTGTTGATGCGTCGCACGACATTCGGCACCGAGTTGGCAGGATAGAGGCTCTGGTCGGGGTAGGTCTGTCCGGAGAGATTTGCATCGGCGGCAACCTGCCAGCCGCTGAGATAGATGGCTTTGAGGCCGGCGCGCACCTGCTGAACGGCCTGGTTGCCGGTGAGGGCGCCGAGCGCGGGCACCCACTCCTCGGACTGCAGAAGACTCCACAGCCGCTCCGACCCGCGGCGGGCGAGGGTGTGCTCCTCCTGGACGCTGCCCCGTAGCGCGATCACGTCTTCCGCCGTGTAGTCCCGTTCGACTCCGTTCCAGCGTGCGTCGGTCTTCCACTGCGTCTCGAGCTCGGTGGCGGTCTGGTCTTGGTCACCCGGGTGGCTGGTCATCGTGCTCCTTCGTTGGCTTCGTAAAACCCACGATGCGGCCAATCAGGGTGCTCTGTTCCACAATTCATGGCAGAAATTCTGTGTTTCTTCTATTTACGGCAAGAAGTTCCCGTGTCATCCTGAGCCCATGGGACCGCGGCCGTTCGACTCGCTCGAGGATGAAGACATGCTCGATTCACTGACGATCGGTCGACGCATCCGGCAACTGCGCACTTCTCGGCGGATGACCCTTGACGAAATGGGGGTCGCGATCGGGCGCGCGGCCTCCCAGGTGTCGGTCATCGAGAACGGCAGGCGCGAACTCAAACTCGGGGAACTGCAACGTTTCGCCCGCGCTCTCGACGTGTCGATCGACCAGCTGCTGAGCTCTGAGCCGCCCACCGGCCGTGCGGCGCTCGAGATCGCTCTCGAACGCGTACAGCGCGGACCCCTCTACGCTTCGCTCGGACTGCCAAAGCTCGCGGTGCGGAAGGCGATGAGCGACGAGGCGATCGAGGCGATCCTCGGTCTCTACCGCGAACTCGAGCGGGTACACAGCGAGCGCGCGGCAACGCCGGAGGAGGCCCGGCGCGCCAACACCGAGCTGCGGAAGGCCATGCGACGACGCAACAACTACTTCGCCGAGCTCGAGGATGTGGCACGGGGGCTGCTCGCGGCCGTCGGGCATACCGGTGGGCCGCTGTCCCAGCGGGTCGCAGCCGATCTGGGTACCCACCTCGGTTTTGCGCTTCACTCTGTTGCGGACCTGCCCGGATCCACGCGATCGATCACCGACCTCAATAACGGCAGGATCTACGTGCCACAGGGAGCGAGCGCGGACGCCGATCCGCGGTCGGTTGTCTTGCAGGCCCTCGCCAGCCACGTTCTCGGGCATGAGGAACCAAGTAACTATGCCGACTTCCTCGACCAGCGCGTGCAGTCCAACTATCTAGCGGCCGCCCTGCTTGTGCCCGAGAAGAGTGCCGTCGAGCTCCTCACCCGGGCGAAGCTCGCCCGCGAGCTCTCGGTGGAAGACCTCCGCGACGCCTTCGGGGTGAGCTACGAGACCGCAGCCCACCGCTTCACCAATCTTTCGACCCAGCATCTCGGCATCCCGGTGCATTTTCTCAAGGTGCATGAAAGCGGCACGGTGTCGAAGGCCTATGAGAATGACAGCGTGACGCTGCCGACGGATGCCCTCGGCGCGGTAGAGGGACAGGTCGTCTGCCGTTTCTGGAGCGCGCGCCGCGTCTTCGACGTGGCTGACCGCTTCAGCCCCTATCACCAGTACACCGACAAGCCGGCCGGTACGTACTGGTGCACTTCACGCATCCAATCAGCACCGGGCGGCCAATTCTCGGTGAGTGTTGGCACGCAATTTGCCCAGGCGAAGTTCTTCCGAGGGCGCGACACCGAGAATCGATTCACCTCGACCTGCCCTGACCCCTCGTGCTGTCGCCTGCCGCCGAGCGTCCTCGCCACCAAGTGGGATAAACACTCCTGGCCGAGTGCGCGCCTCAACTCGTCATTGCTTGCGGCGATGCCGAGCGGGGCGTTTCCCGGCGTCGACAGCACCGAGGTCTTCGAGTTTCTCGAGCGGCACGCGCCGGCCGCGAACCGGTCAGAGAGGGTCGGCTCGACCACCCGATAGAAGAACATCACTGTCGAGGAAAGCGTGAGGCTGAGAAGTCCGCAGCTGTCGTGGAAGCTACCAGGCGGCGGGCGCGTAGTCCTTCAGAAAGATCCCGGAGAGGTCTTCGCCCGCCTCGCCGCGCACGATCGGGTCGTAGACGCGTGCCGCGCCGTCCACGAGGTCGAGAGGGGCGTGGAAGCCCTCCTCCGCTAACCGGATCTTGGTGAAATGCGGCCGCTCGTCGGTGATCCAACCCGTGTCGACGCTCGTCATCAGGATGTCGTCGGTCTCCAGCATCTCCTTCGCGCTGGTTCGCGTGAGCATGTTGAGCGAGGCCTTGGCCATGTTGGTGTGCGGATGCCCCGGACCCTTGTAGCCCCGACCGAACTGTCCCTCCATTGCCGAGACATTGACGATGTACTTTCGACGGGCAGCCGACGCCGCCATCGCCGGCCTCAGGCGGGACACCAGCAGGAACGGCGCCGTGACGTTGGCGAGTTGCACCTCGAGCATCTCGAGCGGGTCAACCTCGTGCACCAATTGGGTCCAGCTGTTCTGGTCGTGCTCGTCGGGCACGAGGCCACCGGCATCGATCGCGGTGCCAGCGGCCAGGCGGGCGAGGGAGGAGGAACCGGCAGCCAGGGCCAGTTCGGTGAGCTCCGCAGCACTGAGCCCACCGGCGTTGGCGAGGATCGGATGCGAGCCCACCGATGCCGCGAGCGCCTGCGGGTGGGCATCGTTCGTGTGGCCGAAGGTGAGTAGCTCGGGGAGCGGGCCATCCGGTAGCGGCGAGTTTTCGGCATCCGCCAACGGAGCGTAGGAGCCGGGGGAGCGTCGCACCGTCTGGGCCGCGTTATTGATGAGGATGTCGAGCGGGCCAGCCTCGATCATCGCGTCGGTGAGTCCGATCACCTGGGCCGGGTCGCGCAGGTCGATTCCGACGACGCGCAGGCGGTGCAGCCACTCGCTCGCATCCGGCAGGGATGCGAATCGACGCACGGCATCGCGGGGGAATCGCGTCGTGATCGTGGTGTGCGCGCCATCCCGCAGCAGCCGAAGGGCGATGTACATGCCGATCTTTGCGCGGCCGCCGGTGAGCAGAGCGGTTTTTCCGGTGAGATCCGTTCGGGCATCCCGCCTGGCGTGATTGAGCGCGGCGCAGTCCGGGCAGAGCTGGTGGTAGAAGGCGTCGACCTGCGTGTAATGCTGCTTGCAGATGTAACACGGGCGCGATTTGAGCAGGGTGCCGGCGGTGGGCGCCGCGACCGTGATGGCCAACGGGATGCCGCGGGTCTCGTCGTCGATACGGTCGGGGGCACCGGTTGCGGTGCTGGCCACTACGGCCCGGTCGGCCTCGGCGATGACGGCTCGCTTCTCGAGCCGTCGGTTGCGCTTCACCGACTTGAACATGCGCGCGGTGGCCTGGCGCACGGCTACGAAGTCGGGGTGTTCCTCGTCGATGGCGTCCATCGCGGCGAGTACGCGAAGGGTCACCTGCAGCTCGGTCGGGTCGATGGCACCGCTCGAGTCGGCACTGCTGTTCGAAGGCACACAAGATTCTAAGCGACCGTTGATGTCGGCGAGGCGCGGGGTCTGGTTGCGAGCGGGGTCGCGGTACTACTGTGTGGACACCCCGTTGCCACGGGTGCGGCACTCGCTCCCCGTTTCGACCGGAGGTACACCACGTGATCGACTCTGAATCCGATCTGGTTGCGACCGGGGCGACGTCGCACGAAGTCAGCAGGGTCGAACTGGTGGTCGTCCACGGCATGGGTCGACAGATCGCCGGCCAGACCTTGCTCGAGTGGGCCGAACCGGTGCTGCAGAGGATGGATTGGCTAGCCAAGGGAAATCCGACCGAGAACGGGGCTTCGGCCGCGGCCCAGAAGATGGCGGAAGAGTCCACATTGCTCGCATCGGTGGAGCGGATACACGCTGCTCCGGAGCCAGGGATCGCCGAAGCCGGCGATGACTCTCAGGGCGAGCCGACGACGATCGAGTTCGGCGCCGTCGTGCTTGGCACCGAGTGCGACGAGGTGACTGCGAGCATCCAGTTCCTCGATCTCGAAGCGCACCTCCGCCGGGTGACAGTGCACATCACCGAGGCCCGCTGGTCGGAGGCGTTTCTACCGCTGTCCCGCACCCAGATCTTCACCTGGGGTCTGAATTTTGTCTTTCGGGCAGTCTGGCGGCTGCTCCGTTACCTCAGCACCGTCTTTTGGGTGACCTCGCGCGGCTTCTGGGGTATCGGAAGGGTGGTGGCAGTGGTGGCGATCTCGGCGCTGTGGATCGTCGTCGGCATTCTCACCCTCGTCGCCGTGGTCTTCCTCGCTGTGTCCGGACCGCTGCTCCTGTTTCCCTTCGTCGGCACACTCCTCAAACCGGTGGTGGATGTCCTCGTGGATTTCGTCGGCGACGTGCCCGCCTGGACCCAACGCCCGACGCGGGCGGCCGCCATGCGCCAAGTCGTCGCCGATGCGGTGTCCTCCGCACGCACCAGGGCGGAGGATTCCGATCGCGTCATCGTCCTTGCTCATTCCGAAGGCGCGGCGATCACCGCGAACCTGCTCTTCGGCGATGCCATCGACAGCCCAGAGCTTCGAGTGGATACCTTCGCCACCCTCGGCAGTGCACTGTCGCTTCTCGGGGCACCAAGCTTTACCTCACACCGCCAGACCCCGAGTGAACTCGCGGGGCCCGGATTATCGGTGAAGCTCAATCCGGTGCGGGCGTGGGCCGGGATGGATGCGGCTATCCGCCCGCGTTGGGTGGATTTCTTCGCGACCTGGGATGTCATTCCCTCCGGCCCGACATCCACTGGTCCAGCGGCTCGGCGCACTCGCTGGGCGGCGAGCTACACGCCGTCGGTGCGGTCGGCGGGCGCGGCCGTTCACCCATACGCCGAATCTTCCGAGCTCGGGCCGGAGGAGCATCCCGTGCACAACACCGCGTCCGCTTTCACTGACCACCAGTCGTATTCGGCGAACATCGTGCAGGTGATCGATCCGCTCGCCCGAATCGTGCTCGGCCTCGAGACTCTGGACGCGTCACCGACATCGGAGAGCGCCGCTGTCCGTCCTCTCGCGGCGGCGAGCGCGGAGCAGAATCGGCTCCATGTGCGTGCGGTGAAGGAGCTCGGACTCAATCGACTGCTCGTGCTCACCCTCGCGGCTCTCTGCTTCTTCGTGCCGACACTCGCCGATCTCTTCGGGCTGATTACGCGGGGACCGGCGGATATCGTCACCGCGGCGCTCAGGTGGCTGCTGCAGGTGAGGGCCGGCGAAAGCCCACTGGCCGGGGTGTTCACCTTCTCCTGGGTGCCCTATTTCGTCGTCGTCGCCGGGGCCACTGCTCTCCTGCTCTGGATCAACGCCGCGCTCTGGCAGAAGTTCGAGCGGCAGCTCGCGAGCTGTCGCTACGACCGAATCGCAGTTCCGCGGCTGCGGGTGTGGGGGCTTCTGGTGCGGGTTCCGGTGTCACTTGCACTGGTGCTCGGGCTGACTGTGGCGGGTCGCGGAAATGTCCTGCTCTTGGTGATCCTGCTCATCGGGGCGGCCGCAGTGATTGGAGCACCGTGGTTCGGCCGCATTCCGAGAATCGTCGATTCGCGCATCAGCGACGCCGGGTGAGCGCAACTACAGACGGTTCTCGATGCGGGAGGCTACCGCTGCCTCCTGGTAGTCCAGCCTCTCGATCAGGGTGTCAACGGCATTCGGATCGAGTGTGCCTCGGTTGCGCTCGGCGAGTACTGCCTCACGCTGGGCCCGGAGGAGAGTCAGCAGCAGGGTGTCGAACACGGCGGAGCCCTCGAGATCCGGCCCCTCCTGCCGGGCGGCCGCTTTCGTGCGCTGCTCTGCGATCATGCGGAACTGCTCGAGCATCTCGGGAGCGATTCCCGGGGGAGGGGAGCTCGTGAACTCTGCCACCACCCTTCCGGACGCGGCACGCACGACCTCCAACACTCGTGCGTCATTCTCGCGTCGCGTGGCGTCGTCGCTGGGAAGGCGGAGACGGCGGATCAGCGCGGGCAGGGTCGCCCCCTGGATGATCAGGGTGCCGACTGCCACAGTGAAGGCGACGGCCTGGATGAGGGCGCGGCCGAGGAACGCCTCGCCGGTGTTGGTGCTGAGCGGGATGGCGCCGGCGGCGGCGATCGTGACCACACCCCGCATCCCCGCCCACGAGACGACGACGGCCTCCGGCACTGTCATCGGCTCGAAGTCTCGTCGCGGGGGCCTGCCGCGGTTGCGTCGGGTCGCTGCCGCGCGTTCGAGTCGTTGCCGGAAGCGTTTGCTGCCGGCTCGGCGTTTCTCGAATCCGCGCTTCTGCAGGGCACCCTGGGCGTAGAGCGCGGAGACGAACACCGGCCGCACCAGCATCACAAGCAGCAGGATGACGCCGCCAAGGGCGAAGACGAGCCCGACGGGGAGCTTGGCCTCGACGACATCCCCCACCACGAATCGCAACTGCAGTCCCATGTAGGCGAAGACGAAGGCTTCGAGCAGCACGTCGAACGACGACCAGACTTGCTTCTCCTGCAGTCGAGTCTGGTACCCAACCCGGTTGTTCGCTCCACCGACGGCGAATGCGGCAAAAACCACGGCAAGGACCCCGGAGGCTTCGAGCTGTTCGGCGATGAAGTAGGCGGCGAATGGCAGCATAATCCCGAGCACCGTCTCCAGCCCGGCGTTGCCAAGAAAGCGGCGCAGGATGTTTGCCATCACCCCGAGCGCCACGCCGAGGAGGGCGCCGACGATCGCCGCGTAGGCGAAGAGAAGCACCGGATTGGCGAACAGGGTGTGCGTGCCAGCGATCGCGGAGACCGCGATGGTGAACAGCGTGAGGGCGGCGGCGTCGTTCACCAGGCTCTCACCGGTGAGGATGTCCATCACCCGGCGCGGCAGGCCGAGTTTATTGCCGATCGCGGCCGCGGTGACGGCATCCGGGGGAGCCACCACCGCTCCGAGCAGGATGGCAGTGCCCAAAGCGAGTCCCGGCACGATCGCGGAGGCGACGAAACCGACCGCGATCGCGGTGATGATCACGAGGCTTACCCCGAGGCCGAGGATCGGGCGGAGATTGCGCAGGAAGCGAAACATCGAGAAGTTGAGCGCCGCCGAGTAGAGAAGCGGGGGCAAAACCACACCGAGGATGAGTTCGCTCGACACCGCAAGGCGCGGCACACCGGGGATGAAGGAGACTCCGAAGCCAACGACCACGATGATGAGGGCTGGCTGCAGCCCCTTCCGCTTGGCGAGAGCGGTGACACCGATCGCCCCGAGCAACACAACGAAGAGCAGCACGATGTCCATGGCCCAACCGTAGTGCGGCTCCGTGCTGCGGCAGGGCGTGGAGAGATGTGGCACGGTTGACCCATGCCCAAGAAGATCCTGCTCGATTGCGACCCGGGCCTCGATGACGCGCTCGCCCTGCTGCTCGCGCACGGGGATCCGAACATCGAGCTGGTGGGTGTCACGACCGTCGGCGGCAACGTGGGACTGCCGCTGACGACCCGGAATGCACTGGCACTGCGCGAATACCTGCACTTCGAGAAGGTTCCCGTTGCCGCCGGCTCCAGCCAGCCGCTGGGCGGCGAGACGCGCAGCGCCAGTCACGTGCACGGAGAGTCGGGACTCGGCAGAACCGTGCTACCGGAGCCGATCCTCGGCGTGGACGACCGGCACGCCGTCGACTTCATCATCGAGACGGTACGGGCCACGCCGGGAGCTGTCCACCTGGTTGCGACCGGCCCACTCACCAACATCGCCCTCGCCCTCCAGAAAGAACCGGCGATCGCTCGCTTGGTCGCCTCCTTCACGATCATGGGCGGATCCTTCACCCGCGGCAACGCCACCCCCGCGGCCGAGTTCAACATCTACGCCGACCCGGCGGCCGCTCGGATGGTGTTCGACGCCGATTGGCAGGTGGTCATGGTCGGACTCGACCTCACGCTTCAGGCCACGGCCACCGGCCCGGTTGTCGAGCGCCTTGGCCGATTGGGAGTGCTCGCGCACGAGCTCATCCTGCCTCTTGCCACCTTTTGGGCCGGGGCGAATCAGGCCTGGGCGAATCAGGCCGGAGCGAACGACAGCATCGGGGATGGTCAGGCCGTGCACGACGTCTGCGCTGTCGCCCACGTCGCGCGACCGGACCTCTTCGCGTCGCGGCCGGCCCGTGTGCAGGTGGAGACCACCGGGGAGTTCACCAGCGGCATGACTGTTGTCGACTTCAACTCGCCCTTCCCGAATGCCATCGTGCCGGTGACCCTGGATGTCCCGGGCTTTTGGGCCTACGTCGAGCACATCTATTCGATGGTCGCCGAGCAGCATGCCTGACCGGCTCCTCGATCGGCTGGCCCCGGTCCGTGCCGCTGCGACCTACGACCCGGATGCCGTCTACGAGCAGTTCGTGGAGTGGGTGACCGGGCGAGGTCTGACCCTCTACCCGGCCCAGGACGAGGCGCTCATCGAGATCGTCTCCGGCGCCAACCTGATCCTCAGCACCCCCACCGGCACGGGCAAGTCGCTTGTCGCGATCGCGGCCCATTTCGCTGCTCTCGCACAGGGGCAGCGCACGTTCTACACGGCGCCGATCAAGGCCCTCGTCTCCGAGAAGTTCTTCGCCCTCGTCGACATCTTCGGCGCCGAGAACGTTGGCATGGTCACCGGGGATTCGAGTGTCAACGCCGAGGCTCCGATCATCTGCTGCACCGCCGAGATCCTGGCCAATCTCGCTCTGCGCCACGGAACGGATGCCCCGGTCGACCAGGTGGTGATGGACGAGTTCCACTTTTACTCCGACCCGGAGCGCGGCTGGGCTTGGCAGGTGCCGCTGCTCACCCTGCCTGCCGTGCAGTTCATCCTGATGTCGGCGACGCTCGGGGACGTCGAGTGGCTCGCGGCCGACCTGTCGAAGCGCAACAGCCGCGAGACCGCGGTCGTGACCGGAGTCGACCGGCCCGTTCCGCTGCACTACTCCTACGCCACCACTCCGGTGCACGAAACCGTCGAAGACCTGCTCGCCACCGGGCAGGCGCCGATTTATATCGTGCACTTCTCCCAGCTGGCCGCCCTCGAGCGTGCGCAGGCGCTCACCAGCGTCAAGATCGCAACCCGCGAGCAACGGGACGAGATCGCAGATGCCATCGGCGATTTCCGCTTCACGACCAACTTCGGGCGCACCCTCAGCCGCCTCATCCGCTCCGGTATCGGGGTGCACCATGCCGGGATGCTGCCGAAGTACCGTCGGCTCGTGGAGCAGCTTGCCCAGCAGGGACTGCTCAAGGTGATCTGCGGCACGGACACCCTCGGGGTTGGCATCAATGTGCCCATCCGCACCGTGCTGCTCACGGCGCTCACCAAGTTCGACGGCACGAAGATGCGCCAGCTCAGTGCCAGGGAGTTCCATCAGATCTCCGGTCGCGCGGGTCGCGCCGGCTTCGATACGGCGGGAACCGTGATCGTGCAGGCACCGGATCACGAGACCGAGAATGCTCGGCTGCTCGCCAAGGCCGGGGACGACCCGAAGAAGATCAAGAAGATCGTGCGCAAGCGGGCTCCCGACGGATTCGTGTCATGGGGGGAGCCGAGCTTCGCCCGTCTCGTCGCAGCGCAACCGGAGACCCTGACGTCGAGCATGCAGGTGAGTCATTCGATGGTGCTCAACGTGATCGGCCGTGGCGGCAAGCCGTTCGACGAGCTGCGGGAGCTGATCGAGAACAACCACGAGCCGAGGCCGCGACAGCGTGAACTCGCCCGCCAGGCGCTGGCGATCTATCGCACGCTGCGCACCGCGGAGATCGTGAACCAGTCGGCCGGGGGAGAGATCAGCCTCACCGTGGACCTGCAGCAGAACTTCGCGCTCAACCAGCCGCTCTCACCGTTCGCGCTTGCCGTCTTCGACCTGTTGCAGCCGGCAGAAGGCGCCGTGCAGACATCGCCCACCTACGCCCTCGACCTCATCTCGGTGCTCGAGGCCACCCTCGACGACCCCCGACCCATCCTCTCCGCGCAGCAGTTCATGGCCCGCGGCGAAGCGGTCGCGGCGATGAAAAGTGAAGGAATCGAGTACGACCAGCGCATGGAGCTGCTCGAACAGGTGACCTGGCCGAAGCCGCTCGAGGAGCTTTTGGATGCCGCTTTCCAGACCTATCGTGCGTCACAACCGTGGGTCGGCGACTTCGAACTCAGCCCAAAGTCCGTCGTGCGCGACCTCTACGAACGCGCGATGACCTTCAACGACTACATCGGTTTCTACAAACTCAATCGCTCCGAAGGGCTGGTGCTGCGCTATCTCTCTGACGCGTACAGGGCGGCCCGCCAGACCATCCCGGACGAAGCCAAGACGGAGGAACTACTCGACCTGATCGAGTGGCTCGGCGAACTGGTGCGCCAGGTCGACTCGAGCCTCCTCGACGAGTGGGAGCAGCTCATCAATCCCGCGGTTCTTATTGACGGAGTGGCAATCGAGGCATCCGCCCCGGTCCGGCCGCCGGCACCGAAGGGCGTCACGACGAACATCCGCGCGTTCCGCATCCTGGTGCGCAACGAGTTGTTCCGACGGGTGCAGCTCGCCGCCCGGGAGGATTATGAGCAGCTTGGCGAGCTGGATGCCGCGTCGGGCTTCGACGCCGATGCCTGGGCAGACGCGATGGACGCCTACTTCGACGCTCACGACACCCTCGGCACCGGCGGTGACGCCCGCAGTTCTGCGATGCTCATGGTGGATGAGGGATCCACCGGCTGGACCGTCCGGCAGATCTTCGAGGATCCGGCCGGCGACCACGACTGGGGAATCTCGGCCACGGTCGATCTCGCCGAATCCAACGCCGCCGGGGTGGCCGTCGTGCGGGTCACCGCGGTCGGGATGCTGTAGCGCCCACTGCGGTTCCTCCCCAACCACCTCCCGTCCTCCCCGTTCCTCCCCAACTACCTCCCGTTTTTCTCACCACCTCCGTGTGAGAACACGGCGGTGGTCGCAAAAGTGGAAGGTGGGAGACGGAGTCGTGCAACCGAAACCGCCTCGTTAGGATCGTCACCCATGACGACCTTCACCGGGCGCGACCAACCGACGTGGCAGGGCTCCTTCAATCTCGCGGATGTCGGGGGCCTCGACCTCCGCGACGGGGGAGTCACCCGGCCGGGTCGCGTGTTCCGCTCGGGCGGCCCGGATTACATCACGACCGGCGGCTGGCGTAGGGCGCGGGCCGCGGGCGTCAGGACAGTAATCGACCTGCGGAATCCGGGGGAAACCGCTCGTGACACCGAGAAACCGGCCGTTGATGCCGACGCGAGGGCGGGCATCCGATTCGTCTCCTGCCCCACGGAAGATCCGGACGACCCACAGTTCATCGAAATCTGCGGCCCGTGGCTCGATCACCCGGTCTCCTATGCCGACAATATCGGGCTGTATCCCGAGAAGTTTGCCGAGGTGTTTCGCGAGATTGCGGAGGCAGAGGGTGCCGTTCTCGTACATTGCGCCGCTGGCCGAGACCGCACCGGAATGGTGATATCAATGCTGCTGAGCCTGGCGAGAGTCACGCCGGAGGCGATCGCCGACGACTACGTTGCCGCCGCCATCCGTTTCAATTCGGCGCTCGGTGTCGCGCCAGGCCTCACCACGGAGACGGCCCATTCGGCCGAGGTGATGGAGGAGCGCATCGCCAGCCGACGGCCAGCCCTGCTCGCCTGGCTAGAGTCTCTCGATGTGGAGGCCTACCTGCGGGAGAGTGGCCTCAGCACCGGCGAAATCGAGTCTCTTGGCCGACTTCTGCGCTAGGCAACTTGCTTTTCACTCAACTTCTGCGCTGTTCGAGTGCGTCGACCGCCGCGAGGATGTCTGGCACCTCGGTGCGCCTGGTGTAGTCCACCTGCACGTCGGCAAACCGCACGATGCGATCGGAGTCGACAACCAGGACGGTGGGGAAGGGGATGCCGCCAGTGTCATCCGCATTGCTGTCGGCAAGGTCGAATCCGAGTTCGGTCTGGGCGATGCGAACCTCCGGGGTCGGTTCCGTGAGAATTCCGAGCGCAGTGGCCAGAAAGTTCGCCGGATCGGAGAGCACCATGAATTCGAGGGCTCCCTCGGCGATCGACAGGTTCGATGAGGTCGGTGTCTGGGGGCTGATCGCGACAAGGCCGAGACCGCGCTCGAGCAGGCGGGGCAGAAGCTCTCTCTGGTAATGAGCGAGCGCGAGGTTGCAGTACGGGCACCAGGCCCCCCGGTAGAAGACGATAACCGCGGCGTCGCTCCCGAGCGCGTCGTAGAGCCAGGCCGGAGATCCGTGCGCATCGAGCAGTGGTGCATTCGGGAGGTTCGCTCCGAGAGCGACCGAGACGACCGGTATCCCCTCCGAGCGCAGCCGGGCTTGCTCGGTGGCGAACACGGCGGTCAATCGTTCACCGATGCGGCGGTTGAAATCGACCGTGAAGTCATCCGCCTCCTGGCTGATGGTCGCCGGACCCATGGTGCCTACCTTCACTTATTGGGATGTCACGAGCCTACTTTCTCCCGGGGGAGCATTCCCTCTCTACCCGCATACGTGCGCCGATCCGGGTGCAGTCGGGTGTACTCCCATCAATTGCTCTGAAAAGCTGCGGATCATGCGCAGATTCACCAGCTCCGCAATCGGACGCGCTCGGGCAGGGCTCCTCATCGACCGGCCCGATTCGCGCACGACACAGTTGTGGGTCACCCGGCCCGCGTAGAGTCGACCCCGTGACCACGAATGACCTCCGCGTTGGCGAACGGATGCGGAACCGGGGTGTGGTCAGTCACCACTCCAGCCCGCTGCTCTCCGACGATTTCAGTGTGGTCATCGCACGTCTTGCCGGCTCGGCAGTCTCGGTCACCCCCCGCCCCTCCGTTCTCGTGCAGGGCATTGCGGTGTCCTCCCGCTACGTCCATCCCCTCGCCGAGCAGCCGACGAAATGCGGCGAGGTGGTACGCATCGATCTCCCAGGCTTGGGAGCGGCGCCGGGCCCGAAACGGGATGTCTCGATCCCGCTGAATGCGGATGTGCTCTGCGCCTTCCCGCAGAGGGCGGGTGTCGGGAACCCCATGCTCGCTGGGCACTCGATTGGCACCCCGGTCGTAACGAAGTTCGCGTCCGACTCGCCTGAGATCAGCGACCGGCGCGTGCTCATTGCGCCGACCGTGAACCCGCCCGACCGGCGCGAGAGTACGACGGCGACGGCGCTGGTGAGGGGCAGCTCGATGGAGTCGACGCGCTCCCCTCTCAACCTCGCGATTGACAACCTCGTGACTGGCTGCCTCGTGCGGTGCGGAATCCGCTGTTTCTTCGCGCCGGTGCGTTTCGCGTCACTGATCGCTAACGAGCCCGCATGACTGGTCTCCCATGATCACGGCACGGGATGCCGGAGCCGCTGTCGCCGACCGGCTCTACCAGATACGAGCGCAGGCGAAGAACCTCGTCAGGCGCGCGCCGAGCGCGAGTTATTACCGGGGAGAGCTCGCACCCGTGCTGCTGCTCCCTGGCGTGTATGAGACCTGGCAGTTCCTCCGGCCGGTGGCGGATCGGCTCAACGCCCTCGGGCATCCGATCCATACGGTGCGCGAACTGGGCTATAACCGACTGTCGATCGTCGCCTCCGCCGAGCTCGCCCAGCGCTACCTCGACCAGAAAAATCTCACCGGAGTGGTTATCGTCGCGCACAGCAAGGGCGGTCTCATCGCCAAGCACATGATGGTGATGGATGACCGCGCGGGCAGAATCGACAGGCTTGTCGCCATTAATTCTCCCTTTGGCGGCTCTACGCTCGCCGACTGGGCGCCGGTGCGTACTCTCCGCGCGTTCTCTCCGCGAGACGAGACGGTGATGACGCTCGCGGCCAACCGCGCGGCGAACGTGCGCATCACCTCCATCTACAGCCGTCTCGATCCGCTCATTCCCGGCGGCAGCGAGCTCGAAGGGGCGACGAACGTCTGCCTCTCGATGGTTGGGCATTTCCGTCCGCTCGCATCCCCGGCCCTTTTTGCCGAGGTCGAGCGTGCCGTCGCGTTGGGCAGGTAGAAGAATGGCGCCGGTGGAGAAGCGCCAGAAACTCGTGTTGGCCATTGCCGTGCTCGCCTCGTTCGTCGCGTTCCTCGACGGTTCGGTCATCACCGTGGCGCTTCCCGCCATCATCCGAGATCTCGGTGGCGGCATCAGCACCCAGCAGTGGGTGGTCGACGCCTACCTGATCTCCCTCGGATCGCTCATTCTCGTCGCGGGATCGCTGTCAGACCTCTACGGCCGCATCGTCATCCTGCGCACCGGGCTCATCGGCTTCGGCGTGGGCTCGCTGCTCTGTGCGGTGGCCCCGACCGCGGAATTCCTGATCATCGCGCGAGGAGTGCAGGGAGTGGCTGGAGCACTGCTCGTGCCGAGCTCGCTCGCGATCATCCTTTCCAATTTCCGTGGGCCGGCACAGGCGAAGGCCATCGGGCAATGGACCGGATTCACCAGCGCGGCCTTCATTCTCGGGCCGCTTCTCGGCGGCCTCTTCGTCGATCTCGCCAGCTGGCGCCTCGTTTTCGCGATCAATGTGCTGCCGATCGCCGTCACTCTCGCTCTGCTGGCCGTGCTGAAGCAGAAAGACGAGCGTGAGAAGGGCGTCGCTATCGACTACCCCGGCGCCGTGCTCGGAGTGCTGGGGCTCGGCCTGCCGGTCTTTGCCCTCATCGAGCAGGGACACTACGGCTGGGGGAGCCCGGTCATTTTTCTCCCGTTGGGCTTCGGCATCCTGTGCTTCGCCGCCTTCCTCTGGCGCGAGCGCACGGCGAAGCAGCCGATGATGCCGCTCGCGCTCTTCACAGTGCGAAACTTCGCCTGGGGCAACGTCACCACCACTTTCGTCTATGCCGCACTCTCGCTCGGCGGCTTCCTCCTCGCGGTGTATTTGCAGCAGGTGGCTGGCTACCCGGCGACTCTCGCCGGGCTGGCGACGCTACCGGTCACGATCATCAGCATCCTGTTTTCCAGCCGAATCGGTTCCCTGGCTGGCAAACGAGGCCCGCGCCTGTTCATGACGGCCGGGCCGCTGATCGCCGCGGTCGGCTTCTTCCTCTACGTGTTTGCCGGGGCCCATCCCGACTACTGGACGCAGATCCTGCCTGGCGTCATTTTCTTTGGGATCGGGATGACAATCACCGTCGCCCCTCTCACCAGCGCCATCCTCGGGGCTATCGACGAACGCCAGGCCGGCATCGGCTCCGCGATCAACAATGCGGTCTCGCGGGTCGCCGGGCTCGTCGCGATCGCCTTCATCGGGCTCATCGTCGGACCGCAACTCGGCGTCGAGGGATTCCAGCGGGGGATGGTCGTCACTGCGATCCTGCTCATGCTCGGTGGGGCGACCTCGTGGATCGGCATCCGCAACTTCGTCGAGAAGGCACCGGTGCGAGGTGCGGAGGGCGTTGCGTCAGGCGAGTAGGCGTGGTCCACTGAACGACAGCAGCACGACGTTCACGAGCGCGGCGGCGATGATCAACTGAAAGAGCAGGCGGGTCGGCGAGCGTCTCAGCACGACGGCAATGGCCACCGCGAGCAGCAGCGTCAGCGCGAGCCCGATCCACTGGAGTGCGGTCTTGTCGCCCGCCGGACCGAAGAACGCCGCCGCAGCTCCGGCGGCGAGCGATGTCCAGATCACGACTCCGGATGCGGTGCGTCCGATCCGATGCGGCAGCCCGGCGATACCCGTGCGGGCGTCGTCGTCGAGATCGGGCAGCACGTTGGCGAAGTGTGCAGCGACCCCGAGCAGTGCGCCGAGCGCGAGCGCCCACGCGGCGGCAGCCGCAGGCACCGGCCGGGCGAGTGTCGCGATCATCGGCAGCAGCCCGAAGCTCACAATGTAGGGAAGCACCGACACCGGGGTGTTCTTCAGGCCGAGGTTGTAGCTCCAGGCCGAGAGGATGAAGACTGTGTGGGCGAGCGTGGCAAGCAGCCCGAGTGGCAACGTGAGTAGGATCGCCGCCACCGCCGTGACGAATGAAGCCGCCCGCACCGTGCCGACACTCACCCGGCCCGCCGCCACCGGCTTGTCGGTGCGCCCGACGGCGCGATCCCGCTCGGCGTCGATCCAGTCGTTGGAGAGCCCCACCGAGAGCTGGCCGAGCAGGATTGCGACGCCGAGGATCGCGACGTGCAGCGGATCAAGCCCAACCGCGATCCCGAGCACGACCGCGACCGCACCCACCGCGACACTCGGCCCCGGGTGGCTCGAGAGGGCCAGCGCGGCGAGAATTCGAGGCATTCGCTCATGTTACTTCCGTGAGCCTTGGGGCCTCGCACTATCGTGGGGACCATGCCAGAGCCCCGTTCGACAGATACGGTCTCCGGACTCCTCGCCGAGATTGCGGATGTGGGTCGGGACCGCCAGCGTGGAGGGTACTCCCGCCCGGTATTCTCGACGGCCGAGCGAGATCTCGGGGTCTGGTTCACCGCGCATGCCGAGCGGCGCGACCTCGACGTGCACACCGATCTGAACGGCATCCTCTGGGCGATACTGGGCGACGCCTCGGCGGGGGATGTCGTCGTCACCGGGAGCCATCTCGATTCGGTACCGGGAGGGGGTGCCTTCGATGGTCCCCTCGGTGTCTGCTCCGCGCTTGTTGCACTGGACAAGCTGAGGGCTCGCGGCATCACTCCAGGGAGACCGCTCGCGATCGCCGTCTTTCCCGAGGAGGAGGGATCACGCTTCGGCGTCGCCTGCCTGGGATCGCGGCTGCTCGCCGGGGCGATCGATCCGGATCGGGCCCGCGGTCTTGTGGATGAGAATGGCGCGAGCTTCGCCGAAGTTGCCGCAGCGAGCGGCCTCGACCCTCGATTCATCGGGCAGGACGACGGAACACTCGCCTCGATCGCCACCTTTCTCGAACTGCACGTCGAGCAGGGTCGTGGCCTCGTCGACCTCGCGCAGCCGGTGGGCATCGCGCGGTCTATCCTCGGTCATGGCCGCTGGCGCATCATCGTTTCCGGCCAGGGTAACCATGCGGGAACCACACTGATGGCCGACCGTCGCGACCCGATGGTCGCCGCGGCCCGGATCGTCGTGGCGGTGCGCGAAGCTGCTCTGGCCCACCCGCAGTCCCGGGCAACGGTCGGCCGCCTCACTCCGGTGCCTGGCGGTACCAATGTGATCGCCTCGAGCGTCGACCTCTGGCTGGACCTGCGGCATCCGAATGATGCGACCACCGCCGCTGTTCTGCGGCGTATCACCGCCGACGCCGACCGTATTGTCGCCGAAGAACGCTGCGCCGTGCGGATCCTGGAGGAGTCAGTGACTGGAACCATGCATTTCCGGACCGGACTGCGCGACCGGCTTGCGGGCATCCTGCCGGGATCCCCTCTTCTCGACACCGGGGCCGGCCATGATGCGGGTGTGTTGAGCTCCCGGGTCGAGACGGCCATGCTCTTCGTGCGCAATCCAACGGGTGTCTCGCACTCGCCGGAGGAGCACGTGGAGCAGGATGACGCGGAGGCGGGGGCCACCGCCCTCGCCGATGCGCTGCAGTCGCTTCTCGTGCGGGCCTGACCTACGGCAGAAGCTGAGCTACGGCAGTAGCAGCAGTTTGCCGATGTGCTCGGACGATTCAAGTCGCTGGTGCGCACTGGCGGCATCAGCGAGGCTGAATCGGCTGTCGATCACCGGCACTACCTGACCGGTGGTGACGAGCGGCCAGACGTTCTCGCGCACGCTCGCGAGGATCTCGTCCTTCTCTGCAATGGATCGCGCGCGAAGGGTAGACCCGTGGATTGACAGCCACCGGCGCATCATCAGTCCGAGGTCGAGCGTGCCGGGCTCGCCGCTGAGATTCGCGATGTTGACGAGGCGTCCGTGCGGCGCGAGCACGGCGAGGTTGCGCTCGAGGTAACCTCCGCCGATCGAATCGAGGATCACATCGACACCGCGGCCGTCGGTCGCTTCCGCAATCCGCTCGGCGAAGTCCTCCGTGCGGTAGTTGATGAGGATCGCAGCCCCCAGTCGTTCGCAGGCTGCAAGCTTGGCCGTCGACCCCGCCGTCACAGCAACGAGGCTGCCGAATGCCCGGGCCAGCTGGATGGCGATAGTGCCGATCCCGCTCGATCCACCGTGAACGAGCAGCGTCTCGCCCGCGCGGATCGCCGCGGTGAGGAAGACGTTCGACCACACCGTCGCGATCGCCTCGGGAAGGCCGGCGGCATCCACAAGGTCGAGGGAGTCGGGCACCGGCAACAGCTGGCCCTCGGCGGCGAGGGCGAGGGAGGCATAGCCGCCACCCGGAAGCAGGGCACAGACGCGGTCGCCCACCGCCCAGCCGCTCACACCGGGGCCGAGCGAAGAAATGATGCCCGAAACCTCCATTCCCATCAGCGGGGAGGCACCGGTCGGCGAGGGATAATGCCCCTCCCGCTGCCCGATGTCGGCTCGGTTGACCCCCGCTGCCGCGACCTCGATGAGCACCTCACCGTGACCGGCGGTCGGGTCGGGGAGTTCCGCGAAGACGAGGGAATCGGTACCCCCGGGATTGGGGACAGTGATGGCATGCATTATTGAACGCTACGCCCAGCCGCTGCAACTAAGTTGGAAGCCATGCCACTCGTAACGGATGCTGCAGGCCTCGCCGCGCTCCTTCCGGGAACGTGGAGCGTCGGCGCGACGAACTCCCCGATGTGGCTGGGTGGTGACCGTCTTCGGCCGCGGTTTCGCTATGACCTGAAGAGCGCCGATCCGCTTGTCTTCGACGATGTGGTCAGCTACACGCGGGGTGACGGGGTCGAGAGGATCATTTGCGGCAGGGACCGCTTTCGTGCCGATGGCTTCGTCTGGCGCGGCACCCGCCTTCGCTCTCTGATGACGAGCCGCTGGTCGGTTATCGGGGCAACGGAGGATTCGAACATTGCGGTCATCCGTTTCACCAAATCACGCCTGAGTCCCGCGGGTGTCGACGTCATCGTGCGCGACGGCACCGATTCGCACGCGTTCCGCACCGCGGTCGCCGGACTTTCCGAGTCTCTTGGACTGACCCAGGGCGAATTCGCGAGCCTGACCTGGCTCGAGTTGGCGGACTGACCGGTACCTCCTGTCAATCGGCGGGCATGCCGCGCTCAGGCCTCGCTGTAGCCCAGCGCCCTGAGCACGGACCGAGGGCGTTCGACCACTCCGAAGTGGCCGCAGTCTGTGATGACCGTGCGAACGCTCGACGGCAGCAGACGTCCGAGATGGTCGAGGTCCTCTTGGGTCACAAATACGTCGCGATCGCCCTTTGTCGCGCGCACGGGACATTCGATGGCGGCCCAGCGCGCATCCGCGTCATAGCCCCGCGTCACCCTCGCTGCCGTCGCGAATGACCGTGGTCGAATCTCCACCGCCAGGGCGTGACCCTGCGTCCTCGGCACCTCGCGCCAGTGTCGAAAGAGTGGGAATGTCGCCGGGCGAAGCAGCCCAATCGCGCCGACTCCGCGCACGAGAGCCGAGCCCACCGGGCCGAGCGTCGCGAGAAATTGCATGACCCGCCAGAGCATTGTGAATCCGGGTAGCTCACGGAAGCGCCGTACCGGGTGCTCCACAGAGTGAATGATCGAGAACGTCGTGCCCGACACCATCCCCACCGACAGCACGGCCTGGGGCCAGATCGAAGCCATGTGCAGGGCAATGAATCCGCCGAGGGAGTGGCCGACGAGATCCCACTCGGTGTAACCGAGCTCCTCGGCCATGTCTTTGACCAGAGAGCAGATGGCGAGCACCGGGTCGTCAAGCGGCCCATCGGCGAGGTGCGCGTCGCCCCATCCCGGCAGGTCGAAGATCACGATGTCGCCGAGGTCGATGCGGTCGGCGACCGCGGCCTGCACCAGAGGTGTCCAGGTGGTCCACGACCCGGCGGCGCCGTGCAGGAACAGGGTTGCTCGAGTGGACCTGCGTCGCGGCGGATGTCTCGCGACACAGGTGCCGAGTGGGCTCGAAACCGTTGTGGTGGCGAGACCGAGCGAGGCGGCATCCGAGATGAGCTCGAACGGAGCGTAGCTCTCGAGGGTTTTGATGGTCATCCTGCGTCCTCGCCAATGATGACTTCTCGCACCCGGCGGAGATCTTCGAGTAGCGAACCGACCAGGATCCAGTTGTCCGGATCGGGCAGCGCGATGACGAGCGGCGCGGTGAGAGCCGGGAGCTCGGCGGTGAGCGGCATCGGATTGACTGTCGGCTCGTCCCGGGCGAGCAGGCGCAGGTCGTGCGCAGCACGATCGAGTTCGAGTGCTATCGAGGCGACGAAAAAGTCGTCGGTGAGCCGCGGGTCGTAATTGTCGTGCAGGGCACGGGCCATCCCGGTGACGCGGGTCACCAGGACGCCGAGTGAGTCGAGAAGATCCCGATCGTGCTCGAGGCGCTCGCGATAGCGCCCACGCCGCGGATTGAGCATGAGGGACTCGTCCGCCCGCACCAGGGCATCCTTCGCGGAATTGCGCAGCCCCGGCAGTTGTCGGGCGGCAGTGAGCATCGAGGTGAGTTCCGGGGCGGTCAGCGGCGTGCGCAGGGCCGTCGCGAATGCCGACAGCGTATCGGCCACCCGTTCGGCAAGCCGAACTACTGCGGCGTGGGCCGGAGTGAGAAGCACGGGCGGCACGATGATGGTGTTGATCGCCAGCCCGACCACTGCCCCGATCACGGTTTCGATCACGCGGTTGACCGCGTACCCCGGCGTGTTCGTTCCGATCGCGATCACGAGCATCGCGCTGATCGGAATTTGCGTGGCGGAACCAGGGGAGAGCCGGAGTGCCCACGCGATGAGCAGTGAAACAACGATGATTCCGAGCACGATCGCGCTCGAATGTCCGAAGAGGATGCCAGCCGCATAGGCGAGGATCACGCCAAAGATCACACCGACACTGCGCTCGATCCCCTTCGCGAGCGACTGGTTGACGCTCGGCTGCACGACAAGCAGCGCCGCGATCGCCGCGAAGATCGGCAGCGGCTGGCCCAGGGTCACCGTGCAGAGGAGCCAGGCGATGATGGCGGCGACGGAGGTCTTGATCACCTGGAGAAGCGGACTGCGTGACGAGGCGCGCAGTGAGGCCATCAGTCGCATCCACCCAGAGTATCCGGCCAGTGTGACCCACGAGGTCGGGAGTCGGTCTGCGGGCGAACCGCGTGCACGCGCAGTCGAGCTGGCAGCTCGATCGGCCTACTCGGTCGGAAGCTGAGGGCCGCTGATGTCGCCGGTGGTCGGCGGATCGACAGTGGGGGACACGATGACCGAGGATGACCCCGTGATGCCCGGCTGGGGGATGCCGGACGGGGATGCATCTGCGGCTGACGCGACTGTAGATCCGCCGAGCGCAACGCTCACGAGCAGTGCGCTCACGAGGATTCCGGCTGCAGAAACTCCGCTTGCTGCCGCGGTCACACCGGTCAGCCGTCCAGCGCGGCGCGAAAGCCTCACAAAAACGGCGATGGCTACGAGGGCGACTGTCGCAAGAGAGACAGTGAGCACTAGTGGCAGGGTAATCGCATCGGTCGCCGCGGACGCGGCAGCAAGCGCAGCATTCATGTGCTGGCTGTTCCTTTCGGGTAAGGAACGGTTCATGTCGGGTACATGAACTGTGTATCGGTCTGTCCGTCTTTTGGGGGACATCGGACCGATATGAGAGAACGTACCAGCCCCTCATTCGCGGGGCAACCCGCTATGTGCCCCAATTTGGGGGCGTGGCGGTGAATTTTGCCGGTATTGCTCAAAACAACGGCTTTCTGCCCCGTGATGCTGTCCGATCGGGTGCTCTTCGTCTGGCGCGAGTGACGGCAGCGGTCACCAACTGATATGAGAGGGCTCTCATCCTTATCTCTTACTCATCTCATGGCCGACATGAAGAGTCAGAAAGGCAGAAGACGCGCGCACATCCGAATCGGGTCGTTGCGGCGCTTCAACGTGGTGGCAACGGATTCACACCCTGCACTGGCGGAAGGCAGATCCCCTGAATATCTCGCGCACGATCGTGCTCACTGGTGTCGTTACCCTCGCTGTATTCGCGCTCGGTTCGGCCGGAGCGGCAGCAGTCGCGCATACCCTCATCATCGAAGACCGCACCGGTGCCACGCAGAAGATCGCCCCGGTGACCACCGGCATGACCAACCCCTCACCGAGTCCATCGGTGCTCGATGATAAATCGCTGGATCCGACCGGTACGACCACGGTGAGGCCAGCCGACCCGGTGTATGTCGACGACCATGGTGACGCGCATCCAAGTGGCACCGATGACGGTGTCGCCCACGACCTCGGCGAAGGCACGGGCGCGTCGCATGATTCGAGTTCGGGCACCGGCGAATCGGAGGGGTCCACTTCGGGAACTGGACGCTCGGGCGACAGCGGCTCCTCAGTCGACAGCGGTTCCCCGAGTGGCAGCGGTGCCGGTGGCGGTTCGGACGACACCGGCGGACACCGCTGACAGCAGTCGTGCCGACCCGATGCGCGGCAGGAGCTACCGCAACCGGTAGCCCATTCCGCGCACCGTTTCTATGTGCTCCGCCCCGAACTTGGCACGCAGGTAGCGCACGTAGACGTCCACGACGTTCGACCCCGGATCGAAATCGAACCCCCATACCCGGCTCAAGAGCTGCTCGCGACTGAGCACCTGGTCGGGATGGCGCAGGAACTCCTCAGCCAAGCCGAATTCCCGCGCGGAGAGGTCGACGGTGCGTGCCCCAATTGTTGCTCGCCTGGTGCGCGTATCGAGGCTGAGGTCGCCATAGCTGAGAAGTGTGCGCTCGGCCGGGCCAGCATCCTTCACTCGCAGTCGAATGCGGGCGAGCAGTTCGTCGAACCGGAACGGCTTTGACATGTAGTCGTTCGCGCCACCCTCCAGTCCAGCGACGGTATCCGCCCCCGAGTCCCGTGCCGTGAGGATGATGACCGGAATGGTCGAGCCGGACGAGCGCAACCGGCGCAGCACCTCGAAGCCGTCCAGGCCGGGTAGGCCGATGTCGAGCACAAGGAGGTCGAACGACCCGGTTGAGGCGAAGTCGAGTGCGTCACCCCCGTTGGCCACCACGTGAGAGCTGTATCCCGCGGCTCGCAGGCCCTTCTCGATAAACGAGGAGATGCGTTCTTCGTCCTCTGCGATGAGAATTCCGCTCATGCGTGGCGTTCCGATTCGACGTCGTGACGCGCGAGGCCGAGGGGAAGCTCGAGGGTGAAGGTCGATCCGATTGAAGGCGCGCTCTTCAGGCGCACCAGACCGCGGTGGGCGTGGATGATGGTCGTGACGATTGCGAGTCCGAGCCCGGCGCCACTCTCGCCGCGCCCCTCCTCTTCGCGCCGGAATCTCTCAAAGATGCGCTCGTGCGCCTCCGGCGGGATTCCCGGGCCGAAGTCGGTGACCCAGAGCTCCAGGAATTCCCCGCCGAGGTCCTCCACGATGCGGCTGCCAATCTCGATCGGCAGCCCGGGCGTCCCGTGGCGGTTGGCGTTGGCGGCGAGCTGGAACCACGCCTGGGTGATGCGGGCTGGATCGAGGTTCGCCACTGCGTCCGCTGTCTGCACTAGCCTCCAGTCCCGCTTTGGGATCGCTGAGAGCTTTCGAAAGACCGTCTCGGTGAGGCTGCGCACGTCAGTCGGCTCGATCGTCACCTCGGAGAGACGCTGCACGGAAGCGAGCAGCGAGATATCAGCGACGAGCATGTTCATACGATCCAGTTCGTCGATTGCGAGCGTGCGGATCTGAGCTACCTGCTGCGGGTCTTCGACATCCAGCAGCTCGAGCTGGCCTCGTAAAATCGTGATCGGAGTCTTCAATTCGTGACCCACATCGTCGAGGAGTTGCCGTTGCCCCTCGAGGGAGGCCTGCAGGCGGTCGAGCATCTCGTTGACCGTGACCGTTAGTTCGGACACGTCGTCTCCTCCCGCGACGGGGATGCGCTCGACGAGGTCCGATCCCGTGATTCGTCGGGCGGTATCGCGCAGCACCCGCAACGGCCTCAGCAGGCGCCCGGCCACAAACCAGCCGACCAGCCCAACAGCCAGGAGCGCGGCCGCGGCCACCAGGAGGAAAGTGCGGAAGGCTTGAGCGATTGGCCAGAGCTCGGCGTCGATACTGTACGCGGCGACGTAAACCCCGGTCGCGCTGTCACCGCCAGCCCTTACCGGCACCGCAAGGTAGCGGAAGGCGCCGCGGGACCCGACATCCGTTCCGAGCACGACGCTCCCCGCCCGAGTCTCACGATTAACCCGCGAAATGAGAGCCGAGTCTTTCTGGAGGGAGACTCCCACTTGACTGCCGGGCACGACCGCGGACTTGCCGTCGATGATTCCGAGAATGCCCTCATTGGTGTCGGGGGTGATCTGCTGGATGGCGGCGGTGAGAAGGTCGCGTACGCTCCCGTACTGCTTTTCGGTTGCGATCGAGTGCAGGCGGGTCGCGGTGTCATTCAGCCGCTGGTCGACCTGCGCGAGCACCCGCTCGCGCTGCACCAGGAACGCCGAACCACCAGCGATGGTCATTCCCGCGGCGGCAACGATGAGCATAGCCGCGAGGATGCGCACCCGCACGGAGACGGTGACCGGGCGGCGGCGAGACATGCCCTCATTATCGAGGAATGGTTACCCAGCCACTTCCAAGATGAGAGAGGTCTCATGCGCGTACCTTGGAGCAGATGACTACACAACTTGCATCGGCATCCGGAACATTTTCTCTCGGCGGCGACCTGACGGTTAACCGTCTCGGCTACGGGGTGATGCAGTTGCCCGGCGCTGGCGTGTGGGGCGAGTCTCCCGATCCGCAGAACGCGGTGCGGGTGCTCCGACGGGCTGTCGAGCTCGGCGTGACCCTGATCGATACGGCGGATGCTTACGGACCGGAGGTCGCGGACCTCCTGATCAAGGAAGCTCTGCACCCCTACGCCGACGACCTCGTGATCGCCACGAAGGTTGGCTTCACGCGGCAGGGCCCCAACGAGTGGATTCCGGTTGGTCGCCCCGAATACTTGCGCCAGCAGGTGGAATTGAGCCTTCGACACCTGGGGCTGGAACGCATCGACCTGCTGCAACTGCATCGCATCGACCCGAAGGTCGCGCTCGAGGACCAGCTCGGGGAACTCGTAGCACTTCAAACCGAGGGCAAGATCCGTCATTTGGGGCTCTCAGAGGTCACGGTCGAAGAACTCGTCGCGGCGCAGAAGCTCGCGACCATCGTGTCCGTACAAAACCTCTTCAACCTCGGTCACCGGGATGCCGAACCCCTGCTCGACTACGCGACCGCCAACGACATCGCCTTCATTCCGTGGTTCCCCCTCGCGACGGGAAGGCTCGCGCAGGCCGGAGGACCGCTCGACGGACTCGCGACAAAGCGCGGTGTATCGCCGTCCCAGCTGGCTCTTGCTTGGCTGCTCAAGCGTTCTCCGGTGCTGTTGCCGATCCCCGGTACGTCGAGCGTCGATCACCTTGCCGACAACGTGGCTGCAGCCGATCTTGAATTGACCGATGATGAATTCACTGAGTTGACGGCAGCAGTCTGATCTTTCCCGCCTGAAATCCTTCCACGCGCCAGGAGAACCAATGTCCACATCACGTGCTGCCCGAACCATCGACATCCCCGGCCTGGAGGGAGCGAGCGTGGGGCTCACCGGGGAATTCGTCTTGCCCGCTGGTGAGGGGCCCTGGCCGGGGGTAGTACTCGTGCACGAGGCGTTTGGCGTCAACGACGTGATGCGACGACAGGCAGAGCGCTTCGCCAGCGCCGGCTATATCGCCCTGATGCCTGATCTCTTCACCGAGGGCGGTGCCCGCAAATGTCTGAGCCAAACCTTCCGCGAACTCAACTCGGGCACGGGACGCTCTTTCGCCGACATCGAGTCGGCACGCCAGCTCCTCATCGCGCGCCAAGACTGCACGGGGGAGGTCGGCGTCATCGGCTTCTGCATGGGTGGCGGCTTCGCGCTTGCCGCGGCGAGCCTCGGCTTCGGTGTGGCCTCGGCCAACTACGGACGGCTTCCCAAGGAGATCGACCGGGCGCTCGCCGGAGCGTGCCCCATTGTCGGCAGCTATGGCGGATCAGACAGCTCCCTCAAGGGGGCCGCGAAGAAACTGGACGACTCCCTCACGCGACTCGGAATCGACCACGACGTCAAGGAGTACCCCGACGCGGGACATTCCTTTCTCAACGATGCCGAGAGCGGGCCACCGGCACTGCGATTCCTCATGAAGCGGATCCTGGACGCTGGTCCGAACCCCGAAGCTGCCACTGATGCCTGGCACCGTATCGACGCGTTTTTTGCCGAGCACCTCGCTACGAAGGTCTAGGCGGCTGGCCGCGTCATCGCCGCTGCGATGGCGTCTGCCGCCCGCACGAGCGCGAGGTGGGACAGGGCCTGCGGGGTATTACCCACCTGCCGTGATTCGGCCACGTCGTACTCCTCGCTCAGTAGACCGAGGTCGTTGCAGAAACTCACGAGTCGATCCATGAGGGTTCGAGCGTCGGCCACCCGTCCGCTTCTGGCATATTGCTCGACGAGCCAGAACGAACAGGCGAGGAACGGATGCTCGCCGGCGGGGAGCCCGTCCACCCCCGATTCTGTTCGATAACGCATCAGGAGACCGTCGTGGAGGAGCTCCTCCTCGATGGCGGCGACCGTTCCGAGCATCCGAGAATCGTCGGCGGCGACGTAGCCGATCTGCGAGAGCAGCAGCAGCGAGGCATCCACCCCGGTGCTGCCGTAGTACTGGGTGTAGGTGTTGCGAGAGTGATCGAATCCGCGCGACTCAATCTCTAGACGCACCTCATCGCGCAGCCGAGTCCACACCTCGACCGGCCCGTCGAGACCGAAGTCGGTGACCGCCCGTATCGCGCAGTCAAAGGCCGCCCAGATCATAGCTCGAGACGAGACGAAGTCCCGCTGGGGCCCGCGAATCTCCCAGATACCGTTGTCGGGTCGGCGCCAGTTTTCCTCCACATAGGTCATCAGGGCACGCTGAAGGGGCCAGGAGAACTCGTCTTCGGCGACTCCGAGCTCTCGCGCCGACTGGAGGGCGATCATGACCTCACCGAAGATGTCACCCTGGTACTGACGCCAGGCATCATTGCCGACCCGCACCGGCAATGCACCGTCATACCCGGGCAGGCTCGCTACCTCCCGTTCGGTGAGGCGACGCTCACCAGAGAGGCCGTACATAATTTGCACATCGCCCGGGTCGCCCGCCACCGCGCGCAACAGCCAGCCGCGCCACGAGTTCGCCTCATCGCGGAAACCGTGCCTGATCAACACGTTCAGGGTGAGCGACGCGTCGCGCAGCCACACGTAGCGGTAGTCCCAGTTGCGGTGTCCGCCGAACTCTTCCGGAAGGCTCGTCGTGGCCGCTGCGACAATGCCCCCGGTATCTTCGTGCGTGAGGGCGCGTAACACCAGCAGCGAGCGGTGCACCTCGTCATGGTAGATCGGCGCGGCGATACAGTGCGAGGCCCAGTCTTTCCACCAGGCGGTGGTCTCGGCGAGACGGTCATCCACCACGATGGGGGTGGGCGGTTGCCGATGAGACGGGTACCAGGTCATCGAGGCATCCACCGTCTGCCCGGCGGCTACCGTGAACTCGGCGACGTGCGTGTGGTCGGATGCGCGCAGTTCCAGCCCGCGGGTGATCACGGCGTCAGGACCGGCGACGGCGACCAGCGCAGGACCGTGCTCGTCGGGCGCTTGGCGCATCCAGGGAAGGGCCTCTGCGTAACCGAAACGGAAGCGCAGGTCCATCATCATCGGCACACTGCCCCGGATGCCCGTTATCCGTCGGATCACGTCGGCCCGTCGATCACCATGGGGCATGAAGTCAGTGACCTCGACCTCGCCGTCGGCCGTGATCCAGCGGGTCACGAGGATGAAGGTATCTTCTTCATACCGTCTGGTCGTCGACAGGACCGCCGTGGCGGGAGCCAGCAGCCAGCGGCCGTGGTCTTTCGTGCCGAGCAGCGCACCGAAGGTCGAGGCGGAGTCGAACCGGGGAAAGCAGAGCCAGTCGATGCTGCCGTCGCACCCGACGAGTGCCGCAGTGTGACAGTCTCCGATCAGGGCGTAGTCCTCAATGCGCAGAGCCATGCCCACATTGTTGCAGAGGTAGCCTATGGACATGGTTGACCACATCGGAACTCTCGTCATCCTCGGAGCGGGAGGCGATCTCACCAGGCGTCTACTGCTCCCGGGTCTCGGCCAGCTCCTTGGCAGCTCGCGAGGGTACGACCTGCGACTGATCGGGGTTGGATTCGACCCGATGACGGAGACCGAGTGGCACTCTCGTGTCGTCGAGTCGTTCGCCGCTGGTGGCGTTTCGAGTACGCGCGCGACGACAGTGGCGAAGAATTCGATCTACGTCCAGGCCGACGTGACCAGCCCAGCCGACCTCACCCGCATCCTCGCCGCCGCTGTCGGCACGCCCGCGCTCTATTTCGCGCTGCCGCCGCACGTAACGATTGCCGCTATTGCGGCCCTCGAGAAGGTGGGACTGCCGAAGGGAACGGTCCTCGGACTCGAGAAGCCGTTCGGCACAGACCTGCGCAGCGCCCAGGCGCTCAATCGGCAGCTGGCGAAGCTCGTTCCGGAGAAGCACATCCACCGGGTCGATCACTTCCTCGGCAAGTCCACGGTGCTCAACCTGCTCGGTCTGCGTTTCGCCAACCGCATCTTCGAACAGGTGTGGAGTGCCGAACACATCGAACGGGTCGACATCGTCTTCGATGAGACTCTCGGGCTCGAGGGCCGAGCCGGGTATTACGACAAGGCGGGCGCGCTCGTAGACATGATCCAGAGCCACCTGCTGCTCGTGATGGCGCTCGCCACGATGGAGCCGCCGTCGAGTCTCGATCCCGACGACCTGCGCGGGTCGATGGCACAGGTGCTGCGCGCCACGCACGCTTGGAAGCGCGACGCCATTTCCGCCGGTCGACGCGCACGCTATAGCGCCGGCACGATCGACGGCCGCAAGCTCCCGGCATACGTGAAGGAAGCGGGGGTGCACCCGGAGCTCGACACCGAGACGCTCGCCGAGGTGATCGTCGGCATTGAGAACTGGCGCTGGGCCGGAGTTCCGTTCCGATTGCGTTCGGGTAAGGCGATCGCCGAGAAACGCCAGCAGATCGTCGTGACTTTCAAGGATGTGCCGCATCGGCCCTACGGCTTCACCGGTAAGCCCGGCCCGGCGAAGCTCACGATGTCATTGACGCCGGACAGCATCAAGCTCGACCTAAACATCAATGGCGAGGGCGACCCTTTCAGCCTCGATCGGGTGAGTCTCGACGTGGAGTTCGCACAGGGGGAGCTCGGTCCGTATGGAGAAGTACTTCACGGCATCCTCTCCGACGACACGACGCTGTCGGTGCGCGCGGACGCGGTAGAGGAGTGTTGGCGAATCGTGGCGCCCATCCTCGCGGCTTGGCGAAAGAGCACCGTTCCGATTGATTCCTACCGTGCAGGTTCGGCAGGGCCGACAGCCTGGCACTAGGTTACCGAGCGGGCGGTTCCAGACGATCGGCTGGGGAACCGAGTGACCGAGGGCACCGAGGAGCGAGGCGATCAATGGATCAGGCCGGCGGACTAGCGCGTAGTCGACCGCGATCTGGGAGTAGTTCGCGTCGCGGGCCGATCCGTCCGTTACTCTTGCATGATTCAGGCCTGCGGGGGAAGCCTGCCGAGGGTCACCGGAGATTCAGGATCGGCCTCTCTCAGAACAGGCCGGCGTCAGCTAACCGTTCGGCGAGGCCCGCTCCGTCCGGGGCGTACACCCAGGGCGCCGACCGGCTCGAGTGCGCTTCGGATTTGCTCCGTCCCCCGGCGAGCACTGCTTCGCTATTCGAGAGCTGTCGGATCGCCACGCCCTCCACAGCCTGAGGATGATCCGCCGCGAACTGGCCGTAGATTTCCTCGTCGTGCTGCCCGTCGTCACCGACCAGTAGCCAGCGCATCTCGGGGAACTCCCTCGAGAGCCGCTTCAATGTATCCACCTTGTGGTTGCGACCACTGCGAAACCAACGATCGTGGGTGGGCCCCCAGTCCGTCAACAGCAGTGGACCAGACGGATACAGATTGCGGGAGAGGAACCGTGTCAGTGTCGGTGCCACGTTCCAGGCCCCGGTTGAGAGGTAGAAGACAGGCATGCCAGGATGCGCTCGCGTCAGCCGTTCGTACAACACCGCCATGCCGGGGACTGGTCGCCGCGCGTGTTCGTCGAGCACGAAGGTGTTCCACGCCGCGAGGAAGGGTCGGGGCAGCGCAGTGACCATCACAGTGTCGTCAACATCGGAGATGATCCCGACAGAGACCGAAGGATCGACGATGAAGATCGGTGCATCCACGCTCTCCGTCTCGTCGGTTCGGATGGTGATCGTGTGCCAGCCGGGCGCGAGGTCGACTTCGAGAACCGTGTCGACCACGCCGCCGCGATCTGCGACAACGCGCTGTTCGACCTTCTCGATCTCGATCGTCACTGCAATGTCGCTCACGGGCACGCTCGTGAAACTGCGCCATCCGCGGATTTTCTTATAGCGCGGATCGTTGCCGGGGGTCGGCTTCGTGAGCAGTACCCGGCAGAGCACGCGCGCCCAGCCAGGAGCGCCGTACCCGGCATAGGGGATTACGGTGGGTATATGTCCACGACGGCGGGCATGCTTTTCTCGGAAATCATGCATGGCATCTTCGGCACGCGCCGCGAGGTGGAGGAGCGGCTCTGCTCCTTCTACTGACGCTTTCCGGGTACTGGCCATAGGACAAGTCTTCCATGTTTGAGTGCACGGCTTCCCGTCCACAGAACGGTCGGAGCAGTTCACACACTCGGCATTTCTGGCAAGTCGCTCAATACTTGAATTAATCGCAAAAACTTCGCGCCCCCGTCTCGGGGGCGCGATAGTATTCGGACTGACATAAATCGAGGAGTTGCATTGTCTGATCAGAATCTCACGGACCTTGCCTCGGACGGCATCGCGTTGTTGCGCAATGAGCCCGTCCAGGCACGCAGTACAGCGCGGCTCGCGAGCCTCCTCGATGCAGCGGCGGCGATCATCGACGAAATTGGTTACGAGCGCCTGACCACTGCAATGGTGGCCGAACGGGCAGGTGCCTCTATCGGCACTGTCTATCGCTACTTCCCCGACCGCATCGTCGTGCTTCAGAGCCTCAGTGCTCGCTCGCTTGGGGAATTCGTAGAGGGCACGCGAGCGACGGTGCTCGACTCGGTTCATGCCACCTGGTTGGATGCACTCGAGGCCTGCATCGTCGCGATGACCACTGCCTTCCGTTCCCTACCGGGATTCCGCTCGCTTCGCCTTGGTGACGTGCTCGATGTGCGCCCCACGCTGACCGCGCAGTCCGGAAGCACCGTGGTTGCCGCGGCTGCCGCCACGGCGATCTCGGAGCGATTCGGCCTTCCGATAGAAGAGCTGGCCCACCGTCTCGAGGTGGTCATTGTTGTCTCCGACTCCCTGCTCTCGCGCGCATTCACGTATGACTCGAACGGAGACTCGAAGCTCATCGACGAGGCGATGATGATCTCGAGAGCCTACCTGACGGGCTTCTATGGAGATCCCCGCAGCTCCTAAGCGACCTGCAGGCCTCTTCGGCGTGGATTTTTGAACGTACGTTCGCGCTCCGCGTCATCGGCTCATCCGCTAAGCGCTCACCGCTCGCACTGTCAGCAATTCGTAATCTCCAACAGCCAAAAACGTCTGTTGCCGAGAATAGTGTTGACAGCGAACAGTCCGGCAAGTGTCGATTCGTGTGAACCACGAGGAATGAGCCGCCCCCATGATCGAGTTCCGTGGCGTGACAAAACAGTTCCCTGACGGAACTCTCGCGGTCAAAGATTTCAGTCTCGTGCTTCCCTCCCGCAAGACCACGGTGCTCGTCGGGTCTTCGGGATCGGGAAAGACCACTCTTCTCCGCATGATCAACCGGATGGTCGATCCGTCCTCCGGCTACATCGAAATCGATGGCGAAGTCACCTCCCATCTGGAGCCGGTGGCTCTGCGCCGCCGCATCGGTTACGTCATGCAGAACTCCGGTCTCCTGCCGCATCTCAAGGTGATCGACAACGTCGCTACCGTGCCCATTCTCAACCGCGTGCCGAAGAAACAGGCGAGAGAGGATGCGCTGCGCCTGTTGGACACGGTCGGTCTCGATCGTGCGCTGGCTGACAAATATCCGAGCCAACTCTCCGGCGGACAGCAGCAGCGTGTCGGCGTCGCGCGGGGTCTCGCTGCCGACCCGAACATCCTCCTCATGGACGAGCCGTTCGGAGCGGTCGACCCGATCGTGCGCGCGGAGCTGCAGACCGAGCTCATTCGTCTGCAGCGCGAACTCGATAAGACAGTGGTATTCGTGACCCACGACATCGACGAGGCATTCCTCCTCGGCGACCAGGTGGTCATCCTCGAGAAGGGCGGTCGCATCGCGCAGGTCGGCTCTCCCGCCGAGATCCTTGCGGCTCCGGCCAACGAGTTTGTCGCGACATTCATCGGGGCAGACAAGGGCAAGCGGGCATTGAGCATTCGAAACACGCCGACCGGCGACATTCTCGTGGATAGCGAGGGCCGCCCCGCTGGAGTGCTGGTCGGCGAGACTGACGTGGTGGCGCGGTGACCTGGCTGCTCAACAACGGCGAATTGATTGGCCAGTTGGTGGTGGCTCACCTACTGATTTCCCTCCCACCAATCATCCTGAGTTTCGTGATTTCGGTGCCAGTCGGCTGGGTGGCGAATCGGTATCGCTGGAGCCGCGGCACGCTGCTCACGGTGCTCGGTCTGCTCTATGCCATTCCATCGCTTCCGCTGTTCATCATCCTCCCGCTGGTACTGGGAACTGGGCTGCGCGATTCGATCAATCTGGTCGTCGCGCTGACCCTCTATGGGATCGCCCTGATGGTGCGTACCACCGCCGACGGTCTCGCCTCGGTCGATCCGGGCATCCGCCAGTCCGCCACCGCGGTGGGATTCTCGGAGAGGTCGCAGTTCTTCCGGGTGGATCTTCCTCTAGCCGGGCCTGTGCTCCTCGCGGGAATCCGGGTCGTCGCCGTGAGCACCATCAGCCTCACGACGGTGGGGGCGGTGATCGGGGTAGACAGTCTGGGGGCACTCTTCACCGACGGATTCCAGCGGGGTATCGCCGCGGAGATCCTCACGGGAATCGTGCTCACCATCATCATCGCACTCAGCGTCGATGGGCTCCTCGTGCTCCTCGGTCGGGTTCTCATGCCGTGGGTCGCGGTCAATTCTGGTCGCGTCGCTCGGCGCGAGCTTCGACGGGCGCGCGGGCCGGTGACCGCGTGAATCTCTTCGTGGAGGGCATCCTCTGGGTTCTGAACCCGGCTCACTACGGGGGAGTCGACGGGATCGACACCCGTATGGGGCAGCATCTGCTCATCAGTCTCGGTGTGCTGGTCGTCGCGTCGATCATCGCAATTCCTCTCGGCTATGTCATCGGCCACACCGGCCGGGGGCGTTCGCTGGCGATCGGGGCGTCCGGAGCAATCCGCGCGCTTCCGACTCTCGGGCTACTGATCATCATCGCCCTCATCGTGAATGTCGGACTGCTCGCCCCCTTCATCGCCCTCGTGGTGCTGGCCATCCCGTCGATCCTTGCCGGGGCGTACTCGGGCTTCGAAGCGGTGGACCGGCGGGCCATCGACGCGGCTCGTGCCGTGGGAATGCGGGAGTTTCAAATCGTCGGTCGGGTCGAGATACCCCTGGGTCTTCCCCTGCTCATCGGGGGGTTGCGAACCGCATCGCTCCAGGTGATCGCCACGGCCACGCTTGCAGATTATGTCGGAGGAGGCGGGCTTGGGCACTTCATCTTTACCGGAGTGAAGACCAACGACTATCCCCAGATGCTGGCCGGATCGATCATCGTGATCCTCCTCGCCATCCTCTCAGAAGTGCTGTTCAGCAGCGTTCAACGGCTCGTCATCCCCGCGGGTGTCACCGCCGGACGACCTCAAGATGTCCGTGTGAAGTCACCCCGATCTCGCACGGCCCTGGGTTAATTCCCCTCACAGTAAGGAAGCAGTCACATGTTCACAGCAAAAAAAGGCCGGCTGGTCGCACTTGGCGCAGTCGTGGTTGGGGCAGCAATAGCCCTTTCAGGGTGTGCGTCGAGTAACCCCATTTCCGGGGGCTCGGGTTCGGCAGCGAAAACGACTCTCGTGGTCGGATCGCAGGACTATTACTCCAACGAGATAGTCGCCGAGATCTATGCACAGGCACTCGAGAACGGCGGATTCTCCATCGATCGCCAGTTCAAGATCGGCCAGCGCGAGGTGTACCTACCCGAGCTCAAATCGGGAAAGATCGACGTCTTCCCCGAGTACATCGGCAGCCTCGACCAGGCGCTCAACAAGACGGCTGCAGGCGGTTCGCCGGACGCTGTGGCGAAAGACCTTGCGTCCGTGCTGCCGACCGGCCTGCGAGTACTCGACAAGGCGAAGGCCGCCGACCAGAATTCCTGGACCGTGACCGAGGCCTTCGCCAAGAAGTACAACCTCACCGACATTGCCTCGCTCAAGAAGGTGACCGAGCCGATTCTGGTTGGCGGTAATTCCGAGCTCGCCACCCGTCCGTACGGCCCGGATGCACTCAAGGCGAAATACGGGGTCACCACTGCCGGTCTCACTGCCATCGAAGACAGCGGCGGACCATTGACGGTGAAGGCGCTGCTCGACAACAAGATCCAGCTCGCCAACATCTATACCGCGAGTCCGCTCATCAAGACGGACAACCTGGTGGTGCTGAGGGATCCCGATAACCTCTTCTTCCCGGACAACGTGGCGCCGATCGTCTCGAAGAAGGTCACGTCGAAGGCGGCGGACATCCTCAATAAGGTGAACGCTAAGCTCTCGCGGTCTGATCTCGTAAGCCTTAATTCCGAGAGCGTGACCAACCAGAAGTCTGCAGCGGTCATCGCCAAGGCCTGGCTCAGCAAGAGCGGCCTGCTCAAGTAGTACCGATCGACGGAGAGTAGGGGGTGCCCGGGCTAGGGCTCGGGCACCTCATCTGTTCGGGGGTTATCCCTGTGCATGTGGCCAGCCTCAGCGCGGGTGACGGCCTTCTTCACCAGCAATACGATCGCGAGGAACACCCCGATGATTCCGACGAAGAAATAGCCTGCGGAATGCAGCTGGGTTGACAGTTCTCGATACGATCCTGCGGCCAGCCAGCCGACCGAGACGTAGGCGGCGGCCCAGAGGACGCAGGCCGGCGCGGTCCAGCTCAGGAACTTGCGGTATCTCATGGTGCTCATCCCCACGGTGAGCGGAATGAGCGCGTGCATCACCGGAAGAAACCGCGACACGAACACCGCGATGCCCCCGCGCCGGTCGAGATAGGTCTCCGCTCGAAGCCAGTTGCGTTCGCCGAGTCGCTGCCCCACCTTCGAGGCCTGGATGCGCGGACCGAAGAATCGCCCGAGCGCAAAGCCGATGCTCTCCCCGGTGAGCGACCCGATGATCACGGTCACTAAGAGTGCGACGTACTGTGGCAAGTCGGCGATTCCCGTTGCCGATACGAGCACGATCGTGTCACCGGGCACGACAAGACCCACGAGGATCGAGGTCTCGAGGACCATCCCGATGCCCGCGATCAGCACGCGCAGCACGGGATCCACATGGCGGACCGTGTCGAGAATCCAGGTGAGGGTGTCGTTCACGCTCGTGAGCTTAGCCAGCCGACATGCTAACTTCTCCCCACTATCTTCTCCCCGCTATCCTCTCTTCGCTACGGGAGGGGCTGTCGCAGTCGATCGAGGCGCGAGCGCCAAGTAGCGAGACGGCCAGGCAGCTCGGCCGGGGCCGGTCCATCGACCCAGGCGGTGACGATGCGGATGCCGTGCAGGGCGCTGAGAGCCCAGATCTCGCAGCTCTCGAGCTCGGCCGGAACAATCGACTCGTAGAAGACCTCGATGCCGAGAGCGGTCGCGAGGGCGATCACCGACCGGGCTGTCACGCTGGATACCCGCTCGAGGTCGAGCGAGGGCGCGCAGAGCGCATCGCCCCGCCACCAGAGGATCGCGCTGTAGGCGCCCTCGACGACGAATCCGTGGGGAGAGATGATCACCGCCTCGTCGGCGCCGGCCGCCTTGGCCTCCGTGCGGATGCGCAACAATGCCGCCGTGTCCGGTCCCTTAGTGCGGGGCGATGTCCTCGGATCGGCGTCGCGGTGGCTTGCGAGTCGAACCGATCGCGAGAGCGCCGGTGCGGCGCGCAGGCGGAACACCGCGAGTGCAGTGCCGCCTCGCAACTGCACTTCGACCCGGGGGAACCAGTTGCCGGTGCGGGGGATCGCGGCGATCGACGCGTTCCAGAACCGGTCGAGGTCGTCGATGAGCGCGCCCGCAGCATCGAAGAAGCGCTGGCGATGAAGGTCGAGTGCGAGCGTGGAGCCATCGGTGACCAGCCAGGAGTCCGCTGCGACAATTGACGGGTCGGTCAGGTCGCGGTAATCGAGCAGGTGCAATTCGCCCTGGTGCCAACGGTGGATCGACGACTCACTCATAGAGTTAGGGTATGCGCCACCCGGTCTACGAATCTTCGCTACCCGGCTGGATCGACCCGGCGCGGCTCGCCGCCTTGCTGTTCGCGGGAGCGAGTGATGCCGTCTGGCTGGACTCCGGGATGCATGCCGCGGACGGCATGAGCTACCTCGGTTTCGGAACGAGAAGACTCACCGCGTCTGTGGCCGAAAACTCCATCACTGTCGACGGTCAGAGCCGACCGGGGCAGGTATGGGATTTCCTGGGCGAGGATATGGCCCGATTGTACCCGGCCACAGGCTCCGGCTTCGCGCTCGGCTGGGTGGGGTGGCTGGGATACGAGCTGCACGCGCAGACCATGGGGGTGACATCCGCCCACCGCTCTCGATTTGCGGATGCCTCGCTCCTCTTCGTCGACCTCGCCCTCGTGTTCGATCATGCGGCGGGGACGGTGGCGGTGATCGGCCTGGATGCCGCTTCCGTCGACGGACTGAACGCCCGGGTGATCGGGCGGGACGATTTCCCATCGGCGCCCGGTCATGGCATCAGACCCCAAAAGGCCGAGGCGGTCTGGGCGGCGTCCGACGAGGGCTACCTTCGGATGATCGCCGAGTGCCAGGCCGCCATCGACGCGGGCGACGCCTATCAGCTCTGTCTCACCACCGAGGTGCGGGTGGCGGTGACGCCCGATCCGTTCGAGACCTATCTCGCCCTGCGGTCGGCGAGTCCGAGCCATCACGGGGCCTTCTTCCGGGCGGGGGACACCTCACTGCTGAGCGCATCTCCCGAAGTGTTTCTCACGGTCGCGCCCGATGGCACAATCGAGTCGCAACCGATCAAGGGCACGCGACGACGCGGTGACACCGAGGAGGCGGATCTCGCCCTTGCGGCCGAACTTCTCGCAAGCGACAAGGAACGCGCAGAGAATTTGATGATCGTCGACCTGATGCGCAATGACATCGGCCGGGTGAGTGAGGTCGGATCAGTGACCGTTCCGCGTTTGCTCGCGGTGGAGACCTATGCTCACGTGCATCAGCTCGTCAGCACTGTGCGCGGTCGTCTCGCTGCCGGACTGACGGGCGTGGATGCCGTGCGCGCCTGCTTTCCGGCCGGTTCGATGACCGGGGCTCCGAAGCACAGCGCAGTGACCATCCTCGATCGGCTGGAATACCGCGCCCGCGGGGTGTATGCCGGAGCGTTCGGGTACTTCGGTCTCGACGGACGCATCGAACTGTCGATGGTGATCCGCAGCATCCTGCTGGATGCCGATGGCGCGTCGATCGGAACCGGTGGCGGCATCACCGCGCTCTCGGTGCCCGCGGAGGAACTCGCCGAGGTGAAACTCAAATCCGCGGCACTGCTCGCCGTGTTGGGCGTCGATCCGTCCGCATAACTCCCGTACCGGTCCCGGCCTGCCGGGAGGTCGTCCGGTTTTTGGAGGTGGGATGTGAACACCGGGCAAAACTGCGCGGATTATGCACGCGGAATTATGCACAGGGGAGTGCGCACCCTTGGGCGAATGTGATCGCGCACGGCTGGGTTCGGTAACCTTGAATACTGGCTGTGATTTGATCCGGCCGCCTCCTGTGAATAAATGACCTCCTGTGAATAAATGAATTGAGACTTTCGTGGCAGAAGACCGCTCCGCCGATGCACGGGCCACCGATGCACGAGCCGCCGACGAACGGACGGCCGAGCACGGTCCGCGCTACGACGCTGCGGCGCTCCAGGCGAAATGGCTTCCGCGCTGGGACGAACTGAAGTCGTTCCGCACCGACGACCCCGCCGATAAGCGGCCGCGAAAGTACATCCTCGACATGTTCTCGTACCCGTCCGGAGACCTCCACATGGGTCATGCCGAGGCGTTCGCCCTTGCCGATGTACTCGCTCGCTACTGGCGCCAGCAGGGATTCAACGTGCTGCACCCCATCGGCTGGGACTCCTTTGGGCTTCCCGCCGAGAACGCCGCGATCAAGCGTGGTGTCGATCCCCGCGAGTGGACCTATGCAAACATCGCGCAGCAGTCCGCGTCGATGAAGGAGTACGCCACCTCGGTGGACTGGGACCGGGAGATCGCCACGAGCGACCCGGAGTATTACAAGTGGAACCAGTGGCTGTTCCTCAAGATGTACGAAAAGGGTCTCGCCTACCGCAAGGATTCCTGGGTCAACTGGGATCCGGTGGACCAGACCGTGCTCGCGAACGAGCAGGTGCTCCCCGATGGCACCTCCGATCGCTCCGGTGCTGTCGTCGTCAAGAAGAAGCTCACCCAGTGGTATTTCAAGATCACCGACTATGCCGACCGCCTGCTCGACGACCTCAACCAGCTCGAGGGCTCGTGGCCGCCCAAGGTGCTCGCGATGCAGCGCAACTGGATCGGGCGCTCCAAGGGCGCGGACGTCGACTTCGTGATCGAAGGACGGGAGGAGAGGATCACCGTCTTCACCACTCGCCCTGACACCCTGTACGGTGCGACCTTCATGGTCGTCGCGCCCGATTCCGACCTTGCGGCCGAACTGGCCAATGGCTCGACGGATGCCGTGCGCACCAACTTCGCGGACTATCTCGTGCAGGTGCAGAAGACCACGGAGATCGAGCGCCAGGATGCCAGCCGGGAGAAGACCGGCGTGTTCCTCGACCGGTTCGCGGTGAACCCGATCAATGGCGAACGCATTCCGATCTGGGCCGCGGACTACGTGCTGGCCGACTACGGTCACGGTGCGGTCATGGCGGTGCCGGCCCACGACCAGCGCGACCTCGACTTTGCGCGCAAATTCGGTCTCCCGGTGCGCGTGGTTCTTGACACGAACCAGCCGGTGACCGGGGCGATTCCGGTGTTGCCGATCAACCCGGAGACCGGCGAGGCGGAGCTGCCCGACGATCTTGCGCCGCTCGATCCCGCCCACACCGGAGTGGCGCTCACCGGCGATGGACGCATGATCAACTCCGGTTCTCTCAACGGACTGAGCAAGTCAAACGCCATCAAACGCATCACCGAGCAGCTGGATGCCGCGGGCAACGGCCGCGCATCAAAGAACTACCGCCTGCGCGACTGGCTCATCTCCCGCCAGAGATTCTGGGGAACTCCGATCCCGATCTTCCATGCGGAAGACGGAGAACTTGTACCGGTGCCGGAGGAACAGTTGCCGGTACGACTGCCCTCGACCGAAGGCCTCGATCTGCAGCCCAAAGGAATCTCGCCGCTCGGTGCGGCCGACGACTGGGTTAATGTCACGCTGCCCGACGGCCGTGCCGTGCGACGTGACCCCGACACCATGGACACCTTTGTCGACAGCTCGTGGTACTTCCTGCGTTTCCTGAGCCCGCGGGACGACACTCGTGCCTTCGACCCGAAGGAAGCCGACAAGTGGGCGCCGGTCGACCAGTACATCGGAGGCGTCGAGCACGCCATCCTGCACCTGCTCTATGCGCGTTTTATCACCAAGGTGCTGTTTGACCTCGGCTACGTCAACTTCACCGAGCCGTTCAGTGCTCTCCTCAACCAGGGGATGGTTCTCTCCGGTGGATCGAAGATGTCGAAGAGTCGCGGGGGAGTGAACCTCGGCGACGAAATCACCGCTCACGGTGTCGACGCGATTCGCCTGACCATGGTGTTCGCCGGTCCGCCGGAAGACGACATCAACTGGGAGGATGTCTCGCCGGCCGGTTCGGCCAAATTCCTCGCCCGTGCGTGGCGCCTGGCGCAGGATGTCACGAGTGCGCCGGAGATCGAGTGGCGCACCGGCGACCAAGCCCTGCGCCGGGTCACCCACCACTTCCTCGCCGAAGCACCCGGCCTCATCGAAGCATTCAAGTTCAACGTGGTGGTCGCCCGCCTCATGGAGCTCGTCAATGCCACGCGAAAGGTCATCGACTCCGGAGCGGGCGGAGCGGATGCCGCGGTGCGGGAGGCGACCGAGACCGTGGCCCTCGGGCTGTCGCTGTTCGCCCCGTACACCGCCGAGGAGATGTGGGAGCAGCTCGGATACCCGCCCCCCGTCGCGCTGTACGGGTGGCGGAAGGCCGACAAGACCCTGCTGGTGCAAACCTCGATCACCGCAGTTTTTCAGGTCGACGGCAAGGTGCGCGACAAGGCCGAAGTCAGCCCCAAAATTGACCAGGCAGAACTCGAGAAGCTGGCGCTGGCATCCGCCGGTGTAGTGCGTGCCCTTGGCGATCGCACGATCGTCACGGTGATCGTGCGAGCCCCTCGGATCGTGAATATCGCCACGAAGCCGTAGCGCAGCCGTCCAGTCCTCTGCCGGGATAGCGCTGGCTGGATTGTCCCCAGCAGTGACCGTCGAGGTGAGTTCGGCGGCGGAGAGTTCTTAGTCTTCTGGCATGGATCCGCCTGCCCTGCTCGTCGCGCGCCGACCGGTGCGTGCGAGGGTCGGGGTGGGAGCGGCCATCGTGCTCGTGCTGGCGGGGCTGGCCATCGCGGTGCTGGTGAGTGCGTTCGGAGCTCACGGGTCGAGCGAATCGATCGCCCCTCCCACGGCTTCGGCGACGAATGGCGCGACCGGGGGAGCTCGATCGAGCCCGGGCGGGGCGACAATCTACATTCACATTCTCGGCGCCGTCGCGCGGCCGGGGCTCTACCTCCTCACCGACGGTGAGCGAGTTCTTGATGCCGTCGGCGCGGCCGGCGGATTCACCGCGACAGCCGACCAGTCGGGCGTCAACCTCGCCCGCCTCCTCGTCGATGGCGAGCAGATCCTCGTGTCGGAGATCGGCGAAGTGCCCGCTGCCGGAAGCGCTCCGGGCGCGCAAACGCCAGGAGGCAAGGTCAACATCAACACGGCCGACGAGACCGTTCTGGAGACCTTGCCCCGCGTGGGGCCAGCCATGGCGAAGCGCATTATCGACTGGCGCACTAAGAACGGTCATTTCACGGCGGTTGAAGACCTGATGAGCGTCACCGGCGTGGGAGAGAAGACCTTCGACCAGCTCAAGGGCCTCGTGACCCTGTGAGCATCGATATCCGACTGGCTGCGCCTGTCGTCGTTGCGTGGGTGACGGTTGGAATCCTGCTTTCGATGCCCCGGCTGTTGCCGGGTGCTTCCGTCGTCCTGTGGGTTGTTGCGGTGCTCTTCCTGAGTGTGGTGATCGCAGTGCGCCGGCGTGGTCGCACCGTGCTCGCCGGCGTGGTGGTCGCTCTCGTCGCGACTGCACTTCTCGTGAGCGTCGCGGCGGCGCGGGCACCGCACCGCCAGCCGATTGCGATGCTCGAGGCGGCCAACGCTGGTCGCTTCGTGACAGCGACCGCAATGGTCACACAGACCGTTCACAAGGCCGCTCACGAGACAGCTCTGGCAATGGGCACAACTGCGCGCCAGGCGATCTTCTCCGCGACGCTCAGCTCGGTCAGGATGGGGGGCAGCACGACAGCAGTCGACATCCCGGTGACCGTCTTTGCCGATCGCCCTGCAGTGACGATCGGCATCGGGGCGACCGTGTCACTCGCGGGCACACTGTCCGCAACCGATCCCTCGGATGCTGTCGCGTTCCGCATGTTCGCGGATCACGGAGCACGGGTAGAGTCCGTTGCACCGTGGTACCTCGACTGGGCGAACGGTCTCCGCAGCCGATTCCGGGATGCTGCGGGCAAGCTTCCGGGAGACGGCGGCGACCTGCTCCCCGGGCTCGCCATCGGTGACACCAGTGACGTCGGCCTTCCACTTGACGCCGCGATGAAGGCGACGTCACTCAGTCATCTCACGGCGGTGTCCGGGGCGAACTGCGCGGTCGTGATTGCCCTCGTCATGCTGGTCGGCGCAGCCCTCGGCCTGCCGCGAGCCTGGCGGATCGCCCTGTCGGTTGCTGTCCTCCTCGGGTTCGTCGTGCTCGTGACCCCCGAGCCGAGCGTGCTCCGGGCGGCGGTGATGGCGACGCTCGTGCTCGCGGCCATAGCCGGAGGTCGACCGGTGCGCGGCGTCCCCGTCCTGGCACTGGCGAGTCTCGTGCTGCTCACGAACGATCCGTGGCTCTCGCGCAGCTATGGCTTCATCCTCTCCGTGCTGGCCACCGGCGGCCTTCTCGTGCTTTCGGGTCCGCTCACTCGCGTCCTATCCCGGTCGATGCCGCTCTGGCTCGCCGCCGTACTCTCCATCCCGCTCGCCGCTCAGCTCGCCTGCCAGCCGGTGCTCATCCTGCTCAACCCGAGCATCCCGACTTACGGTGTTTTCGCGAATGTGCTGGCGGAGCCCGCGGCCCCGATCGCCACCGTGCTTGGGCTCATCGCCTGCGTGGTCCTGCCGATTCTGCCCTCCGTTGGCCAGGTCATCGCTGGCCTCGCCTGGCTGCCGGCCGCATGGATCGCCGCCGTGGCTACCTTCTTCGCCGGGCTCCCGGGCGCTGCCATCCCGTGGACGCAGGGAGCGGTCGGCGTCACCTCTGTCGCCGTCATCACCACACTGCTTCTGATGGTGCTCCTCGTGCAACGGGGTCGCAACGTGCGTCGGTTTGCGTCGCTCGCGCTCGCTCTCGCGCTGGTCGCGGCGGGCGGAATCACCGCGGGCAACGCGCTGGGGCAGCAACTCTCCCGACCGGGCGATTGGCAGATCGCGGCGTGTGACGTCGGCCAGGGCGACGCGGTGCTGGTGCGGAGCCTTGGCCGAATCGCGATGATCGACACGGGTCGCGACCCGAAACTTTTGCGCCGCTGTCTCAATGAGCTTGGCATCAATCGTGTCGACCTGCTCGTTCTCACCCACTGGGACATGGATCATGTCGGCGGCACCTCCGCAATCCTTGGACGCGTCACCCGGGCGATGATCGGACCGACCGACGGCTCTCCGGCGGCGGCAATCGGCGGGGAGCTCGCCGCTAGTGGGGCTGCGGTCAGCCAGGTCAGCCAGGGGCTCACCGGCCAGCTGGGCGAGCTCGGTTGGGAGGTATTGTGGCCGCGCACGCGGCTCGGATCGGTCGAGCCCGGCAATGACGCGAGCGTCACGCTGCGGTTCACCGGGATCGGCGCGTGTGTTTCGGGGTGCCTGTCGTCGCTGTTCCTCGGCGACCTCGGCGATCGGCCGCAGGCTCTCATGATGGCCGCAAATCGCATCGGTCCGGTGGATGTCGTCAAGGTCGCGCACCACGGCTCGGCCGACCAGGACCCGAAGCTGTATGCAGCGGTGCGAGCCAGCGTCGGAGTGATCGGGGTGGGTCTCGACAACGGCTACGGGCATCCGACCGACAAGCTACTCGGCTTCCTTGCCGCCAACGGAACACTCCCGACCCGCACCGATCTTGAGGGGATGGTGCTACTGTCGCCGACACCGGGCGGCGGCGTGGCCGTCTGGACGGAGCATCCGCTGCCCAAAGGGAAGGCGTTCTCGCACTAGGGACTGGTCGAGACCGGTCCGATTGAGTCGGTGGTGGCGCAATAAACTGGAGCATTAGCACTTCGGGTTGAGCACTTCAAGGAGTCCAGTGGCAGGCAGGGCAGTACCGAAAGCCGCACCCAAGACGGGAAAAGTCGTCGTGTCGATCCCGCAACTCGGCTGGGATCGCGTGCGGCCGGCCAACATCGTGCTCATCTCCGGGACCGAAGACCTCCTGGCTGAGCGAGCCATCCGCATGCTGCGGGAGATTCTCAAAGCCGAAGACCCGAGTCTCGAAATCAGCGACCTTGAAGCGGATGCCTACGGCCCGGGTGAGCTCATCACCCTCGCGAGCCCGTCACTGTTTGGAGAGCCGCGGATGATCCGAGTGAGCGGGGTAGAAAAAAGCACCGACGCCTTCATTGCCGAGACTCTGGAGTATCTCGAATCACCGGCTGACGACACGTACGTCGTGCTCCGCCATGCCGGGGGAGTGCGCGGCAAGAAACTCCTCGACGCGATCCGAGGCGGACTCGGCAACGGCATTGAGATTGTCTGCACCGAGCTCAAGAAGGACTCCGAGAAGCTCGACTTTGCAGCGGCGGAGTTCGCGATCGAGAATCGGCGAATTACGAGCGGCGCCCTCCGCGCCCTCACCGGGGCCTTCTCCGACGACCTCGCCGAACTCGCCGCCGCCTGCCAGCAGCTCATGGCGGACGCAAGCGAGGAGATCACCGAGGTCACGGTCGAGAAGTACTACTCGGGTCGGGTCGAGACCAATGCCTTCCGGGTTGCCGATGTGGCGATCGCGGGCCGCCGGGGGGACGCCCTGATCCTGCTCCGGCATGCGCTTGCCTCCGGGGCGGACCCCGTGCCGATCGTGGCCGCATTCGCTAGCAAAATACGCACAATGGCCAAGATCTCTGGTGCACGCGGGGGATCCGGCCAGCTCGCCCAGCAGTTCGGCCTAGCGCCCTGGCAGGTGGATCGCGCTCGCCGTGACCTGCAGGGCTGGGACGATCGCGGCCTCGGTCGGTGCATCGAACTGCTTGCCGAGACGGATGCCGCCATCAAGGGTGCCGGACGCGATCCGGTTTTCGTGCTCGAGCGTCTGGTCGGAGTGATCAGCACCCGGGGCACCTCCTAGCCGCGGGCTCGCGGCTCGCGGCATCCGCCTTCCCCCTGCGCTTCCGAAAACCCCCTGCGCTTCCGAAAACCCCCTGCCCTTTCGAAAACGCAGGAGATTCGCCACCATGATGCCCCTTCGGCGATGTTTCACCACGGTTGATGGCGGATCTCCTGCGTTTTCGGCGGGGCAGCACGCCTGAGAAACGCAAAAAGTCCGCCACCGCGGACGGTGACGGACCAGTGACGAGTGGCGGCTAGAGTGCGGCGACCTGCTTGGCGATGGCCGACTTGCGGTTCGCGGCCTGGTTCTTGTGGATGACGCCCTTGCTTGCGGCCTTGTCGAGTTTCTTCGACGCAAGCGCGAGAGCCGCAGCGGCCTTGGCCGTGTCGCCAGCGACAATGGCCTCCCGAGCAGAGCGCACCGCGGTACGGACCTCGCTCTTGACGGCCTTGTTGCGGTCCTGGGACTTCTTGTTGGTGCCGATGCGCTTGATCTGCGACTTGATGTTTGCCAATGTCTAACTTTCTCTGTGGTCCGAACGGTTGAGGGCAGCCGCGAACCGGTTCCAGTACTGGGGATCCGGGCTGCGATTCACGAAATCATTCGGGTACCAAATGCCTCGCGCAAGCCAACCAGCAACGATACCAGTGCGTCAGCGATCCGGCAATGTGAGCCGGGAGCGTGTCGGGTACCGTCCGCCGAGAATTCCGAGGAGCAACCGCACGGTGTCGGCCGGTCGGCGGAATCGAGCGGCAAGCCGTACCCCGGGTTGGCGTACGAGCCTGAACTGGCGAGCGGCGCCGAGAAACGCGTTCTCCTGCATCCGGAACCGGTCAAGCTGACCATTGAGGAGCCAGACCGGCACCTGCAGCCGGGAGAGCGCTGCCCTGGTATCGAGTTCGTCGAGTTGCCGAAGTGTGTCAGCGAAATGCTCGGACGGGGCGACACCTCCCGAAGACCCCGCCCGCACAAAGGTGGACGAGGCGGCGCTGCTCATCGTCGCGCCGCGGTCGGGCAGCAGGTGATGGGTGCTCATCGATGCGATGCGATAGCTATCCAGCACCCAGTTAAGGGCTTGTGTTCCGCAGCCCACCGCCACGACGCCGCTCACGGTTTCGATGAGCGATCCGCATTCCACTGCGAGATGACCGCCGAGGCCGCGACCGACGATGAACACCGGTGCGGTGCCGAACGAACGCGCGGCATCCGCCACCGTTACCAGCGATTCACCGATGGAGAATGGCTCGTCGATGCGGGAACCATGGCCGGGAAGCTCGACGACGACGACGGGATGTCCGTGAGCCTCTAGCGCGTTGCGCTGCGTCTCCCACTCGGCACTTGAGCCGCGGAGGCCGTGCACGAGAACGACGCAGGTAGTCACAGTTGGATGCTAACCGCTCGGCCTGTCGTAATAGCCTGACAGTATGCCGTCTCTCTCCCCGCACATCGCGTCGGTGCCACCGTCTGGCATTCGACGCATCTTCGAGATTGCCCTCGAGCTCGACGACGTGATCTCCCTCGCGGTGGGGGAGCCCGATCGGCCGGTTGCTGCGCACATCCTCGCGGCGGGTGCGCAGGCGTGGCGTGACGACCTGACGAATTACTCCGCCAACGGAGGCATCCCGCCGCTCCGGTCGGCCATCGTGGAGAAGCTCGCCAGGGAGAACGGCATTCAGGTGGATGCAGAGCAGGTCTGGGTAACCCTTGGTGCAACGCAGGGACTCTTCCAGGCGATGCGTCTGCTGCTCTCCACCGGCGATGAGGTGCTTGTGCCCGACCCTGGTTACACCACGTTCACGATGAATGCCCGTCTGCTCGAGGCGGTACCGGTGCCCTATTCATTACGACCCGAGCACGGTTTCGCCCCCGACCTCGACGAACTCGAGCGGCTGGTCACGGATCGCACCCGCGTCATCATCGTCAATTCACCGTCGAACCCGCTCGGCGTCGTCTTCGACGAGCAGCAGTTGCGCGTTCTGCTCGACTTTGCCCGGCGTCATGATCTCTGGGTGCTCAGCGACGAGGTCTACGAGTACTTCACCTACGGCGCCGCGCATGTGAGCATCTCGAGTCTCGACAGCGACGATCGCGTATTCAGCGTTTTCTCCCTGTCGAAGACCTACGCCATGACCGGCGCGCGCATCGGGTACCTGGTGACGCCGCCCGGGCTGGCCGCGATTATGCGAACGGTGCAGGAGGCCTCGATCAGTTGCGTCGGCATGCCGGACCAGTACGCCGCCGTCGCCGCGATCACCGGCGACCACCAGCACGTGGCCGACTCTCGTGAGCACTATCGCGCCAACCTCGAGGCGGCCTGTGCGCTGCTCGAGAGGCGAGGCATCCGATACCAGAGACCGGGCGGCGCGTTCTACCTGTGGGTGGATGTCGCCCATGCAAGTGGCGGGGACGTCGCGGCCTGGGCGGAGCACTTCCTGCTGCATGATCGAGTAGCGGTGGCGCCTGGAAGTGCGTTTGGGCGATCGGGTGAGGGCTGGATCCGCGTTTCGCTCGCTGCTGACCAGTCGGTGCTGCTCCAGGGTCTCGGGCGGCTGCCGGCGCCTTCGTGATTTTTTGCGGGCAAGGCAGGGGTGATCGTGATCGTGATCGCGCTCGTCTTCGGCCTTGCCTTCCTCGCTCCCGTGGGAGAATTAGCCGTCCCCACTGCACCGATACGAAGGATTTGCGTGAGCCCCAGAGCATTGAAGGCCCTCGAGCCGGCTTCGACCGACCCCGCCTTCATCCGCAATTTCTGCATCATCGCCCACATCGATCATGGCAAGTCGACGCTGGCGGACCGGATGCTGCAGATCACCGGCGTCGTGAGCGATCGCGACATGCGGGCCCAGTATCTCGACCGGATGGACATCGAGCGCGAGCGCGGCATCACCATTAAGAGCCAGGCCGTGCGGATGCCGTGGGAGTTCGATGGGCAGACCTATGCCCTGAACATGATCGATACGCCTGGCCACGTGGACTTCACCTACGAGGTCTCTCGTTCGCTTGCCGCCTGCGAGGGCGCGATCCTGCTGGTGGATGCCGCCCAGGGTATCGAGGCCCAGACGCTCGCGAACCTGTACCTCGCCCTTGACAATGACCTGACAATCATCCCGGTGCTCAACAAAATCGATCTGCCTGCCGCGGATCCCGAGAAGTACATCAAGGAGATCGTCGGCCTGCTGGGCTGCAAGCCGGAGGACATTCTGCTCGTGTCCGGCAAGACCGGGGTGGGCGTGCCGGAGCTGCTCGACCTGGCGACCCGTCTCATCCCGCCGCCGGTCGGAGACCCCAAGGCGCCGGCGCGCGCCATGATCTTCGACTCCGTGTACGACTCTTACCGCGGCGTCATCACTTACGTTCGCATGATCGACGGGTCGCTGAAGCCGCGCGAGAAGATCATGATGATGAGCACGAAGAGTGCCCATGAGGTGCTGGAGATCGGCGTGAGCGCCCCCGAGCCCACTCTCACGAAGGGCCTCGGGGTTGGCGAGGTCGGCTATCTGATCACCGGTGTCAAGGATGTGCGGCTCAGCAAGGTCGGCGACACCGTAACGAGCTTTTTGAAGCCCGCCACTGTGGCCCTCAAGGGCTATTCCGAGCCAATGCCGATGGTCTTCTCCGGCGTCTACCCGATCGACGGATCGGACTACCCGGTGCTGCGCGAAGCCCTCGACAAACTCAAACTTTCGGATGCCGCACTCGTCTACGAACCCGAGACCTCCGTGGCCCTCGGATTCGGGTTTCGCTGCGGATTCCTCGGCCTCCTGCACCTCGAAATCGTCACTGAGCGGCTTGAGCGCGAATTCGGGCTCGACCTCATCGCAACGGCTCCCAGTGTGATCTACCAGGTGACCACGGACGACAAGAAGACCGTGACTGTCACCAACCCGAGCGAGTTTCCCGGCGGCAAGATCGCGTCGGTGAGTGAACCGGTGGTGAAGGCATCCATCCTCACCCCCAAGGACTTCGTCGGCACCGTGATGGAGCTCTGCCAGGGGCGCCGCGGCACCATGCAGGGCATGGAATACGTCGGCGAGGATCGAGTGGAACTGCATTACACGATGCCGCTCGGCGAAATAGTGTTCGACTTCTTTGATCAACTCAAGAGCCGTACGGCCGGCTACGCGAGCCTGGACTACGAGCCGACCGGTGACCAGGATGCGGACCTCGTGAAGGTCGACATCCTGCTACAGGGCGAGGCGGTGGATGCGTTCAGCGCTATCGTGCACCGCGACAAGGCATACGCCTATGGCGTTCTCATGACTGAGCGGCTCAAGAAGCTCATCCCGCGCCAGCAGTTCGAAGTGCCGATCCAGGCCGCAATCGGTGCCAGGATCATCGCCCGCGAGTCGATCAGTGCAATGCGAAAAGACGTGCTCGCCAAGTGCTATGGCGGTGACATCACCCGCAAGCGCAAACTCCTCGAGAAGCAGAAGGAGGGCAAGAAGCGCATGAAGATGGTGGGCCGCGTGGAGGTTCCACAGGAGGCGTTCATCGCGGCGCTGAGTGGCGACACGGAGACCAAAAAAGAGAAGTAAGGCTGGTCCGTCGCCGTTTTGGGAAGCTCTCTCGCCCCATTAGGTATGAGGTATCACCTCTGTATGACTTTGCGTATCGGCTCGCCGCACCAGCAGCCGGCTACCCTCGTTCCGCGATGCGTTCGCGTTCGTTGTCCAGGAGGCGGTTTTTCAGCTTGCCGCATTCGAAGTGAATGTGACTGTGTAGCTGGATGACAAAAAGGAGCGGGATGCACTCGAAGCACCAGTGAGTGATCCGCCGGTTGATCCGCCAGTGGGGATGCTCGTATCCGGCGGAAAGCGGTCTGCGTGTGGTGCGCGCGATCCAGACGAAAAGGTAGTTCAGATCGGGTCGGACTGCACCCCTGACGGACCGATGTCAGCAATATATGTGGGCACGTGCCAGCGACTCTGTACTGGTGTCACTGACGCGGAGAACAAAGTCAAGAAATGGTGCCCCCGACTATCAAGAATTGCCTCTCCAGAGATACCCGCTGGGGCCGTGGAATGTCGGTGGTCGCGGGCAGAATCAGGTACATGAACAGCATTCCCGTGTTCGAAGAAACACCCGTCGAGGTTTCCTCGCCCGGCGTTTTCGGAGGCTCTGGAATCGCTGGAGGAATGCCCGAGCCCTGGGCTGAGCATGGGGCTCGGCTGGTAGGGAAATATACCGACAAGTTGCTCACCCGGTTGGAGGAAAACCGTCGCCAGGCTGCCGCGATCGAGGCGCAGCAGCTCACAATCCTGGATGCTTTGCGGCGCCACTTCGAACAGTCAGAAGCTCTACATCCCGACCAGGCCACCACCCACCGGTGGAGCGATTCAGCGGTCGCCCGCCGCACCCTGGTCACCGAGGTCGCGGCATCACTTCGGCTGCCGGAACGCACCGCCGAGCGGTTGATCGAAGAAGCCCGGATGTTGGTCCACCTCCTGCCGGGCACGTTCGCCGCCCTGCAGGTGGGAGAGATCTCCCGCCGGCATGCGACAGTCCTGGTCGCTCACGCCCAAGCGCTGCCCGCTGAGGCGTTGCCCGCGTTCGAAACTGCAGCCCTGCCCTACGCCCGCATCCTCACTCCCACGAAGTTCGACCGTAAAGCCCGCATCCTGCGCGAACGCACCCACCCCGACAGCATCCACGCCCGCACGGTGCAGGCGACCGAGAACCGATGTGTGACCCTCGACCCGGCATGCGACGCAATGGCGTACCTCGTCGCCTACCTGCCAGCCGAGCAAGGGATGGCGATCATCAACCGGCTCACCGACATCGCCCGCACCGAACACGGCCCCCATGGCGACGGCAGCGAAGAGCCCCGCACCATCACCAAGTTGAAGGCGGACATTCTCGTCGGGCTGCTCACCGATGGGGTCGTCGACCACAGCTACGTCGATGACACGATGGTCGACGAGCGCGGAATGCTCGTCACCCCACGGTTCCGCAAGGGATACGGGCACGGCATCACCGCGAAGGTCATGATCACCGTTCCCGTGCTCACCCTCCTTGGCCACGAAAACGAACCGGTCATGCTCGAAGGCTGCGGACCCATCGACGTGGAGACCGCGAAACAACTCACCGCACACGCGCCCTCGATGATCCGCCTGCTCACCGACCCGCACACCGGAATCGTGCTCGGAGTCGGTAAGTCCCGACAGATTCCGAAAGAACTCCGACGATGGCTGCACGTCAGAGACGAAACCTGCCGATTCGTCGGCTGCAACCAACCCGCAAGGGTATTCGACCTCGACCACACGATCGACGTCCAATACGGCGGGCTGAGCGAAGAATCGAACCTCGCCGCACTGTGCCCCAAACACCACGACGTCAAACATCACACAAACTGGACCATGGGCCAACACCCCGGCGGGAACATCACCTGGACCTCCCCATCCGGACGGGAATACACCACCCCACCCGCGATGCGACTCGCAGCAAGCCCCAGGGTACCCCTCTGACTCGGTGCCTCTGACTCGGTTCCTCTGACTCGGTACATCTGATTCTGCGCGGCGAGCGGCGCGCGGCGAGATCGCGTCGGGGGTCGGCGGGCATCCCTCGCGGGCGGCCGACACGGAGACCAAGGACAACAAACTCGAGTGCCCGCCCACCGTCCTTTGTGAGTCGGCACAACGTTCGTGAGCGTGCGACGGCAGGGCACTAGGGTCACGAACATGAGCGATTACCGTCCCCCCGTTTCCGACCTCGCCTTCGTCCTCGAGCACGTGGTGGGGTATCCGCAGGTCGCCGCACTTCCCGGCTACGAGCACGCCGATCTGGACACCGTCGTCGGGCTCCTCGAGGATTGTGGCGACTTCATGGTGAAGGTCGTGGCTCCGACCAACCAGCCCGGGGATGTTGAGGGTGCGCAGCGCGACGCTGACGGCACCGTGCGCACACCGGCGGCCTTCAAGTCTGCCTATCGGCAATACGTCGACGCCGGCTGGGGCAGCGTGCCGTTCCCGGAAGAGTTTGACGGTGGCGGATTCCCGTGGTCAGTTGGGCTCGCCATCCAGGAGATGCTCGGTTCGTCCAACATGGCGTTTGCGCTCTGCCCGCTGCTCACCCAGGGCGCGATCGACGCCCTCCTCCACTACGGCGACGACGCCCAGAAAAAGACCTACCTGCCGAAGATGATCAGCGGCGAGTGGACCGGCACGATGAACCTCACCGAACCCCAGGCGGGTTCGGACGTTGGGGCCTTGACCACCCGCGCCGTCCCCAAAGGTGACGGCACGTACGCCATCACCGGGCAGAAGATCTACATCACCTATGGTGAGCACGACCTCACCGAGCAGATCGTTCACCTCGTGCTGGCGCGCACTCCGGGAGCCCCGGCCGGCACCCGCGGCATCTCCTGTTTCATCGTGCCCAAGTTCCCCGTGCGCGAAGACGGCTCGCTTGGCGAACACAACGGTGTCTCCTGCCTATCGATCGAGCACAAGCTCGGTATCCACGGTGCTCCCACCTGCGTGCTCTCCTACGAAGACGCCACCGGCTACCTCATCGGCGAGGAGAACCTCGGCATGCGCATCATGTTCGTCATGATGAATAGCGCGCGACTCTCGGTCGGCACTCAGGGGCTCTCGATCGGGGAGCGCGCCTATCAAGGCTCCCTCGCTTACGCCACGGAGCGCAAACAGGGTAAGGCGATCGGTGCAACCGTTGACTCGCCCATCATCGACTTCCCCGACGTTCGTCGCATGCTCATGACGCAGAAGGCCTATCTCTCTGCGCTGCGTCGTCTCGTGCTCTTCAACGCGGTTCAGATCGACCTCAGCACCCACAGCACCGATGAAGCGGCGCGAGTGCGGGCGGCCGAGATCGTGGGACTGCTCACCCCGATCAGCAAGTCGTTCGGCACCGACCTCGGGGTGGAGCTCACCTCACTCGCCGTGCAGGTCTACGGCGGCATGGGCTACATCGAAGAGACGGGTGCGGCCCAGCATTTCCGCGATGTCCGGATCACGCCGATCTACGAAGGCACTAACGGCATCCAGGCCGCCGACCTTGTGGGCCGCAAGCTCGCTGTGCGCCGCGGCGCATCCTTCCTTGAGTTCATCGCGACGATGCGTGAGATCGATACGGAGCTTGCCGCAGCTGGAGATGACTTCGCCAGCATCCGCGTGCAGTTGCGCACCCAGCTTGACTCGCTCGAGGCAGCAACCGGATGGATGCTTCGCACCGGCCAGTCCGACCCGAACGCCGTGCTCGCCGGCTCGTCACCGTACCTGCGCATGTGGGGACTCACCGTGGGTGGCTGGCTGATGGCACGCTCGGCTCTCGCGGGCGTGTCAACGGGTGATGCCGACCTGGCGGACACCCAGCTTGTGCTCGCGAGGTTTTATGCCGAGCAGCTTCTTCCCCAGTCCGCCGGCCTATTTGGCGCTGCCACCGGGGGAGCGCGCGACCTCTTCGCCCTCGACGCCGACCAGCTTGCGGGTTCGGGTCGGGTGCCGAGCCGTTCTCTCGGCTAGCAGTCAGTCCTGATCGAAGCGAAAAGGCGGGCGCGGCGCCGGTAGAATCGGGCCATGCCCGCGCCATCCGTTCCGATGATCAGTCGTTCCTAGATGTCCGCGAAGTTGCCGCTCTGGGAGCGGGCAGTCACCTACGCGACCGTGGGTGCGACCCAGTCGTCCGATCTCCTAGCCAAGCCTCCCGCCGGGTATCGTCCGTTCCGACAGCGCACCCGGATCGGGCACGGCGATGCACGGTGGGACTATGCCTGGAACGAGGTGATGTCGTGGGGTATCCAGCGCAATAGCGGATTCCACATCGACGTCGCGGATGTCCCGGCCGCAGTCAGCGACCAGACCTACGTACCCGTCGCCTTCGACGAGGTGGGCGCTCCGATTGCCACGGCACTCGCTACCGATGAGATCGTCTTCGGGCCGGACGGCGACCCCTTCATCGTGCCGGGGGACTCGGTCCTGCTCGGGATCCCCTTCGGCCCATTCCACGTCACCGCCCCGGCGCGCGTCGTCTATGTCGTGGACGACCTGAATCGCAAGGGTTTCGCCTACGGCACGCTTCCGGGGCATCCCGAGAGTGGCGAAGAATCGTTCATCGTCGAGCAAACGGAAGACGGCTCGGTTTGGCTGGAGATCAGCGCCTTCTCCCGCCCCGCGAATGCCCTCTGGTGGATCGTCTACCCGGTGCTCCGGCTCTCCCAGCTGTATTACACGCGTCGGTATTTCGAGTCGCTCTCCGGTGTACTTCCGCCAGCCTCCGGAGCCTGATGCCGAGCGCCCTCCCGCTCGCTGATCCCGCACCCCCGGACGGCGCGCTGCCGTCATCCGTCACCATCGGTGCGGCCGAACGCAACTTTGGGGTCTACCTCCACGTGCCGTTCTGCCGGGTTCGCTGCGGATACTGCGACTTCAACACCTACACCTCAGACGAGTTGCGCGGAGCGAAGCGCACGGATTTCGCCGGCCAGGCGATCGAGGAGCTCGCTTTTGCCCGTCAGGTGATGAGTCGTGCCGAGTTGCCGGACCGGCACGCATCCACGGTTTTCTTCGGCGGCGGAACTCCCACGATGCTCCCTGTCAGCGATCTTGCGGCGATGCTCGCGGCGGTCGTAGACACCTGGGGACTGGTGGACGGGGCCGAGATCACGACCGAGGCTAACCCCGACTCAGTGGATGCCGACTACCTCCGTTCGCTCGCCCGCGCGGGTTTCACTCGCGTGTCGTTCGGCATGCAGTCGGCCGTGCCGCACGTGCTTGCGACTCTCGAGCGCACTCACGATCCCCAGCGCGTGCCGCTCGTGGTGCAGTGGGCTCGGGACGCCGGCCTCGGCGTGAGTCTCGACCTGATCTATGGAACGCCAGGGGAATCCCTCGCCGATTGGCGTGAGTCGCTCGAATACGCCATCGCAGAGCGTCCCGATCATGTTTCGGCCTATTCCCTCATCGTGGAGGACGGCACGAAACTCGCCAGGCAGATCCGGCGAGGCGAGGTGGCGCAGCCCGACGAAGACCTGCAGGCCGATATGTACGAGCTGGCAGATGAGTTGCTTGGCGCCGCCGGCTACGACTGGTACGAGGTGAGCAACTGGTCGCGCGAGTCGTCCGCGGACTTCGCGGAACATCGCTCCCGGCATAATCTCGCCTACTGGCAGGGACACGACTGGTGGGGAATCGGACCAGGCGCACACAGCCACATCGGGGGGGTGCGCTGGTGGAATGTGAAACACCCCGCCGCCTACGGCGACCGCATCGGTGAAGGCCTGTCACCGGCAGCCGGGCGGGAAACCCTCGATGACGAGACCCGTCGGGTGGAGAGCGTGCTTCTCGGAACCCGCATCCGTGAAGGGCTGGTCATTTCAACGCTGCCCGCTGGCGCACGCACGTCCATCGCCGGCCTGATCGGCGACGGTTTGGTCGACGGGGCGTCCGCGATCCGGGGAACGCTGGTACTCACCCTGCGCGGTCGCTTGCTCGCAGATGCCGTTGTTCGACGCCTGCTCGAATAGATTCGCCCCCTGCGACCGGACTAACTCGCGATGAACGTGAGTGCCACCGGGTAGGTGTAGAGCTCCCCGCGGTTGGCGGCGATCGCGGCAATGATACTGAACACGATGTTGAGTACGACGACCGCGATCAGCACGAGGGAGCCGATAAAGATCCAGAGTGTGAATAACCCGACGACGTAGCCGAGCAATACGGTGAGCTGAAAGTTGAGAGCGGCGCGGGTGTGCTCCCGAATGAACGGACCGCGGTCCCGAAGCAGAAAGTAACCGATCAGGGCTGGCAGGAAGTGGAAGAAGATCGCGCCGAGGTGCACGAGCGTCGCCCAGAGTTTCTCGTCGCTCGGGCTGAGCGGTTGGGTTGTCTGGTAGGGGTTCGGCGTGTTTTCTGACATCCGCCCATTAAAGCAACATGCCCGGTCGCGTGTGCGACCGGGCGTGCTGAAAGAGGCGGTTACTTGATGAGCCGAAGGGCGAACGGGTAGCGGTAGGGGAAGCCGTCCTTGGCCTTCAGGAACGCAATGATCGAGAAGACGATGCTGAGGATGATGACCACCCAAGCGAGGCCGCTGAAGAGGAAGCCGATTCCGAAAGTGATCACGCCGAGGATTGTGGCGACGATCTGGATCGCCACCTGGGCGATCGCCGCGGTGATCTGGAAGTTCAGTGCTTCCTTCGCCTCGCTATTGGTGAAGCTGCCGCGGTCCTTGAAAACGAGCCAGATGATCAGCGAGGGAAGGAAACCGATGATTCCGCCGAGATGTGCGAACGAAGCCCATTGACGGTCATCCGCTTCGGTCAAGGGAGCCGCCGGTTGCGGGGCGGCTGGCTGGTAGGAGGGGTCGGTCATGTGCAGAGCCTTTCGGTAAGCGGGTCGATCCTGGTTGCTAACAGGACGGACATCCTGCATGATCTCGCACGACCCCCGATCGAGAGCTGTGCGCGAGTACATGCATAAGGTAGCGCTCTCGTCACGGTGCGTGCAATGCCTCGGCCATAGTGTGTCACGGTACAATTGGCAGTCTGTAGCATCGAGTGCCAGCCACCCGTTGCGCGGAATCGGCGTTGTGGAGAGAGCAGGGTGGTCGGGATGGTGTCAGAACGAGGCCTCGATGTGCTTCGCGTCATCGTGCAGGACTATGTCGCCTCGCGCGAGCCGGTCGGATCGAAATCGATCGTCGACCGCCATTCGTTTGGTGTGTCAGCCGCAACCATCCGCAACGATATGGCGCTGCTCGAAGAGGAAGAACTTATCGCGGCGCCGCACACGTCTTCTGGCCGCATCCCCACCGATAAGGGGTACCGCGTGTTTGTCAACCAGCTCGCCGACCTCCGTCCGCTCAGTCCGGCCCAGCGCACGGCCATCGAGACCTTTCTCGGGGCGTCCGCCGACCTCGACCAAGTGCTCGGTCGCACCGTGAGGCTGCTTTCCCAGCTCACCCACCAGGTGGCGCTCGTGCAGTATCCCTCGCTTTCTCGCTCGCGCATCCGTCACGTCGAACTGGTGCGATTGGCGTCATCCCGAGTCATGACGGTGCTCATCACCGACACCGGTCGCGTGGAACAACGACTGCTCGACGTGTCCGCCGAGCTGGATCAGGCATTTCTCGGGGACCTCGGAACTCGCCTCAACGCCACGCTCGGAGGACTCGGGCTCGCAGAAGCGGCCGAGAAACTGGCATTGTTTCCCGAGCAATTTCCGCCCGACCAGGCAACTGCCGTCGGACGCATCGCCTCCGCGCTGATCGAGCAGGTACTGGCGAACCGCCAGGACAGGCTGGTCATGGCCGGAACCGCGAATCTCGTGCGCACCGAGGAAGACTTCAGCGGCAGCATCTACCCTGTTCTCGAGGCCATCGAGGAGCAGGTGACCCTGCTGCGGCTGTTCGGAGAGATGGAGCCAGATCACAACGGCTTCTCGGTGTCGATCGGCAAGGAGAATGAGTCGTTCGGCCTCGGGGAGACTTCGGTGCTGACAACGGGCTACGCGAGCTCCGGTGGAGAGGTATCACGCTTGGGCGTGATCGGGCCAACCCGCATGGACTATTCGAACAACATCGCGGCCGTGAGAGCTGTCGCCCGCTACCTGTCCCGCCTGCTCGGCGAGGACTAAAGACTAGAAGGAAATTGAGTGGCTGACCACTACGAAGTACTCGGTGTCGATCGCAGTGCGACGACCGATGAGATCAAGAAGGCGTACCGTCGCCTTGCCCGGGAGCTGCATCCCGACGTAAACCCGGGAGCGGATGCCTCAGAGCAGTTCAAGCTCGTGACGCATGCCTACGACGTACTCTCCGATGCGCAGCAACGGCAGCAGTACGACCTCGGCCCGCAGACCGGCTTCGGCGGCCAGGGCGGAGCGGGCTTCGGTGGCTTCGGTGATATTTTCGAGTCCTTCTTTGGGGGAGGCCAGACCCGCGGACCGCGTTCGCGTCGCGAACGCGGCCAGGACGCGCTGGTGCGCGTAGAGGTCGACCTCGACGAGATCATCTTCGGCACGACGAGGGACATTGAGGTGGACACCGCCGTGCTGTGCGAGACCTGCGACGGTTCGTGCTGTGCGCCGGGAACGACTCCGGTCACGTGTGATATCTGCCACGGCAGCGGCCAGATCCAGCGCACCGTTCGCAGCCTCCTTGGCAATGTCATGACATCGAGTCCCTGCGGCACCTGCCGCGGCTACGGCACCGTCATCCCGAACCCTTGCCCCACCTGCCAGGGCCAGGGCCGCGTGCGTGCGCGCCGCAGCATCCCGGTCGATATCCCGGCCGGAGTCGACACGGGACTTCGCCTGCAGATGCCGAACCAGGGAGAGGTCGGCCCGGCGGGAGGCACCGCCGGTGACCTGTACCTCGAGATCAAGGTACGTCACCACGACGTTTTCAGCCGCAACGGCGACGACATCCTCGCCACCCTCGAAGTGCAGATGACGGATGCCATCCTTGGTACCAGGACGACGCTCAAGACCCTCGATGGCGACGTTTCGGTGGAGATCCGGCCGGGCACGCAAAGTGCAGAGGTCATCACGATCAAGGATCGCGGAGTCACTCATCTTCGCGGCAGCGGTCGCGGAGACCTCAAGATTGGCGTGCAGGTGACGACCCCGGTGAAGCTCAACCACAAGGAGCAGGATCTCATCAAGCAGTTCGCGACCACCCGTAAGGGCGCGGCTCCCACTCTCACGCACTTCCAGCAGGGGCTGTTCCAGAAGCTGCGTGACCGCTTCCTCAACATCTGATCGCATGGCGCATTTCTACCTGAGCGAAGGGTTGGTTTCGGCGGTGGTCGGCGAGCGATTGACCGTCGGCGGGGCCGAAGCCCGGCACGCGGTGACCGTCAGCCGGATCGCCGCAGGGGAGCCGATTTCGATCGGTAACGGCGCGGGACTGATGGTCTCGGGCACGGTGGTCTCGGCCGAGCACACCGAGTTCGTCGTGGCGGTCGAGACCGTCGTCGAGACTCCGCCGGCCTCGCCGGCCATGTGGCTCGTGCAGGCTCTCGCCAAGGGCGACCGCGACGAGCAGGCGGTACAGCAGGCCACGGAGCTCGGTATCGACGGCGTTATCCCCTGGTCTGCCCAGCGCTCGATCGTCAAGTGGGAGGGCGCGAAGGTGCGCAAGGGGCACGATCGCTGGAGCGCAATCGTGCGCGAGGCCAGCAAGCAGTCGGTGCGGTCGTGGGTTCCAGAGGTCGGCGATCTCGCATCCCTCTCCGTGCTCGTCGCCCTGGCGAAGGTGACACGGATGCTCCTTCTCGAGCCGACGGCAGAACTCACGCTGAGTGCGCTCGAGCCCGATCATCGTGATGTGGTGATCGTCGTTGGACCGGAGGGCGGTATCGCGCCGTCGGAGCTCAGCCGACTCGAGACTGCCGGCGCCACGGCGGTACGGCTTGGGGACACGATTCTTCGCACCTCGACTGCCGGGCCTGCAGCGGTCGCAGTACTGAGCGCCCGACTCGGGCGCTGGTAGCGTCCTTACGCTCTGCGGTCCTGCGGTCCTGCGGTCCTGCGGTCCTGCGGTCCTGCGGTCTTGCGGTCTTGCGGTCTTGCGGTCTTGCGGTCTTGCGGTCTTGCGGTCTTGCGGTCTTGCGGTCCTGCGGTCCTGCGGTCCTGCGCGTTCGCCGTCCTATGCGCCTGCGTGTTCACGTGACCCCCGCGGGAGGGGAAAATAGTTAATCCGCTCAAAACTCCCTCCTTTCCACGTCGATTGTTGAAAAGTCCCTCCCGCGCGCGCGGGCTAAGAAGGGTTTCTCGCCGTTGGGAGCCGGCTTGTGGATCTCGCCCAGAACTCGAGATGCGCAGCGTGCGACGGCAGATGCGCAGCACTACTGCGGAGCCCAGACGCGCGGAACCCAGAAGCGCGGAACCCAGAAGCGCAGGACCCAGAAGCGCAGAACGAGCAGCTCACCACACGGCGCTGTCGCAGTGTTCCCAGCTAATTCCGGTCGCGGGTCGGCGGCGTCCCGTACCCTTGAGGCATGGCGATAACAGTGGAGCCCTCCCTTTTCACGCGCATAATCGCGCGCGAGATACCGGCGGATATCGTTTTCGAAAACGAGCGCATCATCGCGTTTCGGGACATCGCACCGAAGGCTCCCGTGCATCTGCTCGTGGTGCCGAAGACTGCGGAATTCGCCAACGTGACGGAGCTGGCAGCTGCAGCCCCGGCGCTGCTCGCCGAGCTCGTAGCGATCGTGCAACAGCTCGCCGACGATCACTGCGGCGGGCAGTACCGCCTCGTTTTCAATACCGGCCCGCTCGCCGGGCAGACCGTCTTCCACGTTCATGCCCACCTGCTCGGTGGGCCTCTTCCCGAAGGAACCCTTGGCCAATAGCGATTCCACCTCTGCCCGATCTCCCGAGGCTAACTCCGCGCAACACGCCGTCATTCGTGTTGACGGAGTTGCGATGGTACGACTGCTCGGTCCGCAGGATCGGCTTTTGAAGGCGATTGAAAACCAGTATCCGCAAGTCTCCGTGCTCGTGCGCGGCAACGAAATCACCCTGGACGGCGACGCTCGTCAACTGTCCGCCGCCGTGCGGCTTATCGAGGAGTTGGTCATGATGGTGCGCAGCGACCATGAACACGGCGAGAACGTGCTGGACGAGCGCAGTGTCACGGAGTCTGCAAAGATTCTCGCCACCGACCATCGAGTGAGCCCAGCGGAGTTGCTCAGCCAGGCCATCCTCACCAGCCGCGGCAAGAGCATCCGGCCGAAAACCCTCGGCCAAAAGGAATACGTCGACGCGATCGACGAAAACACGATCGTGTTCGGCATCGGACCAGCAGGCACCGGTAAGACCTATCTCGCCATGGCGAAGGCCGTGCAGGCGCTGCAGCGCAAAGAAGTCGAGCGGATCATCCTCACTCGCCCTGCGGTTGAAGCTGGCGAACGCCTCGGCTACCTCCCCGGCTCGCTCACCGACAAGATCGACCCGTACTTGCGTCCCCTTTACGACGCTCTCAACGAGATGATGGATCCGGAGGTCGTACCCAAGCTGCTCGCCGCCGGCACGATCGAGGTCGCTCCGCTGGCGTACATGCGTGGCCGCACGCTGAACAACGCCTATATCGTGCTCGACGAGGCCCAGAACACGACGCCCGAACAGATGAAGATGTTTCTCACCCGGCTCGGTCACGGCTCGAAAATGGTGATCACGGGCGACATTACCCAGATCGACCTACCCGCCGGGTCCAGCGGCCTGCAACTCGTCACACGCGTGCTCGACGGGATCGACGAGATCCATTTCGCCCGGCTGACCAGCGAGGATGTGGTACGCCACAACCTCGTCGGGCGCATCGTCGACGCGTACACCAAGTACGATGCAGAGCGGCAGGCCGCGCGTTTCGACACGTTGAGCACCCGCGAGGCCGCCCAGAATTCCGACAACAGGGGTCGTCAGTGAGCATCGAGATCAACAACGAGTCCGTTATTCCGGTGGATGAGGTCGCCCTGCAGCGACTCTCCACCTACGCCCTGGACTTCCTGCACGTGCACCCGGACGCCGAACTCGCGATCGTCCTCGTGGACGAGGGCGCTATGGAGCAGCTGCACCTCCAGTGGATGGACGAGCCGGGGCCCACCGACGTGCTCAGCTTCCCCATGGACGAATTGCGCCCGGGTACCGAGGAGTCGATGACGCCGGCGGGACTGCTCGGTGACATCGTGCTCTGCCCGCAGGTCGCTGTATCGCAGGCGGAAGCCGCCGGCCACAGCCCGCTTGACGAGATGCTGTTGCTGACGACCCACGGCATCCTTCACCTGCTGGGGTTCGACCATGCCGAACCGGATGAGGAGAAAGAAATGTTCGGCATCCAGCGTGAGATCCTCACCGGCTTCACCCTCGCCGAACGTCGATCGAAATAGTCTCCCGATGATTGCGCTCTTCGTCGGCGTGGCTGTTCTTCTGGTTGTCTTCGCCGGGTATCTCGCCGCAGCCGATGCCGCCCTCGGTGTGCTGTCGCGCGCGGACCTTCTCGAAATCGCGTCGACATCCCGTGCTCGCAAATCTCTCACGGCGATTGCGGCGGATGTCGGCGCTCATGTGAACGCCGTCAATTTCATGCGCGTGGTTGCCGAGACCACCGCCGCGGTGCTTGTGACCCTCGCGTTCGCTTACCTGTTCTCCCAGTGGTGGTTGGCACTGCTCGCGTCCGCCTTCATCATGACCCTGGCCTCCTTCGTGCTCGTGGGGTCAAGCCCGCGAAGTGTCGGACGGGTACACGCCCGGGCCGTGGTGCGAGCGAGCGCGTGGAGTGTGCACGGCATCCGGGTGCTCCTCGGTCCGATTGCCGCGGCTCTCGTGGCTATCGGAAACCGGGTCACCCCGGGGCGCACCGCGACTTTTTCCTCTGAGGAGCAACTGCTGAGCATGGTGGACGAGGCCACCGAACTCGAGGTGCTCGAAGAAGACGATCGCGCGCTCATCCACTCCATCTTCGAATTCAGCGATACGGTCGTGCGCGAGGTGATGATACCGCGCACCGACATGGTGACAATCGATAGTGACGAGTCCATCGGCGCCGCGATGGGGCTCTTCCTCAGTCGTGGTGTCTCCCGCGTGCCGGTGATCGGCGTCGACGTCGACGAGGTGAGAGGCGTGCTCTACCTGCGCGATGTCGCACGCCTTACCTACGAGCGACCCCGGGGTCTCGACTCAGTGACTCTCGAATCCCTGGTGCGCCCGGCCCAGTTCATCCCCGAGTCTAAAAAGGCCGATGACACGTTGCGCCAGATGCAGCTGGAGTCCAACCATCTCGCGATGGTCGTCGACGAGTACGGCGGAATCGCCGGGCTCGTGACACTCGAAGACCTGATCGAAGAGCTGGTCGGGGACATCTCGGATGAGTACGACCAGGAGGTCATCGAATACGAGGATCTCGGAGATGGTCGCTACCGGGTGAGCGCGCGCCTACCGGTCGACGAACTCGGCGAGCTATTCGAGATCGACCTCGATGATGATGATGTCGATTCCGTCGGTGGACTCATCACCAAGGCCCTCGGCCGACTCCCGCTGCCCGGATCGGTCGCAACCCACTCTGGACTCATCCTCACTGCCGAACGCACGGAAGGTCGACGCAAGCGCCTGAGCACAGTGTTGGTTGAGCGCGACCAGGCTCTCAGCGATGCGCAGGCTGCCTTCAGGCTGCCCACCTTCAAGGAAGCCAAGTCCAAAGAAGCCAAGGCCAAAGAAGCCAGGTCACGGGAAACCAAATCCAGAGAAGCCAAGAGCAGAGAAGATGGTGATTGAGCGTGTCGCTGACCAATGACAGTGCTTCGGAGTTTCGAGCGGGTTTTGTGTCTTTCGTCGGGCGGCCCAACGTGGGCAAGTCCACGCTCACGAACGCGCTGGTCGGTGAGAAAGTGGCGATCATCTCCTCAAAGCCGCAGACCACTCGTCGCGCCATCCGGGGCATCGCTCACTTCCCGAACGGGCAGCTGATCCTCGTGGACACTCCCGGGATGCACCGCCCGCGCACCCTGCTCGGGGAGCGCCTGAACAGTATCGTGCAGACCACCCTTGGCGATGTGGATGTCGTGGCCTTCTGCATGCCAGCCGACGAGAAGATCGGACCGGGGGATCGCTACATCAACGAACAGCTCGATTCCTTTCCCCGCGCAAAAAAGGTGGCCATCGTCACGAAGATCGACGCCACCTCGCGGCCCCAGGTAGCGGCGCAGCTACTCGCGGTGTCGGAACTGCGCGAGTGGGAGGCAATCATTCCGGTCTCGGCAACCAGCCGCATCCAGCTCGACACACTGGCCGCCGAACTGATCAAGCTGCTTCCCGTCTCCGCGGCTCTGTATCCGGCCGATACGGTAACCGAGGAAGGCCTCGAATCGCGGATCAGCGAGCTGGTGCGCGAGGCTGTGCTCGAAGGCGTCGAAGACGAGCTTCCTCACTCGATTGCGGTCACTATCGACGACATCATCGAGCGGGACGACAAGGATCTGCTGGAAATCTATGCCAACCTCTTCGTGGAGCGCGACAGCCAGAAGGGCATCATCATCGGACACCAGGGTTCGAGGCTCGCGGATGTCGGCGCTCGCGCCCGAGCCGAGATCGAGCCGCTCGTGGGGAAACAGGTCTTCCTGTCGATCCGGGTGAAGGTGGCCAAGGACTGGCAGCGCGACCCGAAACAGCTCGGGCGACTCGGATTCTGAGCGCTCGGCCGTCGAGGCCGAGGCAGGCTACACCTCGAGGATGATTTCCCGCCGGAGCGCCTCGGAGGTCGCACGATCCGCCTACGGTTGAGGGATGTTTCGCACGCTCCGCCGCTACCAGGTCGCCACCGACCTGTCGATTGCTGCCGTATTCCTCCTCGTGCAGTTCGCGAGTCAATTCACGACCAGGACCGGCTACGTCTCCGCGCTTCTTCTCCTCATCTTCTCAACAGCTTTGGCTCTTCGGCGGCTGAGTCCGGGTCTCGCGCTCGGTGGAGCCTGGCTAGGCGCCATCCTGCAAATAGCCTCCGCGCTCGAAGCGCCGCAGCCATTCGACCTGGCTGTGCTGGCGATCCTCTTCGCCACCGCCTCCTATGGAGGTCCTGTCCTGCGCTGGGTGGGACTCGCGTCCGCGATCCTCGGCTCGTTTATCGCAACGTTCTACCTGGTGTTCTTCAACGCGGGACGCAATCCTCTCGGTGTCAACCTGTCCAGCCTGCCGTCGATGCTGTCGAGCGGGGTGCTTCTTCTCTTCGGCTGCCTCGCCACCCTCGGGCTGTCGTGGACCCTTGGTCTCCTTGCCCGGGCGGTGCGCCGATCCCGGCAGAGTCGCGAGGCCCAGGTAGTCGCCGAACGGGATGTCATCGTCGAGCAGGAGCGCAACCGTATCGCCCGGGACATGCACGATGTTGTCGCGCATTCGCTCGCGGTGGTGATCGCGCAGGCGGATGGGGCGCGATACGCCCGGCAATCCGATCCGGACACGGTGGATGTGGCGCTGACGACCATCTCGACGACCGCACGGGAAGCGCTCGGCGACGTGCGCATCCTTCTGGGGCAGCTGCGGCACACCCAGGGTGAGACTCCGCAGCCCATGCTCGCCGATCTCGACGCTTTGGTCGATCAGCTGCGCAGCTCGGGTCTCTCAGTGAGCCGGGAGACCGTCGGCGAGGATCGACCGCTTGGCACCGCTCAGCAGCTCGCGGTCTACCGGATCACCCAGGAGGCTCTCACGAATGCCCTGCGTCATGGCGATACCGAGCAGGAGGTGCGGCTTATCTTTTCGTGGAATATCGACACCCTCCGCCTCGTCATTTCGAGTGCGATCAGCGTTTCGCTGGGCGCGGAAGATGCCAACCCTGGCGGCCACGGTCTCGCGGGAATGCGTGAGCGGACGGTACTGGTCGGCGGCACTTTCTCCGCGGGGGTCGACGACGGGCGGTGGATCGTCACCGCAATGATTCCCCTGAGCCTCGAGGAGGTCGCGTGATGAGCGCCATCCGCGTCGGGCTCGTCGATGACCAGTCCCTCTTTCGCGCCGGCGTGCGCATGCTTGTCAATTCTCAGGCCGATCTCGAGGTCGTGGGAGAGGCCGGCAACGGCATCGAGGCCGTGGCGATGGCCGCCGAAGCTCGCCCCGATGTGATCCTGATGGACATCCGGATGCCGGTGATGGATGGCATCGCCGCCACCATTGAGGTGCTCAAGCGAGCAGATGCCTTCGGCGACAGTCCTCCCCGCATCATCGTGCTCACCACCTTCGATCTCGATGAAGCGGCGACCCGCGCGATCCGAGGGGGAGCGAGCGGATTCGTGCTGAAGGACGCCGACCCCGAGTTTCTGCTCGCGGCGATCCGAACGGTGCACGCGGGGAATGCCGTGATCGCGGCATCCGCTACCCGGGAGCTGTTCGAGCACTTCGCACCCGCAGGTGCTCGCCCGGTGGCCCCGGCGGTCTTCCACCAGCTGACCGCGCGGGAACGGGACATCTTCCAACTCGCCGCACGGGGACTCAGCAATGCCGAAATCGCGTCGGGGGAGTACCTGAGTGAGGCGACCGTGAAGACGCACATCAGCCGCATCCTTGGCAAACTCAGTCTGCGCGACCGGGTTCAGCTCGTGGTCTTCGCCTTCGAGAACGGGTTGAACACCTGACTGCGCAGTGGCGAGATCATCCGCTCGATGTACAGCGGTCGAGACCTGCGCCCGATGCTCTCACCGGGCAGCGAAACTAGCGTCGAAGTATGTCATTCCCCCATTCCGAAGCAGGGCTCGTAGCCCGGGTCTCCCACCTCACCAAGTCCTACGGATCGGCCTCCAACACGGTCACCGCGCTCGACGATGTCTCCATCGGTATCCGCTCTGGCGAATTCACCGCCATCATGGGTCCGAGTGGATCGGGTAAATCCACGCTGATGCACATCATGGCCGGACTCGACACGGCCACGTCAGGCACGGCGTGGCTCGGCGATACCGAGATCACCGGACTGGCTGATTCCGATCTCACCATCCTGAGACGACGGCGGGTCGGCTTCGTGTTCCAGTCGTTCAACCCCGTTCCGACGCTCGACGTGAGAGGCAACATCCTGCTGCCCTTCGAACTCGACGGACGGCGCCCCACTCGCGACGAGTGGGCCTGGATCGGCAGGTTGATCGACTCGCTCGGTCTCGGCGACCGCCTGAAACACCGCCCCCATGAGCTCTCGGGCGGGCAGCAGCAGCGTGTCGCCATCGCCCGGGCGCTCGGCACCCGGCCCGATCTGGTCTTCGCCGACGAGCCGACCGGCAACCTCGACTCCCGCACCGGACGCGAGGTGCTCGCCCTGCTCGGGGCGGCGAGTGTCGAATACGGCCAGAGCATCGCGATGGTCACCCATGACCCGATCGCCGCGAGCTACGCCGATCGCATTCTCTTCCTCGCCGACGGACGTGTCGTCGACGATCGCGCGCGCTCCACTGCCGACGAGATCTCCCGTTTTATGCTTTCGATGGAGACGGCCGCATGAGCCGCCCACTCTCCGAACACATCCCGAGTATTCTCGTCGTCACCCTCAGCGCGGCGTTCGGGGTCTGCCTACTCGAGACTACGGGCGTCCTCGCCGAGCTGATCTCGGCTGACAGCGTCACCGGATCGAGCGACACCGTCGCGGTGATGCTTCAGATCGTCGCTTCGGTGTTCATCGCGATCGCGGTGTACGTCGGTGCGATCGTGACCGCCAATACCTTCGCGACGATCATCGCCGGTCGCACCCGAACGATCGCGCTCTACCGCCTGATCGGCTCGAGTGCGGCGGCCCAGCGGCGGGCGGTCGCTCGGGAGGGCCTGGCCGTTGGAGCGGTCGGATCCCTGCTCGGCGCTCTCATCGGCACCGGCACCACTGTCGCGCTCATCAGCGTGTCCGTCGCGACCGGGCTCATGCCGACGGCGAACTACCGCTTCATCGAGCCGGTGATCGCACTGCCGATCGTCGCGGTGATGCTGACGACCTGGCTCGCGTCGTGGATCGGCTCACGGCGCGTGCTGCACGTCTCTCCGATACAGGCGACGGGAGGAGCGGTAGAAAAGTCACTCGATGAGGCGGCCGGCAATCGTGGTCGCAACGTCGTCGCCGTCGTGTTCTTCGCGTTCGGCGGCGCTCTACTCGTGCTCGGCATGATCATCGGCATGGTGAACCCCGTCGGAGTGCTCGTCGGCGTGGTCGGCGGACTGTTCTCTTTCACCGGGGTCGTGCTCGGGTCGCAACTGGTGATGCCGGTTGCGCTGAGACTCACCGGGCGGATGTTCGGACGCAGCGCCCCGGCACGGCTCGCCGCGGAGAACGCGGTGCGCTATCCCGAGCGCAGTTCACGCACCACGATCGGACTGGTCATCGGCATCACTCTTGTCACGATGTTTGCGGTCTGTGTCGAGACCTACCAGGTGATCATCCGGGAAGCCCAGAAGACCAACCCCGAGGTGTACCAGGGGGTTGACCAGATGCTGGGGGTCACCGTGGTCGTGTTCTCAGTGCTCATGGGGTTCAGCGCGCTCATCGCCGCCGTCGGCATGGTGAATAACATCTCACTGAGCGTCTTGCAACGCACGCGGGAACTCGGCTTTCTCCGGGCGCTCGGCTTCACCGCTCGGCAGGTGCGGGAGATGATCCTCGCCGAGAGCGCCCAATTAACGATCGCGGCCACGCTCGTCGGGCTCGTACTCGGCACTTTCTACGGGTGGGCCGGTGCCCAGTCACTGCTCGGATCGATCACCGGGTCACCCGGCCTCGTGCTCCCTTCGGTCCCGGTGGGACTCCTCGCGATCCTGGCGGGGGCGGCCGCGGTGCTCACGCTCGTGGCATCCGTCGCACCGTCGCGCCGGGCCACCCGCGTCGTGCCGGTCGCGGCCCTCGCGGTGCAATAGCATGACATCGTCGGCAGCGGTCACAGCAGTCGACCAGCTAACCGCAGGACTTCCCTGAAGGGTCTCACAGTTAGGCCGTCAGGCCCGTTTCCGCGCCCGGTCACGTGCTCATAATGAGTGTGCGCAATTGTTGCGTCTGTGTAAGGGGAACCCGATGTCGCATCAACTGTTCGACCTTCGTCTTGAGACAGGGCCATTCCCGATCATCGTGTACGCACTTGCCGCCGTCATCCTGGTGGTGCTTGCGACCCGTCGTCCCGTGCGTCGCTGGCTGCCCATCCAGTTGCTCGGTGCACTCGCTGGCGCGGGCGTCGGCCTCATTCTTGCGTGGCTGGTGAGTGATGTCTGGAACAGCTTCGGGGTGGCGCTTACCCTGATCACCCGGATGTGGTTCGCTCTCGGAGTCGGCGGCATCGGCTTCGCCATCGCCGGCCTCTGGCGGGCCCGCGCCTGGCGAGTGGTCGTCGGCAGCGCGTCCGTCATAATCTTCGCCTTCGCGGGGGCGATCGGGGTGAATGTGGATGTCGCGGAGTTCCCGACACTCGGCTCGGCTCTTGGGGTTAATGCCATTGGCAAGCTCGCCCTACCCGCGGCTCAGTCGACACCCACGAGTACGATTCCCGAGTCCCTTGCACAGAGCTGGCACGCTCCGGCTGACCTGCCCAAAGTGGGAACGGTCGGCTACGTCACCATCCCCGGGACGGTGTCCCACTTCGCCGCCCGCAGCGCCGTGGTCTATCTGCCGCCCGCGGCTCTCGTGGCAGGCGCCCCGCGCCTCCCCATGCTCGAGTTACTTTCGGGTCAGCCCGGGGGGCCGTCAAATCTCATCACCTCTGGTGCTATGGCGTCGATTCTCGATCGGTTTGCAGCGGCACATCGCGGGTTAGCCCCGATCGTGGTGGTCCCCGATCAACTCGGATCTCCCCAGCTCAATCCGATGTGCGTTGATTCGGTTCTCGGTAATTCCGCGACGTACCTCACTGTGGATGTCACTAACTGGATCACTCACCACCTGCACGTACTACCGAGCGGAGCCAACTGGGCCATCGGCGGCTTCTCGCAGGGTGGTACGTGCTCGATCCAGCTCGGCACGAAGTATCGCGGGCTTTTTGGCAGCATCCTGGACATCGCAGGCGAGCTCGCACCGCACCACGGCTCGATTCCGGCCACGATTGCCAGTGCGTTCGGCGGATCGGCTGCGCAGTACCACGCCGCCACGCCGCTGTCTTTACTTGCCTCGGGCGCGCCGTGGACGGACACCCTGGGGATTTTCGTGATCGGTCAAAATGATGCTCGGTTCGGCGTGGCATCCTCCGCTGTCTCAAAAGCCGCAGAGGCTGCCGGGATGACGATGCATCATTTGGTCTCGCCGGGCACCGCGCATGATTGGAAGACGGTGCAGTTTGGGATCCGGACAGCGATGCCTCTGCTGGGCGATCGCTGGGGACTGTAGTGGCGCGATGGATCGCCAAGCGGCGAGCCAGCCTTTCGCTCGCGGCTCTCATGTTGACGCTTGCGTTCGTGACAGGATCACTGCTGCATGGGCCGCGATTGACGCTGAGGCCGAAGTTGGGGACGGGGCTTGACGCCTTCCTCGATACTCATAACTTTCTTTCTCCGATAACTTCCGTGTTTTTTGCCTCGGGGCTCCTCGAACTGCTCCTCTCAGTGGCGGCACTCGTCGTGCTCGTCGGAGCGGCCGAGAGGCTGATGGGCTGGTGGCGCACGCTGCTGGCGTTTGTCGTCACCGCCTATGTGGGTGCGGGGGTCGGCATGCTGCTCCAGGCTGCGGGGCTGCTCGCTCGCGAGATCTGGGCGGTGCGGATCCAAGAGGTAGTGATCTTCGACCCGTTCACCGCGATCTCGGGAACGCTCCTCACGGCAAGCGCCTTCGCCGGGCCACTGTGGCGTCGCCGCGTTCGCCTGCTGGGGTTCGCCGCGCTCAGCATCGTATTCCTGTATTCCGGGCAGCCCTCCGACCTGTTCCGGATCATCGCCGCCGTTGCGGGACTCCTGCTCGGCATGCTGCTTGCGCACACTCGGCCCTCTGCCCGGTGGGCGAGGAGCTCACACTACGAGGCACGAAGCCTCACCGCCGTGTTGCTCATGATCACCGCGGCCGGCCCATTCGTCAGCATCTTCACTCCGGCGAGCTACGGTCCGCTTCATCCGCTCGGCATGCTGTTTCGCGACCAGTTGCCCCGCATGCAAACGGTCATGCATCACTGCCTCGGACACGTCACGTCACCCGGATGCCGCCTCCAGCTCGATCTCGCGAGCATCAACGGCCCCGGCACGGTGTTGCTCGCGCCGCTGCCGCTCGTGGTGCTGATCGTTGCGGCACTCGGCATGCTGCGAGGGCGTCGGAGCGCCGCTCTGATTGCCATTGCGGTCAACCTGTTCCTCGCCCTCGTCGCGGCGTTCTACTACGGATTCCTCCCGGCATTGGGCAGCACAGAGGTGATCTCCGACTACGCCTCTGGCGTCGAGCCGGTGGCGCGCATTGCGGTGTCAGTGCTTGTGCCACTCGCGGTCGCGGTGCTCATCGCAGCCAATCTCCGGCACTTCACGGTGCGTATCCCTCGTGCCGCCATGGTGCGGTTTATTTTCACCGTCGTTGGCACCTTCGTGGCCCTGTGTGTGCTCTACCTCGGGATCGGATGGCTCGACCGTCTGCAGTTCCGCCCCGCACCCGACATGGTGCAACTGCTGTTCGACCTGCCGGACCGCTTCGTGCCGGTGGGCTTCCTGCGTCTTGAGACGGTGACCTTCATCCCGGTCGCACCGCTTACTCGCGTGCTCTACCAGGGTATCGGACCGACATTTTGGTTGGTGCTCATCGCGGCGACCGTTCCGCTGTTCTTCTCCGAACGCATCCGTTACAGCTATGCGGAGCGGGATCGGGCTCGCATTCTGTTGCTCGAGGGTGGTGGGTCCATCGGGCACATGGCGCTGTGGGACGGCAACGATTATTGGTTTAGCGCTGACGGTCAGTCGGCGCTGGCGTACCGGGTGGTCTCCGGTGTGGCACTCACCATCGGCGGACCGCTCGGCCGACCCGAATTCGCAGCCGAAGCGGTGCGGCAGTTCTCGGTTTTTTGTGATGACAACGGCTGGACCCCGGTTTTCTACAGCGTCGACAATGTCTTTCATGCGCAATTCCAGTCGATGGGCTGGTCAACAATGGTGGTCGCAGAAGAGACCATCGTGCATCCGGCTACCTTCTCGACCCAGGGTAAAAGCTGGCAGGATGTGCGCTCATCGATCAACCGGGCCGAGCGACTGGGGGTTCACGCCGTCTGGGGCACCTGGGGCAAGCTCTCCATTGCCCATAGTGCGCAGATCGAGGCGATCTCCGAATCCTGGGTGGCCGATAAGAAGTTGCCAGAGCTCGGGTTCACCCTCGGAGGTATGGACGAACTGCGCGATCCGGATGTCGCGGTACTTCTTGCCATCGGCGAAGACGACGTCGTCGAAGCCGTCACGAGTTGGATGCCCAGCTACCGGGACGGGGAGATCGTGGGCTGGACCCTGGATTTCATGCGGCGCCGTCCCGGCAGCATGAACGGGGTGATGGAGTTCCTCATCGCCTCTGCGGCGCTGATCATGCAACAGCGCGGAATCGAGTTCATGAGCCTCTCGGCCGCTCCGCTCGCACGCCGAGAGTCGACCTCCGAGGAATCCGGCGGCACGGATCGTCTCCTGAACTTCCTCGCGCGCAGCCTCGAGCCGGTCTACGGATTCCAGTCGCTCTTCAACTTCAAGCAGAAATTCAAGCCGGAACTGAAGCCGATGCTCATGGCCTACCCCGATCCGCTTCGCCTTCCGGCCATCGGCGCCGCGCTCGGCCGGGCCTACCTTCCGTCGCTGAGCGTGCCTCAGACGGTGCGGTTCCTGCGGGGTCGGGGATAGCTGATTGCCGGTGCGGGCGGTGCTATCCTCGAGATGTGCTGTTCGGTCTGCTCCTTCTTAGCTGCCGCGACGAGTCCTAACCCAGGCCTCCCTCGTCGCGGAGACTGGTGCTGCAACAGCGCCGTTGGCTGACCATCTCAGACCAAGCGAAAGAACGAGACAATGAAGAACACACAGTCGGCTTCTGCAATGCCGATCCACAAGTACCGCGCCTACCACGAGACCCTCACCGTGGACTTGCCCGACCGCACCTGGCCGTCCAAGCGCATCACCGTTGCACCGCGCTGGTGCGCTGTCGACCTGCGTGATGGCAACCAGGCCCTCATCGACCCGATGAGCCCCGAGCGCAAACGCATCATGTTCGATCTCCTGGTGCGCATGGGCTACAAGGAGATCGAGGTCGGTTTCCCGTCGGCATCCCAGACGGATTTCGACTTCGTGCGCAGCCTGATCGACGACGACCTGATTCCGGATGACGTCACTATCCAGGTGCTCACCCAGGCCCGCGACGCGCTGATCACCCGAACTTACGAGTCGCTCATCGGAGCAAAGCGGGCCATCGTGCACCTCTACAACTCCACGAGTGTGCTGCAGCGGGACGTCGTGTTCCGCACCGACAAGCAGGGCATCATCAACATCGCCCTCGAGGGCGCCCGGCTGTGCAAGGCTGCCGAATTGATCACTGCCGGCACAGAGATCTTCTACGAGTATTCGCCGGAGAGCTACACCGGCACCGAGCTCGAGTTCGCGCTCGAGGTCTGCAACAGGGTGATCGCGATCTTCGAGCCGACCCCGGAGCGCAAGGTCATCATCAACCTGCCCGCCACCGTGGAGATGGCAACCCCCAATGTGTATGCGGACTCTATCGAGTGGATGTCGCGCCGCCTCGACCAGCGGGAGAACATCATCCTCTCGCTGCATCCGCACAATGACCGTGGTACCGCGGTGGCCGCCGCCGAGCTCGGTTATCTCGCGGGAGCGGACCGCATTGAAGGCTGCCTGTTCGGCAACGGTGAGCGCACCGGTAACGTCGATATCGTCGCGCTCGGAATCAACCTGTTCACGCAGGGAATCGATCCGCAGATCGACTTCAGCGACCTCGACGAGGTCAAGCGCACCGTCGAATACGTGAACCAACTGCCGGTACCCGAGCGTCATCCGTGGGCCGGTGACCTGGTTTACACCGCGTTCAGCGGCTCCCACCAGGATGCGATCAAGAAGGGCTTCGAGGCGATGGCCGCGGATGCTGCCGACAAGGGCGTCACCGTCGATGACCTCGTTTGGGCGGTGCCGTACCTGCCGATCGACCCCAAGGACCTCGGGCGCAGCTACGAGGCCGTGATCCGCGTCAACTCGCAGTCGGGCAAGGGTGGCGTCGCCTACCTGCTCAAAAACGACCATGCTCTCGACCTGCCTCGCAAGCTCCAGATCGAGTTCTCCGGTGTCGTTCAGGCCAAGACGGATGCCGAGGGCGGCGAGGTCACCAGCGCCCAGATCTGGGAGATATTCCAGGACGAATACCTCCCGGCCGCGTCGGCCGAGGACAAGTGGGGCCAGTTCGAACTTTCCTCCACCCGCACGCAGAGCGACATGTCTGGCACTGTTTCGCTTCACACCGAGTTGCGGGTTGGAGAGCAGTTCGTATCGACCGATACGACCGGCAACGGTCCGATTGCGGCCTTCCTCAACGTGCTGACCGAGCAGGGCGTCGAGGTCAAGCTTTACGACTACGTCGAGCATGCCCTCAGCGGTGGTGGTGATGCCCTGGCTGCGGCCTACGTCGACCTGAATGTGAATGGCGTGCGCCTCTGGGGCGTCGGCATCGATGCGGACATCTCCACCGCATCCCTCAAGGCGGTCGTCTCGGCGGTCAATCGGGCCGTTCGCTCGGAGTCGGGCGATCGGGAGCTGGCCTCGGTGTAGGGCTCGCCGCCGGTGTCTCCGCTGCGCTGGGTGACACCCGTGCCGAAACGTGCGGGCGCGCGTGTCTCCGCTGCGCTGGGTGACACCCGCGCCGAAACATGCGGGCGCGCGTATCTCCGCTGCGCTGGGTGACACCCGCGCCGAAACATGCGGGCGCGGGTGTCACTCGCGGGCGCGCAGAGTGGTGGTGTGGCCCGAGTGGCGGTGTGATTCGAGGAAACGCGGCTCGGGTGCTCGGCGCGGCTCGGGTGATGTGCGGCCGAGAGACGCCGGCGCGATGTGTACGCTGACACCATGCAAGCGGGGCCATTCGACTGCGTCACGCCACCTCCCGCCCTCGCCGCACTGGGGACGCTTGTGCCAGTGTGGCGCAATGAGCTCGGCGGTCTGACCTTCCGGGGGCGAATCGGCGCAGAATCCATTTTCGTCAAATGGGCGCCCATCGGGTTCGGACTCGATCTCGCCGCAGAACGGGACCGGATGCTGTGGGCGATCGCCCACACCCCGGTGCCGGTGGTACTCGACTACCAAGAAACCCCCGAGGGCGAGTCGTTGGTGACGCGAGCAATCGAGGCGGCGAACGCGGTAAGCGCCCGCTGGATTGCCGATCCCGCCGGTGCGGTGCGTGCACTCGCGATCGGCCTGCGTCACTGGCACGATGCCCTTCCGGTGGCGGACTGCCCGTTCGACTGGTCTCCTGGCACGCGGATCAGGGGCCTCTCCGGGGTCGGTGGCCTCGCGTCATCCCCCTCGGTGGACCGGTTGGTGGTCGCTCACGGCGACCCGTGTGCACCCAATACGCTGCTCTCCGACGACGGAATCGCCGTCGCCCATGTCGACCTGCAACGACTCGGAGTTGCAGACCGGTGGTCGGATATCGCAGTCGCTGCCCGCAACACGGCCCTCAACTATGGTCCGGGTTGGGAGCGGCTGTTTCTGGAGGCCTACGGGGTGGAGCCGGACCCCGCTCGACAGCAGTACTACCTCGAGCTCTGGGATCGAACCTGATGGTATTGCGCGGCGGAATATCCGTCGAACGTACCAGCCAGAGAGGTAAACCGGCCAGGAGGTCGTATTCGGCGGCGAAGGCCGTCGCCGTCGCCCGTCGGTATTCTGGGAGCATGACACGGTTGGAGTCTCCGTACTCCGCTTCGGACACCACCCCCTGCCCGCACGGGCCGCATGGACCGGTGCCACACCAATCAGAGAAAAGGACTTCCCTGTGAAGCGCATTGGCATCATCTTCGGCGGGGCGAACAGCGAGCACGAAGTGTCGTGCAGCTCCGCGCGTAGCGTGGCATCCCACCTTGATCCGCTGCGATTCGTAGCGGTGCTCATTGGCATCGACCGCGCGGGCAGCTGGCATCGCCTCGAATCCGTGGAAGCTCTCGCCGATGCCACCGACGGAACCCGTTTTCCTGATCTCGACCAGGTGGACGTCGTCTTTCCCGCTTTGCATGGCCGGTTTGGCGAGGACGGCACGGTGCAGGGCCTCCTCGAGCTCGCCCGCATCCCGTATGTGGGATGCGGAGTGCTCTCGAGTGCGCTCGCGATGGACAAGCTCCTCGCCCAACGATTGCTCGAGCTGGCCGGCATCCAGACCATCCCAACCTCTGCCGTGACGAGAGCCACAGTGGCCGACGCGGTCTCGCTCGCTGATGCGCTGGGGTATCCCGTCTTCGTCAAGCCGAACCGCTCGGGGTCGAGCGTTGGAGCCAGCCGAGTCGAGTCCGCCGAGTCACTGGCCGCTGCCGTCGCTCTCGCGCTGGAACACGATTCGACCGCTCTGATTCAGACCACAATCGTTGGCGATGAAGTGGCTCTCGGAGTGCTCCAGCAGCTCGACGGCAGCCTCGCCGTCGGCGCACCGTTGCGCATCGTCACCGAGGACTCCACGGCCTTCTTCGACTACACCGCCAAATACACGGTCGGGGGAGGAGCGACTCTCGAAGTGCCAGCCCAGATCCCGGATGCTGCAACCGAGCGGCTCAGGGAGCTCGCGATACTGGCCTTCCGCACCCTCGACTGCGAGGGACTCGCGCGCGTGGATTTCTTCCTCGGGGCCGACGGCACGATCACGATCAACGAGGTCAACACACTGCCGGGACTGACCGCGTTCAGCCAGTATCCGCGCATGTGGCAGGCCGTCGGCGTGAGCTATACGGAGCTGCTCAGCCGCCTCATCGATCGTGCGGTCGTCGCCTTCACCGGCGAGCAGAGCGTCGTCGCCATCTCGGCATCCGCTCCAGGCGTCACTGCTCCGGCAGGCTCCATCTGACGAGCACGGCGAGCACCCTCACCCCGAACGTGACCGCGGTGCAGACGACCGCAGTGACGAATATCGGCGCATCAAGGGCGACAGGTGTCACCAGCGTGCCGGCGCCCGAAACAGAGGCGATTGCATAGAGTGATCCGACGTGCATCGGGGCGATCAGCAGGCTGAGGAGCAGGTCGAGTCGGCGATCGCGGAACTGCGCGGCGAACTTGGCGCCCTGCACTCCGCCGACCGCGATGGCGAGTAGATCGGCGCAGGGTAGATCGGCGCAGGGCAGATCGGCGCAGAGTAGATCGGCGCAGAGTAAATCGGCGCAGAGTAGATCGGCGCAGAGGGGAATGATCGCAGGGCTGGCGTTCACAGTCATTGCTCCCACGGCACGGCACGCGGGTCTCCCCAGCCGCGACGACGATAATTGGCAGATGCCCCTTTATCGTGACGAAGCCGTCGTGCTGCGCACCCACAAACTGGGTGAGGCCGACCGTATCGTCACCATGCTGACCCGCCAGCATGGCAAGGTGCGCGCCGTGGCCAAGGGCGTGCGACGTACGGCATCCAAGTTCGGGGCGCGGCTCGAACCCTTCATGGTCGCCGATGTGCAGCTCTACGAAGGGCGCAGTCTCGACATCATCACGCAGGCCGAATCCGTCGGCTCCTATGGCGCGGACATCACCGCGGACTACGGAAGTTACACCGCCGCGAGCGCCATGGTCGAGACGGCCGACAAGCTCACCGAGGGCGAACCGAGCCTCCAGCAGTACCTGTTGTTGGTCGGCGCGCTCCGTTCGCTCGCCCGCCGCGAGCACGGATCGAGCCTCACCCTCGACTCCTATCTGCTCCGCGCCCTGTCGATCGCGGGCTGGAGCCCGAGTTTCGATGACTGTGCCATCACCGGCGTGCCTGGCCCGCACTCCGCCTTCGTCGTGCAGCTCGGTGGGGTGGTCGCGGATGCCGTCGCGCCGCCCGGTGCGCCCCGTCTCGATGCGAAGACCCTCCTGCTGCTCTCCTCGCTGCTCACCGGTGAGTGGGAAACGGCGGATGAGGCGGACGACCGCACCCGATCCCAGGCCAGTGGCGTCGTTGCCGCTTACACGCAGTTTCATCTCGACCGGGGGTTGCGCTCCCTCCAGCATGTGGATCGGCGGGTCACCTCATGACAGTGCGCAAGACGCATCGCGACGCCGTCGACTTCACCCCCGTCGACTGGACCGGCCTCTATCCGCCGAAGCTCCCGAGGAACGCCGTTCCCGAGCATGTCGCGATCGTGATGGATGGCAACGGACGCTGGGCCAATGGCAAGGGCCTCACCCGGGTCGAAGGCCACAAGGCGGGGGAAGCCTCGCTGTTGGATGTCGTGGCCGGCGCCATCCAGATCGGGGTGAAGCACCTGAGCGTCTATGCCTTCTCGACCGAGAACTGGAAGCGCTCGCCCGACGAGGTTCGCTTCCTGATGGGCTTCAACCGCGATGTGCTGCATCGTCGACGCGACCAGCTGAACGACTGGGGCGTTCGGGTGCGCTGGGCGGGACGGAAGCCCAGGCTCTGGGCATCCGTCATCGATGAATTGCAGTTCGCCGAACGCCTGACGGCCGGCAATTCGGTGCTGACCCTCACGATGTGCGTCAACTACGGGGGGCGAACCGAGATCGCGGATGCCGTGCGCGGCATCGCCGACGATGTGGCCGCCGGTCGACTCAAACCGTCCGGCATCTCGGAGAAGACCATCCAGAAGCGGCTCTACGCGCCCGAGCTCCCGGATGTCGACCTCTTCGTGCGCAGCTCCGGCGAGCAGCGCACCAGTAATTTCATGCTCTGGCAGAGCGCCTATGCCGAGATGGTGTTCCTCGACACGCTCTGGCCGGACTTCACCCGCGAGCAGCTGTGGGACGCGATTGTGCTCTACGCCCAGCGCACCCGTCGCTTCGGCGGGGCGATCGACGCGCCCTCGGCCTGACCCGCGCCCTGCACGCCGCCTCGCCGCGCCTCGCGTTGCTGGTGACCTAAAACGCAGGAGATTCGCCAGGAAACGGCCGCTTTCGCCCCGAAACCCCGCAGTTGGGGGCGGATCTCCTGCGTTTTCGGAGTGCAGTGGGTTAGCAGGATTTTGCGAGCGGCCCGGCGAGCCACGCCTCGACCGCACGCTGGGTCCGCAGCCTCACGACCTGAAGGTGCGGATGCTCCCGAGCCGCGAGCGGCACGGAGCGGAGATACGACCGCTGGTGTGCCAGGGCCAAGCGGATGATTCCCTCCCGGTTCACCAGTGCATGCCATAGCCCCGGCTCGGTATTTCCGTTCCACAGCTCACGCTGCGTGCGGCTGCGGATGATCGTTCGGCGCACTACCCGGGAGACGGCGATGGGGGAGGGCAGGTCGAGGGCATCCGAGATCCGGCGGGCGAGGGTCGACTTGCCGACCCCGGTCACGCCGGCGACCACAACGCGCACGGGGCAGTGGACCGGATCGCGGAAGGAGAGCATCGGTCCCGTCTGCGGGCTGGATACCGCGGGTGATGATCTCCCGCCGCGCCGTCGATGTGTCGCCCGCCTCCGGCGCCCACCTCCGGCGCCCACCTCCGGCGCCCACCTCCGGCGCCCGCCTCCGGCGCCCACCTCCGGCGCCCGCCTCCGTCTGGAGCATTCCCGGCGGCCGATATTCTGGGCTCATGAGCACCATCGACCCGCCACCTCTCGACCAGACCCCCATCCGCACCGGAATCATCGGCTACGGGCTCTCCGGCCGCATCTTCCATGCGCCGTTCATCGCCGCGAACCCCCGGTTTTCGCTCGAGGTCGTCGCCACGAGCCACGCCGGCCGCCAGGCGGTGGCCCGGTCGCAGCATCCGGCCATCGATACCGTCAACACCCCCGGCGAACTCATCGAGCGCGGGCTCGACCTCGTGGTGCTCGCCTCCCCGGGACACGCCCACCTCGAGCAGGGTCTCGCCGCGCTTGCTGCCGGATCCGCGGTCGTCGTCGATAAGCCGTTTGCCGCATCCGTCGCCGAGGCCGAACAGCTCATCGCGGCGGCGGAGGCCGCCGGTCGACCGCTGATGGTCTTCCAGAACCGCCGCTGGGATGGCGACTTCCTCACCGTGCAGAAGCTTCTCACCGAGGGCGTGCTCGGCACCGTTCACCGCTTCGAGTCGACCTTCGAGCGCTGGTCTCCCGGCCTGCGCGACCGCTGGCAGGACACCACGACGAGCGCGCAGGGGGCGGGCATCACCTTCGACCTTGGCAGTCACCTCATCGACCAGGCGCTGCTTCTCTTCGGCCCGGCGACCATTGCGGATGCCGAGCTCTCGATCCTGAGAAAGGGCGGCGTCAGCGACGACGAGTCCTTCATCTCGCTGCTCCACGCCTCCGGGACGCGATCCCACCTCACCATCAGCCGCTTCGCCGGGCAGAACGGGCCGCGCTTTCGGGTGCTCGGCGATCGATCCGCCTTCACGATCTACGGGCTCGACACCCAGGAGCCCGCTCTCATGGCCGGGGGATCACCCACCGACGAGAGATTCGGGGCCGCGCCGGAAGACACCTGGGGCACTGTCGGAATCACCGGTTCGGGGGAGTTCCCGCTGACGAAAGTGCCGACCGAACGGGGGCACTACGCGGGGTTCTATGCCGGTGTGGCGGCCACGATCCGCGACGGTGCAGCGCTGCCGGTCGATCCAAGAGGCGCCCTCGAAACTCTGCGGATCATCGAAGGCGTCCACGGCTTCACCCGCGAGCGTCGGTAGCTAGACGGCGACCAAGCCCCAGTCGTTTCCGTTGAGTCCGTGCAGCACGCGGCTGGTCGCCGCGAGACTCGGCACCCGCCGGGCGCCTTCGTTCGCGATCAGGTGGATGCTCCGCGCGCTGGCCGGCGTGTGGGAGCGGATCACCGCACCCGGCGGCACCGCCGCGGCCACCAGCGCAAGCCGCGGGAGCATGGCCACGCCGAGGCCGCTCGCAACCATGTTGATCACCGCGATGGCATTGTCGGTCTCGAAGGCGATCGCCGGGGCGAAGCCGGCGAGTTCGCACACGGCGAGGAGATGCCCACGACAGCGCGGGCATCCGGCGATCCAGCGTTCGTCAGAGAGCCCGGCGAGGTCCACCACGTGCTGGTCGCCCAGGGGATGCCCCGTCGGGAGCACCACCACCGTGTCTTCGGTGAACAGCGTCTCGGATCCGAGCCCGTTGGCGCTGTCGACGTGCGGGTCGGAACGGTCCCCGGGATAACTGAAGGTGATCGCGAGGTCGATACTGCCCTCCCGGAGCATCGCCACGGCCTCCGGGGGCTGCGCCTCAACGTAGTTGACCCGCACCCCGGGGTGCTCAACGGCCATGGCCGCGAGCAGGCGGGGCACGATCGTCGAAGACGCGGTCGGAAAGGCCGCCAGGCGCACCGTTCCCGTGCGCAGCCCGGCAAGGTCGGCGAGGTCTCCGGATGCCGCCTCGAGGGCCGAGGCGATTGTAAGGGCGTGGCGTGCGAGCACCGTACCCGCTTCGGTGAGGCGCACCGAGCGACCCACGCGCGTGACCAGCGGCAGATTGAGGCGGGCTTCGGCTCGCTGCACGTGCTGGCTCACGGCGGGCTGGCTGTAGCCGAGCAGGCGAGCGGCTCCCGTGATGGTGCCGGCATCGGCGATGGCACGCACGATCCGGATCGTCTGCAGGTCGAGTTGCGGATCGAAAGAGAGCGTCATAACTCGATGTTATTGGTTCCATCAAAAGTATGCTCTTGTCGCATAGTTGATCCGTCGTCATGCTGGGATGATGACGACCGCCACGCGACCCGCTCTCTCCGCCGAACTCCAGCGGGCACGGGCGAACTTCGAACCGTCGAGCGGGTTTCTCGCCGTCGCGTCGATTGGCATCCCGACCCGGGAGACCGTCGCCGCCCAGAAGGCCGATCTCGACCTCTGGGGCGCTGCGCGTCGCGATCCGATGGACTACGACGCCATCGTCGAGCGCACGCGACGGTCCTATGCGCGGCTGGTTGGAGTCACCCCGGATCGCGTCGCCACCGGCTCGCAGACCTCGGTGATCACCAGCCTCGTGGCGGCGGGCGTGCCCGATGGTGCCGAGGTTCTCAGTGTGGACGGCGACTTCTCGTCGATCGTGTTCCCGCTGCTGCAACGTCCGAGCATCCGTGTGCGCACCGTTGCGCTAGCGGACCTCGCCGCGTCCATCTCCGACGACACCTGGCTTGTCGTGTTCTCGCACATCCAGTCATCCACCGGAGTGGTGGCGGATGTCCCGGCCATCGTCGCCGCGGCGAAAATCCACGACGCGTACACGTTCTGCGACACCACCCAATCCGCCGGGGTGCATCCGGTGGACGCCACGCTCTTCGACGCGACCGTCTGCCACACCTACAAGTGGCTGTGCGCTCCCCGGGGGGTCGCATTCCTCACGCTGCGCGAGGGGTTCCAGGCGAAGCTGCGCCCCCTCCAGGCCGGCTGGTACGCGGGGGACCAGGTCTGGCAGTCCTGTTACGGACCGCACATGACGCTGGCAACCGACGCCCGCGCCTTCGACGTCTCGCCGGCCTGGCCGGCCTGGGTCGGTGCGGAGCCGGCCATCCGCATGTTCTCCGAGCTCGACATCGAGGAGGTCTGGGCGTACGCGAGCGGTCTCGGCGATGCGCTCTGCGACGGTCTCGGCATCCCGCAGCAGCACCAGGCGATCGTGACCTGGGCAGATCCGGATGCCTCCGATCTGCACAAACTCGTCGCGGCCGGTATCAGGGCCTCCGGCCGGGCCGGCCGACTGCGCGCCGCCTTCCACCTGTGGAACGACGAGGCGGATGTCGCGGCCGTGATTGCCGCGCTCCGCGCCTGAGCGCAGCCTCGCCCAGTTCGAGCGGGAACAGGTGCGACCTCCAGCCGGCTAACTCGCACCACCCCCCGGGTCGATCCATCCGGATGGCGGTCCCGTTCCGCGCGTCGACAGACCAGCGCGTCGAACTCCCAGGAGTGACTCAGGTGCACCGCTCCGATCGCGCCAAATTCGCGTGTTAGAGTCAAAATGACTCTTACTAATCGGATAGCGGGAAAACAATGAACGCCAGGGCACCCCAGCACGACGCGGCCCTCGTCTCCCTCGCCGTTTCCACGGTGATCTTCGCCCTCAAGGCTGACAGCGCGGGCGAGACGGCGTCACTTCGACTACCACTGGTGCGTCGCATCCGCGAACCGTTTACTGGCCGGTGGGCGTTACCCGGTGGACCGATCGACCCGACCGAAGGCCTCGAACGCGCGGCCGGGCGCCATTTGCTCGACACCACGGCGCTCAGCCCCACCTACCTCGAGCAGCTCTATGCCTTCGGCGGGATCGATCGATCGCCGGGCGATCGGGTCGTCTCCATCGTCTATTGGGCACTCGTGCGGTCGGAGGAAGCGCAGCTTGCGGCCGTGGGTGAGAACGTGCGCTGGTTCTCGGCCGATGACCTCCCGCCGCTCGCTTTCGACCACAACGCCATCGTCGAATACGCCCTCTGGCGGCTGCGCACCAAGGTGGAGTACAGCCGGATCGCGAATGCCTTTCTCGGCGAGACCTTCACCCTGGCCGAGTTGCGCGACGTGCATGAAGCCGTGCTGCGGCGCGCCATCGACCCCGCCAACTTCCGGCGCCAAATGGAATCCTCGCCGGCGATCATCGCCACCGGTGAACACCTCTCCGGTGGGCGTCATCGCCCGCCGAAGCTCTACCGCTACAACGGCGCGGTCGAACTCACCGACCGCGGGCCGTTGACGCGTTCCTAGCCGCAAACCTCGATTCAGAACCCAAGGAGCCACCGTGTCCTCTGTCGACACCACCATCCAGCTCATCCGCACCGGAGCGATTCCCGGCACCGTCTGCAGCCCAGACCTCGCCGACGGCCCGTGGGTGTTCGACCGCCAGCCCGAGCCGAGCTATGGTCCCGGCTCGTCGATGGGAGACATCATCCCGGTCGGCAGCCCGCGCCAGGGCCAGCTGCCCGCGGAGTATCGCACCGCTTCCAACAACGAGCTCGCCGCCCGTATCCACGCCGCGAAGCAGACGCTCGGCAACCGCGTTGTCGTGCTCGGGCATTTCTACCAGCGGGATGAGGTGGTGCAGTTCGCCGACTTCATTGGCGACTCCTTCCAACTCGCCAACGCCGCCCGTTCCACCCCGGCTGCGGAGGCGATCGTCTTCTGCGGCGTGCACTTCATGGCCGAGACCGCGGACATCCTCGCTTCCCCACACCAGTCGGTGATCCTGCCAAACCTCGCCGCGGGGTGCTCGATGGCCGACATGGCCGATATCGACTCGGTCGAGGAATGCTGGGAGCAGCTCGCCGAGCTCTACGGAACGCAACCGGATGCCGACGGCCGCGCACCGGTCATCCCGGTCACCTACATGAATTCCTCCGCCGCCCTCAAGGGATTCTGCGGAGACCACGGCGGCATCGTCTGCACCTCGTCCAATGCTTCGACCGTGCTCGAGTGGGCCTTCGAGCGTGGCCAGCGGGTGCTCTTCTTCCCCGACCAGCACCTCGGTCGCAATACCGCGAAGGCGATGGGCGTGCCGCTTACGCGCATGCCGATGTGGAACCCGCGTAAACCGCTGGGGGGCAACAGCCGCGCCGAGCTGGCGGATGCCCGCGTCATCCTCTGGCACGGCTTCTGTTCGGTACACAAGCGCTTCAGCGTCGGCCAGATCGAGAAGGCGCGCGCCGAGTTTCCCGGGGTGACTGTTCTCGTGCACCCCGAGTGCCCGATGGAGGTCGTTGACGCCGCGGATGCCGCCGGCTCGACCGACTTCATCGGCAAGGCCATCGCGGGCGCGTCCGAACCGACGACATTTGCGATCGGTACCGAGATCAACATGGTCAACAGGTTGGCAACGCAGCATCCCCAGCACACGATCTTCAGCCTCGATCCGGTCGTCTGCCCGTGTTCGACGATGTACCGGATCCACCCCGGTTACCTGGCCTGGGTGCTCGAGGCTCTCGTGCGCGGAGAGGTGCTCAACCAGATCACAGTGCCGGAGCGGGTAGCCGCCCCCGCCCGGATCGCCCTCGAGCGGATGCTCGCGGCCAAGCCCGGCGCGCCCGTGGTTCCGGCCGACGTGATCGGGGATTGACATGGTCACGCCCCGAGTAATTGTGGTCGGCACCGGAATCGCTGGACTGGTCGCCGCCCTGCGGGCCGCCCGCACCCACACGGTGACCCTCGTGACCAAGGCCGAGCTGGGGGAGAGCAACACCCGGTATGCGCAAGGCGGTATCGCGGCGGTGATGTTCCCGGACGACAGTGTCGGCGCGCACATCGACGACACGCTGGCGGCCGGGGCAGGGCTCAACTCGCGGGAGGCGGTCGAGATCCTCTGCGCCGAAGGGCCCGATCGCATCCGCGACCTGGTGGCACTTGGGGTGGAGTTCGACCATGAAAATGGCCTGCTCGCGCGGGGACGGGAGGCTGCCCATTCGAGCGCGCGGGTCCTGCACGCGGGCGGAGACGCGACCGGCGCCGGCATCGAGAGCGCCCTGGTGCGGGCCGTCCGGGCTTCTAACGTGAGCGTCCTCGAATTCACCTTCGTTCGCGACCTTCTCGTCGTCGATGGGCAGGTACGCGGAGTCGAGACCGTCGATAGTGCGGGCGCGATTCGTCGGCTCGAAGCGGATGCCGTGATCCTGGCGAGTGGGGGAGCCGGGCAGCTCTACGCCCACACCACCAACCCAGCGGTTGCCACCGGCGATGGTGCTGCCGCAGCCTTCCGGGCCGGTGCCCGCCTTGCCGATGTCGAGTTCTACCAGTTCCATCCGACCTCGCTGGCGGTGCCAGGCAACTTCCTCGTGTCCGAAGCGGTGCGCGGCGAGGGCGCCCTGCTTCTCGACGCGACCGGACGCCGGTTCATGGCGGACTGGCATCCGGATGCCGAACTCGCGCCGCGGGACGTGGTCGCCCGCGGCATCGCTCGCCAGGTGGCCGTCCAGGACGGTGCGCCAGTGCTGCTCGACGCCACCGGTCTCGGTGCCGCCTTCCTCGAAGCGCGCTTCCCTGGCATCGACCGCGTGAGTCGGGCCCACGGGTTTGACTGGTCACGGGAGCCGATCCCGGTCACTCCCGCCGCCCACTACTGGATGGGCGGTATCGAGACCGATCTCCGGGGGCGCAGTTCCCTGCCTGGCCTGTATGCCGTTGGCGAGGTCGCCAGCACGGGAGTTCACGGCGCCAACCGCCTTGCCTCCAATTCGCTGCTCGAGTCCCTCGTATTCGCCTGGCGATCGGTGGACTCTTTGGGGCAGCCGTGGCCAGAGGATCACCCGGCGCCCGACACCGTCCTGCGCGATCCGATCGGAAGCGACGGCGAGCCGTTCGTGCGGGCCGAATTGCAGCATCTGCTCTGGGACACCGCCGGGATGTTCCGCTCGGCGCCAGCGCTGGAATCCGCCCGCTCGCGCATCGCCGGCTGGAGCGCGCCATCCGGGCTCTCGTTCGCCGCGCTGGAAGACCGCAACCTTCTCGAACTCGCCGGTCTCCTGGTGGGGGCGGCGCTGGCCCGCCGGGAATCGCGAGGCGCCCACTTCCGCGACGACTATCCAGAGGCGGATCCGCGCTTCGCCCGGCACTCGACCGTGCAGGTCACCCCCATCGCCCCGGGACCCCATGCAACGAAGGAGACCAGTCATGCTCTCGTCTAGCCAGATCGAACCGGTCGTGCGGATGGCGCTCGCCGAGGATGCCCCGTGGGGGGATATCACCTCGGAGTCACTGATCCCGGAGGGCGCCCTTGCCACGGCCAGCCTCATCGCGCGTGAACCGGGAGTGTTCAGTGGGGGAGAAGTCTTCACGGCCGCAATGAGACTCTCGGATGCTCGCATCCGAGTGGCTGAATTGGTCGACGATGGCGCGCGCTTCGAAACCGGTGCGGTGCTTGCTACGGTGACCGGCCCGGCGCGCGCTGTGCTGCAGGCCGAACGGGTCGGCCTCAATTTCGTGCAGCGGATGTCCGGTATCGCCACACTCACCGCTCGCTACGTCACCGAGACGGCCGGCACGGCCGCGCGCATCGTCGACACCCGCAAGACCACGCCGGGCCTCCGGGCCTTCGAACGCCACGCTGTGCGCTCTGGCGGCGGATTCAACCACCGGTTCTCGCTGTCGGACGCGGTAATGGCGAAAGACAATCACCTTGCGGTGCTCACCGCTGGTGGGCGGGATCTCACCCAGGCTCTGCGCGAGGTGCGCACCCGCCTTGGGCACACCGTTCACCTCGAGGTGGAAGTGGATCGTCTCGACCAGATCGAGTCGGTGCTCGCCGCGGGCGTCGACACCATCATGCTCGACAATTTCAGCCTCGAGCAGCTGCGAGAGGGAGTCACCCTGATCGCTGGTCGGGCGCTCATCGAGGCGAGCGGCTCGGTGAACCTTGACACCGTCGGGGCGATCGCCCGCAGTGGGGTCGACATCATCTCGGTCGGAGCCCTCACCCACAGCGTGCACTCTCTCGATCTCGGTCTCGATATCGCGGTCGGCCCTTGGCCCGATCAGCCGTGATCTACCTCGACTCCGCCGCGACGACGGCGGTTCGCCGCGAGGTGCTCGAGGCGATGTGGCCCCACCTCACCGCGGAGTTCGGTAACCCCTCGAGTCACAACGAGCCAGGGGTATCCGCCTCCGCAGCGCTCGCGGATGCCCGGGCCAGGGTCGCGGCGGTCCTCGGCTGCCGGGGCTCAGAGGTCGTGTTTACCTCGGGCGGCACGGAGGGGGCGAATCTTGCGGTCACCGGAATCGCGCTCGCCACTCCGCGTGGTCGCCACATCGTGACGACCGCGATTGAGCATCCGGCCGTGCTTGAGAGTTGCGACTACCTCGAGCGGTTCCACGCATTCGAGATCACCCGTCTCGCGGTGCACAGCGACGGACTGGTCGACCTGCGCGAGCTCACCGACGCGCTGCGGAGCGGTACCACGCTCGTGAGCGTGATGTATGCCAATAACGAGATCGGCACCGTGCAAGCCATCGCCGCCGTCGCGCGAGCCGCCCACGCGGTCGGAGCGGCGATGCACACCGATGCGGTGCAGGCCCCCGGATCGCTCCCTCTCGATGTGCGCAAACTCGGCGTCGATGCCCTCAGCATCTCCGGTCACAAGTTCGGAGCCCCGAAGGGTGTCGGGGCGGTCTTCCTCGCGTCGCGGATCGCGATCGAACCGCTCATCCGCGGTGGTGGACAGGAACGTGGCCGGCGGTCAGGCACCGAGAATGTGGCGGGCGCCGCCGGACTCGCGGTCGCGCTGGAGCTGGCGGAACAGGCGCGTATGGCGAACACTGTCGGCCTCGCCGAAGCGCGCGACCGCTTCATCCGCGACATCCTCTGCGCGGTTCCGAGCGCGCGGCTCACCGGCTCGGCCTCCTCGCGGCTGCCGGGCAATGCCTCGTTTACCTTCGCGGGAACCAGTGGGGAGTCGATCGTGGTCGAACTCGAGCGGCGAGGCATCATCTGTGCGAGTGGGTCCGCCTGCGCGGCCGGCAGCGACGAACCATCGGCAGTGCTTCTCGCGATCGGAATCACCCCGGAGGTCGCCCACACGGCCGTACGTTTCAGCTTCACCGAGGCCCTCGGAATCGATGATTTGGCCGTCGTCGCGAGGGAGTTGCCGCGCGCGGTGGCCGCAGTCGGAGCGGGCCGCACAAACTAGGCTTGTGCTTTGCCCTGCGACCGCGCATCCAGCGCGGCTGAGATTTGGAGTTTCCTGTGGCCAACGCCTCCCCGCTCGATCCCGTAATCAATCTCGCCAAGCGTCGAGGATTCGTCTTTCAGTCGGGCGAGATCTATGGGGGATCGCGTTCCGCCTGGGACTACGGGCCTCTCGGTACGGCGCTCAAAGAGAACATCAAGCGCCAGTGGTGGCAGTTCATGGTGCAGGGTCGGGACGATATCGTGGGGCTCGACTCCGCCGTCATCCTTCCCCGGCGCGTGTGGGAGGTCTCCGGTCACGTCGACGTGTTCAGCGACCCGCTGGTGGAATCACTACACACGCACAAGCGCTACCGTGCCGATCACCTGCTCGAGGCCTACGAGGAGAAGCACGGTCACCCGCCGGTCAACGGCTTGGCCGACATTAAAGATCCCGACACCGGGCAGCCGGGCTCGTGGACCGAGCCGCAGAACTTCTCCGGACTGCTCAAGACTTTTCTCGGCCCGGTCGACAACGAGGAGGGGATGCACTATTTGCGCCCAGAGACCGCCCAGGGGATCTTCACCAACTTCGCCAATGTGCTCGCCACCTCACGCCTGAAGCCACCCTTCGGTATCGCGCAGGTCGGCAAGAGTTTCCGCAACGAGATCACCCCCGGAAACTTCATCTTCCGCACGCGCGAGTTCGAGCAGATGGAGATGGAGTTTTTCGTCGAGCCCGGCACCGACGACGAATGGTTCGAGTACTGGATCGACGCCTGCGAGGCGTGGTTCACCGACCTCGGTATCACCCCGGGCAACATTCGTCGCTTCGAGCACCCGAAGGAGAAGCTCTCGCACTATTCAAAGCGCACCGTCGACCTCGAATACCGTTTCCGGTTCGCCGGCAGCGAGTGGGGCGAGCTCATGGGCGTTGCCAACCGAACCGACTTCGATCTCAAGACACACTCCGAGGGCTCGGGGGTCGACCTGTCCTACTTCGACCAGACCAAGAACGAGCGCTGGATTCCCTTCGTGATCGAGCCGGCTTTTGGCCTCACCCGCGCGCTCATGGCCTTCCTCGCCGACGCGTATCACGAGGACGAGGCGCCTAATACGAAGGGCGGAGTCGACAAGCGCACCGTTTTACGCCTCGATCGACGACTCTCTCCGGTGAAGGTCGCTGTGCTCCCGCTGTCGCGCAACGAGCAGCTATCGCCCGTCGCCCGCGCACTTGCGGCCGACCTGCGCAAGTATTGGAATATCGAGTTCGATGACGCCGGCGCAATCGGGCGCCGCTATCGCCGCCAGGATGAAATCGGCACCCCGTTCTGCATCACCATCGACTTCGACACCCTCGAAGACAACGCGGTTACGGTGCGCGAACGGGATTCCATGGCCCAGGAGCGCATCTCACTCGACCGTGTCGTGGCATATCTCGCCGAGCAACTCGTAGGGGCGTAGTCACCGCCACCAGAAAAAGCGTCGATCTATCGGCGCGTCTGATGCGAGAGACGGTCCTGTCTGCCCATATGTTCGGAACTGGCCGGAGGTCGGGCGTTCGGGACGACCGCTCCTGCCTGCGTTGCCAGCAATGGCTGTGAGCCCCCGGGTACGGGTACCCGGGGGCTTATTTTTCACCGGGTGAAGGAATAGGTCGCCCGGCCTGATGTTGCACCCAGCGTGACTCATGCATCCACTTCCCCGATCAAGGTCGATATCTGGTCCGACGTGCAGTGCCCCTGGTGCTACATCGGCAAGCGCAAATTCGAGGCGGGTGCTGCCGCCTTTGGTGGTGTGGTCGAGATCGAGTACCACTCCTTCGAGCTGGCTCCCGACACTCCCGTCGACTTCGACGGCAGCCCGGTCGACTACTTGAGCCAGCGCAAGGGCATGCCGGTGGAGCAGGTCACCCTGATGCTCGCGAACGTCACCGGGATTGCGGCTTCGGTTGGGCTCGACTACGACTACGACCATGTGCACCAGACCAACACGGTGAAGGCTCACGAGCTGATTCATTACGCGAAGTCAGAGGGCCGGCAGCTCGAGATGAAGGAGCGGCTACTCAAGGCATACTTCGTGGATGGCCGCCATGTGGGTCGTATTGAGGATCTCGCAGACCTCGCGGCCGAAATCGGTCTCGACCGTTCCGAGGTTGTGCGGGTGCTCACCGACGAAACGTATCTGGCGGATGTGAAGGCCGACGTCGCCCAGGCAGTCGCGTACGGCATCCAGGGCGTGCCATTTTTTGTGATCGACGGCACTTATGGGGTCTCTGGGGCACAGGATGCGGCAACCTTCACTAAGGTGCTCGAACAGGTACGAACCGAACGGGAGGCAATCAAGTGACGGATGCCGTGACCACGCCAGTGACGATCCCCGCACGTATGCCGCTCACCCCCCTTGGCGATCCGGCGGCCGCTGCCTGCGAGGGCGATTTCTGTGCGGTTCCCGGCCACCACGAGCAGGCCGTGGTGAACCACCGACTCGACGAAGACCTGTTGTAGTCCGTTCCTAGCGATTTATCGGCGTGGAGGCTGCGCGAAATCTGCCCGAGCGATCATCTATTGCTGCACCGGGGCATCGACCGCAAACCGCCGCGGCTCCAGCACGTGCGCGGTAAACCGCACCGCCCGGCCGGTGGCGTCGCTAGCGGCACAGTCGAAGCTCGAGCCGACGATCGTCACCGGAGCTCCGTCTGGACAGCTGACCGTCCAAGACACCGAAGTCTGCCGATGAAGTTCGGTGGATGCCTGCCGTTCGAGCAGGCGGAGCGACGCGGTATCCATCCGGGCGTTGGCGATCGGCGTGAGCGCGAGGAAGGTGAGTGCCGCTGCCGTGAAGGCCGTAAGCACATAGACGTTGCCGGGAGAATTCGCTCGAATACCCTGCTTCTTCAGGACCACTCGGCGCGCGACAAAATAGGCGATCGGAGGAAGCAGCAGTATCCACCACGCGGAGGCAGCATTGAGTCCCCGGGCCCGGAGCACCGTGCTGTCCCAGATCGCGAGGCATGCCACGAGCGCGAAGAGTGCGAAAAAGGTCACCAGGGCAACGAGCGGGGAAGCCATGGAGAGCAGCGTGCCTGAGGCTGTTCGCACTCCGACCGCAACTGCGACAACGCTTGCGATCAGCCACACACCCCAGGTGTGAGCGCTCGGGTTCGTTGGCTGAACCCTATATGCCGGCGGTGCCGCCTCGAGGACCCGCGGAGCAATGGGAGCAAAGAGGTTTCCGACTCGCTCGGGTGTCGAGGTTATGTCGCCGATGAGCGCAGGTTGCTCAGGCACCGGAGTGAAATGCTCTGTCCAGGAGGCGCCTGACCACCAGCGAAGTGCACCGGACCCCGCGGGATCGAGGTACCAGCCTGCCGCCGGCCCGCCTGCCATTGTCACTGTCTCGGACACGGGACTGCCTTTCGCTGGGATCTCCCTGAGTCTAAAGAGACGTGAGCGAAGCTCGCGAGCCCCCTATTCGGGGCTCGGTCGACCGCAGCTAACCGTCACAAACTGTTGTCTCGCCGAACGCAGAAGACCGTTCGTGACGTTTCAGGCAGGGGACATGACGCGGGCTTGGGCCACTCAACCGGTGATGTCGGCGCCGGTCGCGCCGGAGGCCGCGGTGAGTCCATCGGCCTCCACGAACGAGCTGTAGCCGGCCTCTCCTGCCCCCATAGCGACCCGCCCTCCGACCATCGAGACGTCGGCGAAGACGGGCCAGGTGGTAGAACTGCCGAGCGGCGTGATCGTGCCGCGCTCGAATCCGGTCGCCTCGAGCGCCGAGTCGGCGGCGGGCCGCATGACCATCTCGATTTCGAGGCCACGTGCCGTGGCATCCGCCAGCACTCGTGCTCGTCCGGTGAGGGCAGTTACGTCGGGTTCCCCTTTGCCTGAGAGAATTGAGGGATGACCATGACAGCCGCTCCCGAAAAGAGCGTACAGAAGAGCCTGCAGATCGGGCCGCTCGCGCTCGCGGTGCCGGTCGTGCTCGCTCCGATGGCTGGCATCACCAACACCGCGTTCCGTCGGCTCTGCCGCGAATTCGGAGCCGGTCTCTACGTCTCCGAGATGATTACGAGCCGCGCCCTGGTCGAGCGCACGGAGGGTTCGATGCGACTCATCAGGCACCACGAGTCCGAGACGCCGCGCAGCATCCAGCTCTACGGCGTCGACCCGAAGACCGTATCCGAAGCGGTCACCATGCTCGTCGCCGAAGACCGCGCCGACCACATCGACCTGAACTTCGGATGCCCCGTTCCGAAGGTCACCCGCAAGGGCGGGGGAGCAGCGCTCCCGTGGAAGCTCGACCTCTTCCGGGACATCGTCGAGGGTGCGGTGAAAGCCGCCGGCGCACTCCCGCTCACCATCAAGATGCGAAAGGGCATCGACTCCACCCATCTCACCTACCTGGAGGCCGGGCGCATCGCCGAGGGCGTCGGAGTGGCGAGCATTGCCCTTCACGCGCGCACAGCATCAGAGTTCTACAGCGGTCACGCCGACTGGTCGGCGATCGCCCAATTGAAAGAGGCGATCGGCGGCGTTCCGATCCTCGGCAACGGCGACATCTGGTCGGGCGCCGACGCGATCCGGATGATGGACGAGACCGGATGCGACGGGGTCGTGGTCGGCCGCGGCTGCCTCGGTCGCCCATGGCTGTTCGGTGAACTCGCCTCGGCCTTCGCCGGAGAATCCGACATCCCCCAGCCCCCTCTCGGCACCGTTGCCGAGACCCTGCGCCGCCACACCGAACTCCTCGTGGACTTCTTCGATGGCGACGAGGACCACGCCTGCCGTGACATCCGCAAGCACATCGGCTGGTACTTCAAGGGCTACCCGGTGGGCGGCGATATCCGCTCCTCGCTCGCCACGGTGGAGAGCCTTCAGCAGATGGATGACCTTCTCGGCCGTCTCGACTGGACACTGCCGTATCCCGGTGCCGATGCGGAAGGCCCGCGTGGCCGGGCTGGAACGCCGAAGCGCACCTCGCTTCCGAACGGATGGCTCGACAGCCGAGAGCTTGCCGACACCCAGCGCGCCGAGGTCGCCGAAGCAGAGATTCACAACAGCGGTGGTTGAGACCTACTCGGAGCACGACACCGCGCGCTGGTTTCCGGAAGAACACTCAAGCCGCCGAAGCGACTTCGCCCGCGACCGTGCCCGCCTCCTGCACTCGAGTGCGCTGCGACGACTGGCCGCGAAGACCCAGGTACTGAGCCCGGCCGCCGGACTCGATTTCGCCCGAAACCGGCTCACCCATTCACTCGAGGTCGCCCAGGTCGGTCGCGAACTTGCCACGAGCCTCGGGCTGGACCCGGATGTCGTCGACACGGCGTGTCTGGCCCACGACCTCGGGCATCCGCCCTTCGGCCACAACGGGGAGCGTGCCCTCAATACCTGGGCCGCCGACATCGGCGGTTTCGAGGGTAACGCGCAGACCCTCCGCCTGCTCACCCGTATCGAACCGAAGGTCTTCGGCCCGGACGGCCGCTCCTATGGCCTCAACCTCACCCGGGCGAGCCTCGACGCGAGCTGCAAGTATCCGTGGCCCGAGAGCTCCTCGGTGGGGGATCCGAGCGGTCGGGCAAAGTTCGGCTTCTACGCGGACGATGTCGAGGCATTCCACTGGTTGCGTGCCGGCGCCCCGAATCGTCGCCTGTGCATCGAGGCCCAGGTGATGGATCTTTCCGATGACATCGCCTATTCCGTTCACGACTTCGAGGATGCCGTGGTGAGCGGCTACATCGACGTGAAGGCGCTCGGAGCGCGGGTCAACCACGATGCCCTCGTCGATTCGATGTTCGCCTGGATCGGCGGGGAGCTCGACCACGACGAGCTCATTGCCGCTTTCGACCGTCTCGATTCCCTCGACGTCTGGCTGGAAGACTGGGATGGCAGCCGCATGGCGCAGGGTCGCCTCAAGAACCTCACCAGCCAGCTGATCGGTCGATTCGCCGCCGCGGCGGTGCAGGCCACGCGCACCCAGGACGGTGGGAGCCTCATCCGCTTCGGCGCTGACATCATCGTGCCGCGCGAAATCCGGGCGGAGATCGCCGTGCTCAAGGGCATTGTCGCCGCCTTCGTGATGTCGAAGAATACCCGCCAGCCCATCTACACGCAGCAGCGCGCGGTGCTCACCGAACTCGCCACGACGCTGATGCACCGGGGCGCGGCCTCGCTCGATCCGGGATTTGCGGCGGACTGGCGGTCCGCGACGACAGATGCCGGTCAGAAGCGTGCGGTTGTCGACCAGGTGGCGAGCCTGACCGACCAGTCCGCAATGGCCTGGCACGAGCGCATCGTCGGTTAGTCGGGCTTGTGCGCCGCTGGTGCCAGCTTCCGCGCCGCTTGGTGCCAGCGTCCGCGCCGCTGGTGCCAGCCTCCGCGCCGCTGGTGCCAGCCTCCGCGCCGCTGGGTGACACTCGCGCCCGAACATTTGGGCGCGCGTGTCACTCGCAGCCGCGCAGTTGTGTCGCCACCGCGCCGCGCCACCGAGCCCCTGCGGTGCCGCGCCACCGCGCCGCGCCACCGAGCCCCTGCGGTGCCGCGCCACCGCGCCGCGCCACCGAGCCCCTGCGGTGCCGCGCCACGGTGCCGTGCCTCCGCGCCTCTGGGTGACACTCGCGCCCGAACATTTGGGCACGCGTGTCACTCGCGGCCGCGCAGTTGTGTCGCCACCGCGCCGCCGAGCCGCGCCGCCGAGCCGGGCCACGGAGCCGCGCCGCGGAGCCCCTGCGGTGCCGCCCCACTTGTGCCAGCTTCCGCGCCTCTGGGTGACACTCGCGCCCGAACATTTGGGCGCGCGTGTCACTCGCGGCCGCGCAGTTGTGTCGCCGCCGAGCCGCGCCACCGTGCCGAGCCGCGCCGCCGAGCCGGGCCACGGAGCCGCGCCACCGAGCCACGACAGCAGGTGCGTCGGCGGGCGACCGTAGAATCGTCAGGTGCCCGGCCTCATACGACGAAACGACATCGACGAGGTGCGATCGCGCATCAACATCGCCGACATCGTCGGAGACTACGTGACGCTCAAGGGCGCGGGCGTCGGTTCGCTCAAGGGCCTCTGCCCTTTCCACGACGAGCGCAGCCCGAGTTTTCATGTGCGTCCCCAGGTCGGTCGATACCACTGCTTCGGCTGCGGTGAAGACGGAGACGTCTTCAGCTTCCTGCAGAAGATGGATCACACGAGCTTCACCGAGGCGGTGGAGCGGATGGCGGCGCGGGTCGGCTACGAACTCCACTACGAAGACGGAGGCCAAGCCAACAGCGACCACGGCAACCGCGCCCGCATCCTCGCCGCCAACCAGGCCGCCGCCGAGTACTTCGTCGCTCAGCTCACCACCCCCGATGCCGAACCGGCGCGGGCGTTCCTCGGCCAGCGCGGTTTCGACCCGTCCGCAGCCCAGCGCTTCGGCGTCGGGTTCGCGCCGAAGGCCGGGCTGACGAAACACCTCAGGGCCCTCGGTTACAGCGAAGCAGAGCTCGTGGCATCCGGTCTCGTCGGCCAGGGCGACCGCGGCACCTACGACCGCTTCCGAGGGCGGCTGGTCTGGCCGATCCGCGATGTCACCGGGCAGACCCTCGGCTTCGGCGCCCGCAAGCTGTTGGATGACGACCAGGGCCCCAAATACCTCAACACCCCCGAGACTGCCGTTTATCACAAGTCGCAGGTGCTCTACGGGCTCGACCTCGCCAAGCGGGAGATCTCCCGCGGCCGACAGGTCGTGGTCGTCGAGGGGTACACCGATGTGATGGCCTGCCACCTCGCCGGCGTCACCACCGCGGTCGCCACCTGTGGAACCGCCTTCGGCGTCGACCACATCAAGGTCGTGCGTCGCGTGCTCGGCGATGTCGAAAACTCCGATACGACCGGCACCGGCGAGGTTGTCTTCACTTTCGACCCGGATGAGGCTGGCCAGAAAGCGGCGAGCCGCGCTTTCACCGAGGAGCAGCGCTTTGCCGCACAGACCTTCGTGGCAGTTGCTCCCGATGGGCTCGACCCCTGCGACCTGCGACTCGAGCGCGGCGACGACGCCGTGCGGCGCCTCATCCAGTCAAAGAAGCCGATGTTTGAATTCATGATCCGCCGTGTGCTTGCCGGGCACAACCTCGACACTGTCGAGGGCCGGGTCGCCGCGTTGCGGGCATCCGCACCGGTTGTGGCCGGTATCCGCGACCAGGCCCTCAACGTCGGCTACGTGCGCAATCTCGCTGGCTGGCTCGGCATGGACCCCGAAGAGGTAACACGGGCGGTCAGAGCCGTCCGCGCCCGCACGCCCGAAATCGCACGGGAGGTGCGCACATTCGGCGAGCCGGAGACTCCGGTTCCCGCCGTTGAGCAGGGGCCGTCCCTCGTGCACCTGCCGATCGATCCGTCGACCCGCCTGGAACGGGATGCCCTCATGGCCATGCTGCAGCAGCCAGCACTCATCGGCCGCGGTCTGCTGGAGCGCGCGAGCCAGGTCGACTTCGCGAACGCCTCTCTCGCTGTTGTGCGCGACGGTGTGATGGCGAGCATGGACGATTTCGACTCCGTCGGCTGGCTGGCCCGCGTGATCGACGAGGTGCCCGCTCCGTTCGCGATGCTCGTGAAAGAACTGGGACTCGCCCCTCTCCCCGAGCGCGAGAACCGCGAGCTCACCCTGTACTGCCAGGCCGTCACCACCGACCTGATCGCGCGCGACCTGTTGCGCCGCAAGGCCGAACTGCTCGGCCAGTCCCAGCGTACGGATGCGGCGGCCGAGCCGGAGAAATATCGTGCCCTCCAGGTCGAACTGGTGCGCATCGAGGCCGAACGCCGGGCGCTTCGTTCCGAATAGGTCATTTGTGCGAGCAAGGACAGATAAAGTAGGCAGCCCGAGCGCTTTCGTGTCATCCTCGCGTTTTCCTCGACAGAGAGGCACACGGATATGACATCCGTATCCACGGTTCGCAAGCGGTCGCTTGCCGTGCTGGGAGGCCCCGTGAGCACGATGCCGGCCGTGTCCGGCTGTGACGCTGGCGGCAGATCAATCAACGGCGATTTAACCCTGACAACACTCACGGTCCGCGTCATCGATGAGATGACCTCGCTCAATCGGGCTGAAACGTTAGACAACGGCCCCTCCTCCATCGCAGATTCAGCGAAGGTCGCCTCCCCGACTCAGTTCATCGTGGTGCTGAAGAAGGGGCTCACCTCTGCCAACGACGACAGGCTCACCCCTTCCGATGTGACTTTTCCGTTCGATCGCCAGGCACTGATCGCTGACCAGAATGGCCCGTCGAGACTGCGTTACGAAGAGGGCAGCGGAGCAGAAGTGCTCGGTGCTCCGAAGCATCCGTATACCCGCCGACTGATCGCATCACTGCCGGTGCCGAACCCGGCCGAGCAGGCGACCCGCCGCGAAGAACTGCGGATGCTCCGCGCCGAGGCGTGACCGTGACCTCAGCGAATTCGGCAGACCTCGTTATCTCCGCCCGGGATGTCTCGATGATGTATCGATCAAATCATGCACGCCCGTATCTGGCGGTTCGTGGAGTTAGTTTTGAGGTGGCTGCGGGGGACCTGCTCGGTATCACGGGGGAGTCGGGGTCAGGAAAGTCCACACTTGCACTCGCGATCGCCGGCCTCGCCGGAAGTGGGGGCGAGGCGATACCCCGTATCTGTGGTGGACAGCTCGAGGTGCTCGGCACGCGCGTGCGCCGTATCGGGCGCCGCAGCCGCGATCGACTCACCCTACGGGTGGGGTTCCTGAGGCAGGATGCCGCCGAACGGCTCAGCCCGCTGCTCACGGTTGCCGAGAATGTGGCTGAGCCGATCTACCAGCGTGACCGCCGGTTCAGCGTGAGCGAGGCAGCGGATGCCGTGGCGACCGTCATCGATGCGGTGCGCCTGCCTCTCAGCCTGATGAATCGGCTGCCCTACCAACTGAGCAGTGGTCAGCGCCAGCGCGTGGCTCTCGCGCGGGCTCTCGTGCTCGAACCGACCCTCCTGGTGGCCGACGAGCCCACCCGGGGTGTCGACGCGACAGTGCGCGACGGGGTGCTCGAAGCAATTCGAGACCTGCAGAGAGATCGCGGAATCACGGCGGTCGTTATCAGCAGCGACCTCGCGGTATTGACACGAATCGCGCCGAGGATCGCGGTGATGCAACAGGGAATCATCGTGGGTCTCGGAGACATCGATTCGCTCACGAGGGCACCGGAAAACGACTATCTCAAGGGCCTGGCGCGCTCGCGCGCTGCGCTGGGCGATACTCCCAACCGGACGAGTCGACTGCCGGGATCGGACCACACCCCGTGACAACTCCGCAGCACCGAGGTGTCAACGCTGTGATCGCGAACACACTCAGCGCGGATCGGCGACCCCGTCGCGGACCGATCACGATCGTTCCGGCCACCGCCACGCACACCGCGTCCGAAGCGGATTTTGTCGAGGCGGTTCTCTCGAGCGGGGCGGAACTCGCAGCGTTCGGTCCGCGAACTCGCGGTCTCATCTGGCTCTCCTACGGTGGGGCTGATGCGCTCGCGGCCACTCTCGAGTCGCACCCGTCGATTGACTGGGTGCAGCTTCCCTATGCCGGCGTCGACGCATTCGCCGGACTGCTGGCGTCCTATGCGGATCGCCCGCTGCCGCTCTGGACGAGCGCGAAAGGCGCCTACTCCCAGCCTGTTGCCGAGCACGCCCTCACTTTGACACTTGCTCTGCTTCGAGTGATCCCCGAGCGGGCTCGGGCAACGAGCTGGCCGATGGGACCCAAGACGGGCTCATCGCTTTTCGGGGTCTCGATTGTGATTGTGGGAGCTGGCGGCATCGCGGTGGAACTCATTCGCCTGCTCGAGCCGTTCGGAGCGCATGTCACGATCGTGCGTCGGAGTGCCAGCGAAGTCGCCGGTGCAGAGCGGACTGTCACCTCTGACCGACTGCGAGAGGTGCTGCCGGACGCCGACGTGGTGGTGATCGCCGCGGCATCCACGGCGGGCACCCGTCGCATGTTCAGCAGCACGGAATTCGCGGTGATGAAGCGGTCGTCCGTGCTCGTGAACATCGCGCGCGGTGACCTTGTCGACTCTGATGCCCTGGTCGCGGCGCTCGCGACGGGAGAGATCGCGGGTGCGGGCCTCGACGTCACCGATCCGGAGCCGCTGCCGGATGGCCATCCGCTCTGGACGGCGCCGAACATCCTCATCACTCCGCACAGTGCGGACACGCCAGCGATGACCGCGCCACTGCTCGCCGATCGTATTCGCGACAACGTTGCCGCTTTCGTCGGCGACGGTCGTTTCATCGGGGTCGTCGACCCTCGAGCGGGCTATTGACCACCGTCGATATCTGGGTCGGTGGCTATACAGCCACGATGGGCGGCGATGCCGTTGGCATCGGGCTGCTCCGCTGGAATCCGGATGGCGCGGGTCTCGAGGTTCTCGATACGACACCGACCTCCTCACCCTCGTTCCTTGCCGCCGGATCGGACGGAGTGCTCTACGCGACGGACGAGGCCGGGCGTATCGAGGCATTCCGTCCGGGACCCCGTCGCACCCTTGAACCGCTCGGTGGCCAACCGACAAGCGGCGGGTCACCCTGTCACGTGAGCGTCACTCGGGACCGGCTGTTTGTGTCGAACTATCTCGACGGCTCGATCGATGTCTTTCCGCTTGCTGTCGATGGCAGGGTCGATTCGCTCATTCAGACACTCCCGTCGCAGGGGAGTGGTCCGAATCCCGTGCAGCAGGGTCCGCACGCCCACTCGACCCTCCTGTGTGGCACGACTCTCCTGAGCGCAGACCTCGGAGCCGATCGGGTGCACGTGCACACGCTGGAGCATGGGCGACTCGTGCGCACGGCATCCGTTGCTCTTCTCCCCGGCACCGGGCCGCGAGACCTGATTGCGCACGCGGGTCGCTCGATCCTGCTCGGTGAATTGGATGGCGGCGTGTTTGCCCTCGACGAGCGTGGGCGGATCACTGCCGCGGGCAGTGTCTCCGAAGTCTGGGTCGAGGGAGATCACGCCGCGGGATTCGCGATCGCCACCTCGGGCAGATTCCTCTACACGGGACTTCGTGGTTCCAACCGCATCGCCGTGTTCCGAGCGGCTGACCTGAGCCCGGTTGCGACTGTCTCCTGCGGCGGGGACTGGCCGCGGCACCTGTGTCTGATCAACGGGGGTGACACAGGGGACGTGCTTTTTGTGGCCAATCAGCTCTCGTCCACGGTGGCGGTGTTCGGGCTCGACCCGAGCACAGGAATTCCGTTCCCGCTCGGCTCACCGGTGAATGTTGCATCGCCGACCTTCCTGTTGCCGGTAACATAGGCACGTCGATTCAGCGGTGAGCACTGCACCAGACCGATCGCATGCGTGATTTGCTGCACTGCGTTCCTTTGGTAAACTGATGAAGCTGTTTCAGCAATCCTCGATAGCTCAATTGGCAGAGCATCGCACTGTTAATGCGGCGGTTCTTGGTTCGAGTCCAAGTCGGGGAGCTCGATTGCCGCACGGGGCTCCACCCCCTGCGGCTTTCGTCGTTAACGCCTGTGTCTGGGTGTACTCCCGGAGGAGTAACCTGCCGCCTTCGCGGAGCGGATGCCGGGGGCAAGACCCGCAACTACGATCGACCCATGCCCGATCACCCTCGTTTCCCCAGCGCCCGCTGGGCGAAGGGGAAAACAGTGCGTTCCGGCGAGCGCGCCCTCAAGCGCCGACACGATCCGTGGCATGACATGGAGACCTGGCATACCCAGCGTCAAGTCTCCAGCGGCTCGCGACGGATTCGGCTGATTATCCCTGTAATCGTGTCCCTCTTCGTTCAGATTCCGGCGGTGTTCTTCCGTTTTCGGCCGGGAACCGGGCTCGTTCACTCCGGTGTCTGGACAGACCCGAAGCTGCTGGAAGTCAGTCTCACTCTTTCGCTCCTCGGCCCCCTCGCACTTCTCGCCGCTCGTCGGTTCCCGGCTGCCGTCGTCGCGATCACCGCCGCGGCGGGCGGGGCCGATCTCCTCTGGCTGAATAACTCGGATCATCCGCCCTATGTCGCCCTGGCGTTCGCCATCGTGTCTGCAGTCATGCGGGGTGCCCGGATCTGGGCCTGGATTTCGGTGGGCACAGCGTGGATACTCACGCTCGCGACCGCGCTCGCGCTGGGAATCGATGTGTCACCGCCACGAATCGCGGCGGTGACTCTCGGCATCCTGATCGTGCTGGGCGTGGGGGAGGGGCTGCGCACGCGGCGAGAGCAGTTTGCCGAGATATCCCGTCGGATCGCCGAGCGCAAGCAATCCGAGGTGCAGGCCGAACGCGTGCGGATCGCCCGCGAGCTACATGACGTGCTCGCCCATTCGCTCAGCCAGATCAATGTGCAGGCCGGTGTGGGACTGCATCTGATGGATAAGCAGCCGGAGAAGGCCAAGGCGGCCCTTGCGAGCATCAAAGAATCGAGCAAGACCGCCCTCGACGAGGTGCGTTCGGTGCTCGGGATCCTCCGAGCCGAGGGAGGGGCCGACCCCAGCGCTCCTCTCGTGCCAGAGCCAAATCTCTCTCGGCTCACCGGGCTCGCGGCGTCGATCTCTTCCCAGGGCATCGCGGTCGACGTGCGCAACATGATCGAGACCCTGCCGAGTGCGGCCGTGCAGCTTGCGCTTTATCGCATCGCCCAGGAATCGCTCACCAATGTCGTGCGCCATGCGAAGGCGACCGCCGTGAGCGTGGTCGCCCGCGACTACGAGGGCGGCTACCTCCTCGAGATCACCGACAACGGCATCGGAACTCCACCGCGGCAGGACTCCGGCGGTCGCGGCCTCCTCGGCATGCACGAGAGGGCGGACCTACTCGGTGGCAGCCTCACGGCCGGGCCAGGCGAAGCGGGCGGATTCTGCGTTTCCGCGCGCATTCCGCATGGCGCTGTTTCGACCGCTTTCCTGGCCGGTGCGCCGGATCCCCTCGCATCCGAGGAGCCTTCCCCGGCGGGCGTCCCTGCGGAGCCCACTTCTCCCACTCGCCCGACATCGAAGGACTCCGCATGATCCGCGTCGCAATCGCCGACGACCAGCAACTCATCCGTGGCGGATTCCGGTCCCTCCTCGAGGCGGAAGCGGATCTTGACGTCGTGGGCGAGGCCGGCACTGGCGCCGAAGCGGTCGCGCTCGTCACTCGGGAAAAGCCGGATGTCGTGCTCATGGATATTCGCATGCCCGATGGCGACGGTCTCTGGGCGACCGAACAGATCGTGGCGAACCCGGCGCTTGCGGGCACGCACATCGTGATCGTGACGACCTTCGAACTCGACGAGTATGTTGCACGGGCGATCCGCGCGGGCGCAAGCGGGTTTCTCGTGAAAGACACGGAACCCGAGGAGTTGATCCGTGCCGTTCGGGTGGTTGCGGGCGGAGAGGCCCTCCTCTCGCCCGGGGTCACCAAGCGGCTGCTCGAGCGCGTCGCCGGTTCGCTCAAAGAGGCGCCCGACACCTCCCAGCTTGCCGTCCTCACCGAGCGTGAGCGTGAGGTGCTCGGCCTCGTGGGGCACGGACTCACCAATGATGAAATCGGCCGCCACCTCTTCCTCAGCCCGCTCACGGCGAAGACCCATGTCTCACGCATCATGTCAAAGCTTCTCGCGCGGGACAGGGTGCAGCTCGTGGTGGTGGCCTATGAGACCGGTCTCGTGCGCGCGGGGTACCAGGAGTAATCCCACCGCCGGTGCTGCCTCTGCTTCCCGGAGTAGCCAGGGGTCAGCGTGTGCTCCCCGCGTTGTAATGAACAGCATCCACGGGGCAGATTCGCTTCGCCGTTGGGGCGACGAGTGTTTTCGATAACGGTTCCACCGGCTTCCGCCACAGGGACCCCCACAGAAACGGACACATCGTGCTCGCAACACTCGCTCTCCACGGCACCGCAGCCCATTTGGTCGGACTCTGGGTCGGCGGCGTCGGATTCTTCTTCCTGCTCATCCCGCTCTTCTGGGTCGCGCTCTTCGCGATCGTGATCTCGGTCGCCCGCCGGCGTCGTTCCTCATGGTTCGCGCAGAACGGAGGATACTTTCACCCCGGCTTCGTCGGCGGTGTCGGTGGCGGCAACTGGGGTGGTCCGTCCCGCGCAGCAGAGTTGACCCTTGCCGAGCGATTTGCGCGGGGTGACATCGATGAGAAGGACTATCGTGCGCGTCTCGACGTTCTACAGGCGAACGCCCGGCCGCAGCCGCCCGTGACGTAGCTTCTGGCCCGCTCGCTATGGGTTCGACAACTCATGGGTTCGACAACTCATGGGTTCGACAACTCATGGGTTCGACAACTGTTGGGTTCGACGGCTATGTGGCCCGATAGTTCCCGAGCGGCTGATGGTGCGAATCGGGGCAGCACGTCGCTGCCCCCGGTTCGCGATAACCTCAAGGTGTCAGCAGGTCGTTGTCAGCAGGTCGTTGTCAGCAGGTCGTTGTCAGCCAGGTCGTTGTCAGCCAGAGGGGGAACAGAGTGAACATCTGGCTGCAGCAGCATTCGATGCTGGTGATAATCCTTCTCAGCGCAACATCCGCGATTTTTTTCGTGCTTTCGATCGTCTTTCTCGTGCTTTGGATCCGTGCTGCCCGTGAGCGGCGACGCCAGTACTTCACCCGGGTGGATGCCGAGCGTGACAACCTCGATCTCGAAGCCTCTCTTCAGGAACAACTCGGCAAGCTGCGCATTGTTCGCGAACTGCACGAGGTGGCGGTGCACTCCGTCTCGACGATTGTCAGCCAGGCCGATGGAGCGCAGTATGCCGCCACCGCGGATGCCGGAGCCGCCGTGCGCGCTTCAGCCACGATCGCCGAGGCCGCTCGCTCGACGCTCGCGGACCTGCGCCGGGTGATGACCATCGTCGGCGGTCCGGTCGACGACACGTTGCCGCATCCCCGTACCGACATGACCCGCGAGCTTTTCGACGTGATGAGGGATGCGGGCCTCGAGATCACCTTCTCCGAGAATGGCGAGCCCTTCATTCTCGGGGATGGCCCGCAGCTCGCGGTATTCCGCATTGTGCAGGAGTCGCTGTCCAATGCGCTCAAATATGGTGGAGCCGGCACGCGAGTGCGCATCACCTCAACTTGGACTGATGAGGGGCTCCAGGTGGTGATCGATGACGACGGGGTGCGCGCGGCCGCTCGTCGTGAGGGACTCGACCCCGACAAACTCGCGCAGAGTCGCACTTACACCTTCCAGGATGACTTGGATGCCCTCACCGAGGTCGTAGTCGGCCCCGGGATGAGCGAGATGCGCGAGCGCGCCGCCCTGTACCGGGGCATCCTCAACGCCAAGATGCTGCCCGGTGTTGGCTTCACTGTGTCGGCGGTATTCCCGTCGATCCGCTATGACAACGGCGTGCACGGAGTGAATCTGCGCGATGGCCAGGACTGAACCCGGCCCCTCCGAAGACGATCAGGCGGCCGACGATCAGGCAGCCGACGATCAAGCAGCCGACGATCAGGCGGCCGACGATCAAGCAGCCGACGATCAGGCAGTCTCGCGCGCGTCCCGCTGGAACACGGATGACCTCGCCACCGCTCGTAAGGGCGTGGCCGTGGGGCTCGCCGCGGCCGCCTACGGTATCTCCTATGGGGCTTTGGCAGTTGCTGCCGGACTTGATGTCTGGCAGACCTGCGTGATGAGCCTGTTGATGTTCACCGGAGGCTCGCAGTTCGCTCTGATCGGGGTTATCGCCACCGGGGGAGTGGCAGCCGGGCCAGCAGCCATCGCGAGTGCCGCCATCCTCGGTATTCGCAACGGTATCTACGGCATCCGCGTCGCTCCCATCATCGGCGCCGGCCGGTGGCGCCGATTCGCTGCGGCCTGGGTAACCATCGACGAGTCCTCCGCAGTTGCCACCAGCCAGCCAACGCTTCGCAGCCAGCGCCTGGGCTTCTGGGTGACTGCACTTTCAGTTTTCATTGGCTGGAACCTCACCTCGCTCCTCGGTGCGCTCATCGGCAATGCCCTGGGCGATGTGCGCGTGTACGGTTTGGATGCCGCCGCCGCCGCTGCCTTCCTCGGCCTGCTGTGGCCCCGCCTGCGCCAATTGCAGGCGATCGCAGTCGCCGCCGCCGCCGCTGTGATCGCCGCGGCAACCACTCCGGTGTTGATTCCTGGATTGCCGGTTCTCGTTGCGGGAATCGTCGCGGTAATCGTGGGCGGGTTCAACTGGTTCGGCAGTCCGAGTCCCCAACTTGATCCCCCGGGAATTCCGACGTGACCCTGTTCCCTCCTGCCCGAGTGCAGCGCATGACAAAATTCGCTCATGGCCGGCGCCCTCTCACGGCCGTGCCCTCTCGTGACCGGCGCCCTCTCGTGACCGGCGCACTCTCATGACAGGCGCACTCTCATGACAGGCGCACTCTCATGACAGGCGCACTCTCATGACAGGCGCACTCTCATGACACTGTGGCTCATCGTGATCATCGCGTCCTTGGCGTGTCTGTCGCTCAAGATCGCCGGGTACCTTGTGCCTGCTTCCCTCCTCGAGAAGCCCGCCCCGGCCCGGATCGCCAACCTGCTAACTGTTGCCCTACTCGCCGCACTGATCGCGGTGCAGACCCTTGGCTCAGGAAACCGCATCGTCATCGATGCGCGACTTCCCGCGCTGGCCGTAGCTGCTGTACTGCTCGCGCTGCGAGTGCCGTTTATCGTCGTCGTGATCGCGGCGGCAGCGGTGGCCGCCCTCATCCGAGCAGTCTTCTAGCGCGGAAAACCCCGTTCGGCAATACACAGCCCACAGCCCACACCCCGTCGCCCACACCCCGCCTAGGCACTGAGCAGTCTCAGATCGCGAAGGGCGGCACTCTTCGAGGGCATGAGACGTGGCCGCTGTTCCGCATCAACCTCTCGGGGCGGAATCAGCCAGAATCCCGCGTCATCCCGCACGATCTCCCAGCCGTTGTTGTGAACAAGCAGGTGGTGATACCGGCACAACAGCACTCCATCCAGGATGTTGGTCTCGCCGTGATCCCGTTTCCAATGTTGTGCATGATGCGCCTCGCACCAACGAGGTGGCCGATCACAGTCCCCGAACATGCACCCGCCCTGCGCGGCGGCGAGCGCAATCCGTTGTCGGTGTGAATAGAGTCGCTGCTCGCGGCCAAGGTCGAGGGGGCGACCTGATTCGTCGAAATCGAGCTGCACCGTGCCGGATTCGCAGGCAACGCGTTCTACAGTCTGAAGGGAAATCGGAATATCGCATCCTTCGATACGTCCATGACCCTGCTTGGCCTCGAGGGCCGCCCTGGTGACCAGAACCCGCACCGATGGCTGTCGAGAGCCGACGATTCGCCTGCTCTCACCGGTCTCCGCGCTCACTGCAATCCGAAGCAATTGCGTAAAAGAATCGTGCACATACTGGTCCGTGGTGCGCTCATCGGAAGAGATCCCCTCGGCCCAGGCCTTGTCGGCGTCATCGACGAAGCGCACGCCTCCACGGCGGGGCGACGTGAGCGAGTCGTAGACGTCGTCCCAGAAGGCGGCGGACTCGATATCCGGGTCGATTATGTACCGCGGGAGCCCATTGGGCCGCCGTGTGCGGCGCACAGACCGCTCCTCGAACGCCGCCCGCTCGCGATCAGCGATGCCGGCCTCGTCTAGATCGTCTCGTGCGCGGCGAGCACGGCGCAACAACTCGTCCGCATCGACCTGTGCTGCCTCGATCACAAGGAGGTGGGCAGCGCTCAGAAGATCATCAGGGGTCACCGCACCAGTACGTTCGGATGGTGAGCCGAGCCCGCTGCGGATCGCACGAGCGGCATCCACCGAGAGGCTTCCCGCCGCGACAGCCGCGCCGACCTCCCGAAACCATGGTTCGGCACTCGACACAGCCCCAACGTCTCCGGAGTCACGTGCCATCGTGCCCACCTGAACGAGGGCGGACGCATTGTGCGCCGTCGACTTGGTCTCGTGGCGAATTAGGGCCTCAGCAGTTCGAAAACCCTCTCGTTGGGCGAGCCCGGCATAACCGAGCCCGGGCCGGGACCGATGACCGATCTCGCCCGCAACAACCGCAGCGCTGGCCCCGATTCCGCGGGCGAGGTCAGAAAGCTCGCGTTGGATGCGGAGCAAATCGGAGTCGGAAAGAGTATTCACCAATCGAGAGCATCCCGCCACGAGACTAAGCGCTCGACGCGCGCCAACAAGCGATGCGTCGAATGACTCCTCCGGGGAGTGTTCGAACAAAGCTTCGTTTAATGGCATACCTCGAGTGTTTCAGAGTCGAATACAGATCGAAAGCCCTCTGTCGAATCTGTGGACAAGGAGTTGGTCGGGACGGTGTGGAGGAGAAGTCGGGTTCACACGAGAGCAGAGGCCACCGCGACACCCCTATCCCTCGAGGTCGTCGATCCCCGGCGTCCAGCTCAACCCTGGCTCGCCCCAGCCACTCTTCTTCACCGCCTTGGCGGCCGCCTTGCCTGCCGCATGGTCGAGACGGTCCACGTAAAGCACGCCCTCGAGATGGTCGTATTCGTGCTGGAAGATACGGGCGAGCCATCCTTCCGCTCGAATCTCGAAGGGCTTCTGGTCGAGATCGACAGCCGTGAGGATGGCGAGTTCCGATCGCCGGAGCGGATACCGCTCGCCGGGCACCGAGAGGCAACCTTCGGATTCCTTTTCTTCATCTGCCGGTCCAATTGGCACCGGGCTCACCCACAGGATGGGGTTGATCGCGACGCCGCGCCAGACGGTGTCGTCATCATCGGTCCAGTTGAATACGAAGAGGCGAAGCGGGATGTCGACCTGCGGCGCCGCGAGCCCCACGCCCGGTGCGGCTTCCATCGTCTCGAACATGTCGGCGACAAGGGTCGCCAGAGTGAGATCGAAGGAAGTGACTTCAGATGCGCGGGCATGGAGCACGGGATTGCCCGTGATTTGAATCGGGAGGACGGCCATTCGCCAAGAATATCGGAGCGCCAGCGGGTAAGGTCATGCCGTGACACCAGACCTCAGTGCCATCTCGGACCAGATCTCCCTCACCCCATCCGCCTATATCGGCATTCCGATTGCGTTGGTGGGGGCAGTTTTTCTCGCCTTGGGCGCGCAGTTCCAGCACCGCGGCGTGACCAAGGTCGACGGCCTGACAACGGAGTCGTCTACAGCAGGTCTGAATCTCGGCCAGCTCCTGCTCCTTCTGCGCCGGCCCTCGTGGGTGATCGGCACCCTGATGCTCGGCCTCGCGGTCGTTTTCCAGCTCACTGCCCTGATTTTCGCGCCGCTCATCGTTGTTCAACCCCTGGGAGCGATCGCGCTGATAATCACCGCGATCGTCAATGCGCGGGTTTCGGGTGCGAAGTTGAAGCAGGATGCGATCCGGCCCATAATTTTCTGCGTCGGGGGTGTCGCGCTGTTCGTCACCTTCGCCACGATCTTTGCCCGGTCGAAGGAGATCACCCAGACCGAGCTCGTGACCGTGCTCGTGCTGCTCGGCGTCGTCACTGTCGCATTCGCGCTGCTGTTCGCCTTTCTGCGCAACAAATTCGGTGCGCTCATCTACATCGTCGGCGCCGGCGTTCTCTACGGATTCGTCGCCACTCTCGCCAAAGTCGTCATTGACCGGGTGCACACGATCATCATCAACGGCGCCCAAGGATTCGAGTGGCTCACCATCGCCTGCGTCGTGGCCCTTCTCGCGGCTACGGTACTCGGCGGCTACTTTGTGCAGACCGCGTATTCCTCCGGCCCTCCGGATCTGGTGATCGCCGGACTCACCGTGATCGACCCGATCGTCGCGGTCTCGATCGGCATCATCGTGCTGCAGGAAGCGTCCACCGCACCCTGGTTCGCGATCCTCGCCTTTGTTGTGGCGGGAGCGCTCGCCGTATACGGTGTGGTGCAACTGTCGAAGCGACAGCCCGAAGCCGCCGCTAGGCTGTGACCGATGGTTTCAACTGCAAGGGATGCTTAAGACTTTGTCCGACACCCCGCACGACTCCCCAACGGAGGCGAAGGCACCCCTTCGTATCCTGATTGGCGCCGACACCTTCCCTCCCGACGTGAACGGAGCCGCCAATTTCGGCTCCCGGCTCGCCGCCGGACTCACCGAACGCGGTCACACCGTGCACGTTGAAGCTCCGGCATTCAACGGCACCCGCGGCGCGTTTCTCGAGAAGCATGACGGCGCCGAATTCGTGGTGCACCGCGTCTACTCCTGGCGCTGGTATCCGCACGACTGGCTACGGTTCGTGTTGCCCTGGCGCAGCCAGGCCCATGCCGCGCAAATCCTCGACGAGGTCAAGCCGGATGTCGTGCACATCCAGTCGCACATCGTCGTGGGCCGGGGACTCGCCCGACAGGCCGCGAAGCGGGGCATCCGCGTGATCGCCACCAACCACTTCATGCCAGAGAACATCATCGATCACACCCGATTGCCCTATTTTGCGCGCAAGTGGGCCATTCGCACCGCCTGGAAGGATGCCGCGTCCACCTTCGCTTTTTGCGAAGCGGTGACGACGCCCAGCCGCAAGGCCGCAGACTTCCTCGAGACCGAGACCAATCTCGAGCACGTTCATGCCATTTCCTGCGGGATCGATGCGGCGCTGTATACGGCGAACTTTGAGCCACGGACGGAGAACCGGGTGATCTTCGTCGGGCGTGTTTCGGGTGAGAAGCACCTCGAGGTGCTCATGAGGGCGATCGCGCAGATCGACCTGGCCCTGGATGTGCAGCTCGAAATCGTGGGCACTGGAGACCAGATGAACCAACTCAAGCAGCTCACCCGCGAACTCGGCATCGACGAGCGCGTCACCTTCACCGGGTATGTGACGGATGAGCAACTTAGGGCCGCCCTCACGCGTGCCACGGTCTTCGCCATGCCCTCGATCGCCGAGTTGCAGAGCATCGCGACGATGGAGGCCATGGCCTCTGGCCTGCCGATCGTCGCCGCCAACGCGATGGCGCTTCCGCACCTCGTGCACGAGGGGGAGAACGGCTACCTCTTCGATCCAGGCGACGCGAAGGACCTGGCAGATAAGCTCAGCCGCGTTCTGAGCCTGCCTGATTCGGAGTTGCGCCGGATGAAGGAAGCAAGCCTGCGCTACATCGCGGCCCACGATATCCAGCGCACGCTGTCCATCTTCGAGCAGCTCTACCGTGGCGAGAAAGTCACGGACCCGGTGACGGATGCGTCGCTCGACGAGCAGGTCAGCTGAGGCCGCCTGCCTGACGCTCGTGGGCGCACCAGCCTGTATCGTGGTGTCGCACCGTTTCTCTGGAGCGCTGCGGGGCGATAGCTCAGCTGGTTAGAGCAGCGGACTCATAATCCGTCGGTCGCGGGTTCAAGTCCCGCTCGCCCCACTAATGTTTGTATGGGAAGTAGGCCGCTCGGCCGCATAGCTCCAGAAGCAGATCCCCTCCAAACCCCCTCCTGCGTGTCTTTCTCTCAACTATGCTTCGGATGTGTGCAGTTGCCATCACATCTAAGCGGGGAGTAGACATGTCGACTGTCATCGACGCGGGCGCTGAAGCGGTTACCGAATCCCGCGAGGACAACGATGCAACTAATGATGAAGCAGACATTCCCGATGCAGACGAGGGACCTGCTACAACCAGAGCTGCTGGCGGAACAGGGCGCAAACGTAGGACACGAACTGCGCGGGGCTTCCCGGCGTCCTCGTTCATCGAGGCCTTGCCGTTAGCGGAAGCCATTCAGGCGTTCGCGGCCGGACAAAAAATTCGGCGGCTCACACTCTTCGAACAGCTAGGTCGATCGGCCGAGAGCGGCACGAGCCGACAGCTGGTCACAAATTCGAACCAATATGGATTGACCAAAGGCAACTACACCTCCGAGTACATCGAGTTGACAGAGGTGGGGAAGCTTGCGTCGGGAGATGCGTCGCTCGGACGGGCACGACACGCCGCCCGACTTCAACTTGCCATCGCCAAGATCGCCGCCTTCAACGCCCTTTACGAGCAGTTCAAGAACAATAGGCTCCCGGCCACCTCTGTCATGCGTGACTTCGCAATCGAGCAATCGCTTGCTGCCGAAGATACTGCTGATGAGTGCGTTGAGACTTTTCTGGCCAACGCACGCGACCTCGGACTCTTGACCAATTATGCAGGTGCGGAACGCCTGCTCACGTTTGAGATCCTTCTCGACGAGCTGAGCAATGCCGTCCCGGCCACAACGGGAGGTCAAGTGTCGCAGACGCCGCATGACGTCCCGGTCGATGTAGCGAAATCGTCGCCGAGGATCGTCGGACCGGGCTCATCCCCCGCACAGGTGGTAGCTGAGAGTTCCGACTTATCCAACGTCTGCTTCCTAGTTACGCCAATTGGCTATGAGGGCTCCGAGCAGCGCCAACACGCAGACCTTATGTTGGGCTCGTTAATCGAGCCCGCGCTCGCGACGCTGGGCATGCGACTAGTTCGGGCCGACAAAATCTCTACACCTGGCCTCATTACCAGCCAGGTAATCGACCATCTCGTGCGTGCGCCGCTGGTAATCGCGGATCTGTCTTTCGGCAACCCGAATGTGTTCTACGAACTGGCCCTTCGGCATGCTTCGCGTAAACCAACCGTGCAGGTCATCCGGACAGGTGATCCTCTACCATTCGACGTTGGTCAATTTAGAACAGTCACAATAGATACGACCAGCATCTACACGCTGGTCCCGCAGATCGACACGTATCGCGCGGAAATAGCTCGGCAGTGCCGTTCAGCGATGGACGAACAGAACGAAGCCGAGACCCCTCTGTCTCGCTTCTATCCGACATTCTGGGACCAGTTCGGTACGGGTCCCGGTTCCTGATCGTTGCGCTCCGAACTGCCTCCCAGGTATTCATCCAGACGGTCCATGTCTGCGGCGAAGTCGTCCGGTAAGAAATGTAGGTAGACCTTATAGGTAGTCACGGTGTCGGTGTGGCCGAGCACACGGGCAACCCTCGCCAACGGCATCCCCGAAGCGGCAAACAGGCTCGCTGCGGTGTGGCGCAGGTCGTGAAAGCGGAGGTCGGTAAGTCCGAGCTTTTTCGCGGCGGGACGAAAGCGGTTCCGATAGAAGCTTTCGTAGTCGAGTCGCTTTGTCCAGTCGAGCGAGCCGCGATAGTCGCCGTACCCTCCGTAGAACCGACCCGGGCAAAGCAACGCTGTCGAGTCGGCGGCGTTGGAGTGGTTGGCGATGTACGCGGTAAGTGACTTGACTAACTCCCGCCGTAACGGGACCGATCGGATGGACTTCTCAGATTTGAGGGAGCCCTCCTCCCAGCCGGCAGAGGTGCGCACCGAGGTCCTGCGCACTTCTAGCTGTCTTTGCATTAGGTTCACATCTCGAATCTGCAACGCCTGAATCTCCCCTGAACGCAGACCTGTGTATGCGGCGAGACGGACGAACAAACCGTCGGGAGCGTAACTGTCGAGTTCCGTAGCCAGCGCTTCAATATCTATGGGGGAGAGAAAAATCGGCTCGAAGCGGTCTCCATCGACTCGGCCCGCTTCTCGAGTCCAACTATTGCTGCGCCGCGTGTCGGGCTCTCAGTCGTGAACGCCTCGAGTGTCCGCCACAAGCGATGTTTTGCCGGCAGAAGCCATTCAGTTCAGAGCGGTTGTCGGAGTTCCAACGACGCCCCGCCCAAGAGATCTACGTTGTGCAACCTGGCGATCGTTTGCTTCGCTCGGTGAATTTCCTCACGGTTGTAGCGTGTGGAAACGAGTCTTTAATGGGCCTATAATTACTAGAAAGTAAACTTAAATGCTAGAAAGGCGGTATCTCATGACGATTGACCTAATCCGAGACGCGCGACGCTCTAGCGGACTGAGCCAAAAGGGCTTGAGCCAGAGGTCTGGAGTTGCAGCTTCCTCTCTTTCTCTGATCGAGAACGGCAAGCGAAGCCCGACGATCGAGACAGCGGAAAAACTGTTGAAGTTCACCGGGCACACGCTGATCGCTATCCCCACTCTCCGAGAGACAGCCGCTGTCATCGCGAACCGTATCGGTGAAGCGGTCACCGCCGGTCGCTCCGACCTCGCCCTCCGTCACTTCATCCAGCTCAACGACAATCTGCTCGCCGAGAAGAACGAGGTGCGGTACATCCTCGGGACCGCGGAACCTGCGTCTACCGGGCAAAAACACTGGGACGCAGCCATAGCCGGGGTGGTCGCATACCGCCTGCGCGAGGAGGGGTTTCCGGCTCCCAGCTGGACGTTGAAGCCCGGCCGCCGACTCAGGAAGCGGTGGACGCTGAACGCGGGACGATATGTCGTGCCCGTGGATCCCAAGAACGTGCCTGCAGAGTTCCTCGAACGCGGTGTCCTCGTCGACGAGCTAACGCTCGCGAGCATCTGAGTTGGCCCTCTCCAGAGAGGACCTCATCCTGGGACTTCGCCAGGTCGTCGAACACTTGCGGGCGGCAGGCGAACCCGGCGGAATCCGAATCATCGGCGGTGCGGCGCTATCGCTACGGCACTTCGAACGCGGCACTACCGACGACATCGACGCGACCGTCCATCCAACTGAGCCGGCAATGCTGGCAGCATCTGAGGTTGCTGCGAGGAACGGTTGGACGACCTCGTGGTTCAACACAGCGGCGGCCCAGTTCGTCCCCTTTGCGATAGCCGAGTGGGAACCGCTGTACGACGACGGTGAGGTGAGCGTCTGGGTGGCGTCAGCTCGAATGATGCTCGCGATGAAGCTCCGAGCAAGCAGGCCCGGACGCGACGACGACGATATCGCGAACCTCCTCGCCATTTGTGAAGTTGCCAACTCGGACGACGCGGGGGAGCTGTACGAGGAGTTCTACCCCGGCGAGATACTCGAGCCGAAGGCGCATCGGATCTTGAATGTGGTCTTCGCGAAAGGGCTGCCCGAGATCCCTGAGCCGCCACCCGCCGTATCAATATGACTCCCCAATAAGCGGCTCCCGTGGAGCACGTGCCCAGCGGCGATTTGGGTGACGTGATGCGTGCACGTTTATTCAGACATTTATTGACCCGAGATCAGCCCGGACCATTCGAGACGTCTCGACAACATGAAGCCACGCCGAGCAAGGAATTCCCGGCCAGATCCAGATCTGTTGAGATCGATCGAAGCATGTAGGCAAGCGAGGATCGCTCCGACCAAATCCGTCGGTCGCGGGTTCAAGTCCCGCTCGCCCCACTTTCGAATAACCGCCGGAAGTACCGACCAGTCCCTTATGGCCCGTCGACGCCGCCGATCGCGAATACTCGGGTCTCGCCCGGGGACAGCTCGGTGCGATTTCCTTCGACCATCACGATCACCGAGGGAGCGCTGCTCAGCCCCACTGTGATTCGTAACTGGGTTTTCCACAGTTCAAGCCGGATGTCCTGCGACCGGTAGGTGAAACCGAAAGCGATCGAGTCGATCTCCGGCGGCAGCAGCGGATGCAGCCACAGCATGTCTGAGCGTACCTCCAGGCCCGTGTAGCAGCGGCGCACCATATCGATCGAGCCCGCCATGGCGCCGATATGGATGCCGTCCCGTGTCGAACCGCCCTGAATATCAGAGAGATCGCTCTCGAGCGCTCGCGTCAGGAAGTCCCACGACCTTTCCCGGTCCTGCCTGGCCTCGATCCACGAGTGCACGACATTAGACAGGGTTGAACCATAGGTGGATCGCTCGGTGTAGTGATTCACGGTGCTGATCACGGCCTCGACCGGCAGCGGATAGCCCATCTCGGCCAGCAGTTCGCGCAACTCTTCGGCCGAAAAAAGGTAAAAGAGCATCAGCACGTCCGGCTGTTTGGATACTTTGAACAGGTTCGTGCTCGAACCCTCGGCATTCAGGATGAGATCGAGCCGCCCCAGTGACCCGTACGTGGCCCGGTAACTCTCAAAGTCCAATTCGGCGAGTGCATGGTATCCCTCGAATTGCGAGATAGTGCCGTCAGCACAGAACGGTACTGTAAGCCGCCTGCTGATACCGAGCCAGTTCTCCACTTCGTCGGGGTGGAGGTCGAGCCTGTCTCGCAGCGGTCGGCACGAGCGGGTCTCGAGCAGTTCAACGATCTCCGCCGCGCGACGGAGTACCCATGCGGTCATCACGTTCGTGTAGGCGTTGTTGCGGAGACCCATGCCAGGGGCATCGGGGTAGCCGTCGTGGAATTCGTCCGGGCCCATCACGCCGCTGATGGAGTAACGGTCTTCCTCGAAATCGTAGGTGGCCAGTCCCGCAAAGAAACGTGCGACCTCGATCACCAGCTCCGCCCCCTGTTCAATGAGGAAGCCGAGATCTCCCGTCGCCTGGTAGTGCTGCCACGCACTGTAGGCGATCGCCAGTCCCACATGCCGCTGGCGGTAGGAATTGTCGGGCATCCAAGCAGCGGCGTGTGGGTTGTACAGCTCGCGCGGTGTCACCTCGCGGCCGTCGATGCCGCTTTGCCACGGGAACATTGCCCCCGCAACACCCTCGGCTCGGGCAGCATATTTCGCTTCAGCGAGTCGCCGGTAGCGGTATCCGAGTAGCGCCCGGCTGAGGTCGGGACGCCGCAGGGTGAGCATCGGGTAGACGAAGAGTTCATCCCAGAAGATGTGGCCGCCGTACCCCTCACCGTGCAGGCCCCGCGCGGGGATTCCGGCATCGAGGTCTGCCGTCACCGACGCGAGTGTCTGCAGAATGTGAAAGGTGTTGAGGTTGAGGGCGAGTGACTGACGGTCGCCGGATTCCATCTCGACTCGGAATTCGTCCCAGAGTATTCGCCACGCGCGCTCGTGTGCCGCGAGCAGATTGTCAGCACCCGGCGTTCGCGCGAGCAGGGTCTCCGCGGCTTCGGAAGGGGAGGCGATCGCGCGGTCACGCGAGGTGCGAACAACCACCACTTTTTCGATTCGAATAGCACGCCCAATGGTCGCGGCCAGATCGAATTCGTGCGCCACCCACCCTGCCTCATCCACGAGGAGGCGGCGTGTGGTGGCCAGCAGCTCCGGTCCGTCGAAAGCGCGTGTGCGTGCGGCGAGGGAGATGTGGATTCCGGATCGGATGGTCTCCATCTCGAGCAGGATGCTCTCGTCATTGAGTTCCCGGGTCTTACGCGCGCTGAGATGTCTGCGGGCGGGCAGCGCGGACCCCCTCTCGGCGCGATTGGTCACGCGCCCGTCGATGGCCGAGCGAACTGTGAGAGAGCCGGTCCAGTTTTCCGGTTCGATCGTGGTCTCGACGAACGCCGTGTGCACATTCGCCTGCGAGACGAGCCTTCGTGTGCGCACCCGGGTAATGCGGCCCGTTCCGTCGTTGAAACGCAGCTCCCGGGTCAGAATGGCCCGGCGGAGGTCGAGTTGTTGTCGATAGTCGAGGAGCGCTGCCCGTGCGGGGGAAAACCAGTCCCCGTCGTCGATACGAAACCACAGGGCCAACCAGTTGGGGGAATTCACCATGCTCTCGCTGTCGGCCGTGACGCCGTCTCGCTCGGTTGTGACGGTGTTATAGACGCCTGCGAAGTAGGTCCCGGGATAGTGGATGCTGTCTGCGTCGTCTTCGGAGGCTGCCCCTCGCGTGCCCCAATAGCCGTTGCCGAGCGTGCAGAGGGCTTCGCGAGTGCCCTCTTCAGTGGGATCGAAGCCGTCCCAGGCCAGCATCCACTGGCCGGTGGAATCGTCGCTGTCATCAGGTCCCAAAGGGCGTGTGGAGTCGAGATCGCCCGGAGTGTGGTCGGTCAGGGTGAGTGTGCTCCAGTCGAGATCTCGCAGGTCCGACACGACGACGTGCGCCCCGGCCTCCGTGAGCGCGGCAAACCGCGGTGATGACGGATCTTGGCCGGCCACCAGCCCGATGACTTGACGAAAACCTCCCGCCACTCCCGCCCGGATGCCGGCTTCCGCATCTTCGACGACAACCGCATGCGCTGGGTCTACTTCGAGACGCCGGCATGCCTCGAGGAACAGGGCAGGGCTTGGCTTGCCTGCGAGCTTGAGTCGCCGCAGATCATTGCCGTCGACACGCACGTCGAAGAGGTCCGTCACCCCCGCAGCGGTTTCGATTGCCGGTCCATTGCGGCTCGAGGTGACAAGGGCAGTCCGCACGCCCCTCCGCCGGAGGTCATTCAGAAAGTCGACTGTACCGGCGATCGTCGATACCCCATTGGCGCCCAATTCCGACTCGAAGAGTTTCTGCTTATCGGCGGCGAGCGAGGCGACGATGGGGTCGTCGTCGGCGACGTGAATTCCCCGAGAGGAGAGAACCGCTCGGATGCCATCCTCCCGCGTTCGCCCGTCGAGGAGAGTGCGGTAGTCCCCATCCGGGTCGAAGGGTCGCGCGGTCGGGCTCAGTCCGGGCAATGCGGCGTCGAAGAGTCTCATCCAAGCCCGCGCGTGCACTCTCGCGGTGTCGGTGACGACGCCGTCGAGGTCGAAGATCACCGCGTCTACCAGGGGTGACGCGCTCGAGACCGAACCGGTGGCCTGCAACTCGCCCATGCTCGGAGGCTACTGCGGCGGGGCCAGGCGTGAAAGTGCCTTTGGTCCCGCCAGGGGTATCACCGCGGTGGGGGATTGTGATGGAACCGAGGCTGGTGCCGGTGAGCTTCATTACAAAACTCTCATCTAGCGGGACTTCTGCCAATCGGCGTGTTTACTCTGGAACAGGCATAATCCGTGAGCGAGACCCCCAGAAGACGTCACTGTCAGGCGGCTTGCCCACGTAGAGAGTGCTTTTTTTATTTGCAGATGATGGGCACTCGGCCCCACACTGCCAGCCACCGTCGTCGCCCCAGGTAGCATGCCGCCGCCACGCGTTCCCGCGCGCCCTACGGAATGGAGAACAGTACCGTGAGTCAGATTTGGAAGGAAAAACCGTTTCGTGGCGCACGTCGCAGCGAGCACACCCCCCTGCCACGTGCCGTCGAAAATGGCGCAGCGAACTCCCCGACCCTTGTGCTTTTTGTGCTCATTGCCACGGTTGGAGTGCTCGCCTATACGTTCTTCCTGCTGAACCCGGCCAACCGCGGTGACTGGCTGCCGTACAGCCTGGTCATCACCGCGGAGGTCATCCTCGTGACCCAGGCGCTCGTCTCGATGTGGACGATCCTCTCCGGGGGTATCGACCCGCGCGACTTCGCCTTCCATCACTCCCAGGAGCGCCTCTTCGACGCCGTGACGATCGAAAACGAGGGCACCGATGCCTTCCCCGAGCGCTGGGGAGTGTTCCTCGATGACACTCGCATCGGCATCGACGTCTTCATCACGGTCTATGGGGAAGATCTCGCCATCATCCGCCGCACGGCCACCGCCGCCATCGCAATGCGCGGCGAGCACCTCACCTGGATCCTCGACGACGGCGAATCAGACGCCGTGCGGGACCTTGCCGCCGATCTTGGCGCTCGCTACGTTCGCCGCCTCAGCAACAGCGGCGCGAAGGCCGGCAACGTCAACCACGCTCTCTCGATCAGCAGCGGTGAGTTCTACGCGATCTTTGACGCGGACTTCGTGCCGAACGAGGACTTCCTCTACGAGACCGTGCCGTTCTTCATCGACAGCAACGTCGCCTTCGTGCAGACGCCGCAGACCTATGGAAACATGAAGAATCTCGTCTCGAGCGGCGCAGGCTTCATGCAGTCGGTCTTTTATCGCTTCATCCAGCCCGGTCGCAACCGATTCAACGCCGCATTTTGTGTCGGCACCAACGTGATCTTCCGCCGTGAGGCAATCATCGACATCGGAGGCATGTTTACCGACTCCAAGTCGGAGGATGTCTGGACCTCCCTCATGCTGCACGAGAACGGCTGGCGCTCGGTGTACATCCCCGTGACACTCGCCGTGGGGGACGCACCGGAGACCGTCGAGGACTATACGAAGCAGCAGTTGCGCTGGGCATCCGGTGGTTTCGAGATACTGATGCGCCACAATCCGCTCAATCCGCGACATCGTCTCACGATGGACCAGCGCCTCCAGTACACCGTCACGGCCACCCACTACCTTGTGGGCATCACCCCGTTGCTGCTACTCATGGTGCCGCCGCTCGAGATCTACTTCGACCTGCGCCCGGTGAACCTGACCGTCACCTGGCTCACCTGGTTGCTTTTCTACCTGGGCTTCTACGGCCTGCAGATCATGCTGGCCTTCAACACGATGGGGTCGTTTCGACCGGCAACTCTCGTGATGGCCACTGTCTCGTTCCCGATCTACATCCGCGCCTTTATCAACGTGTTTTCCGGTCGCGAGCAGAAGTGGCACGTCACGGGAGCCGCCGGCAAGCGGGTGTCACCGTTCAACTTCATGATTCCGCAGGTGCTCATGTTCGCCTTCCTTCTGCTCACCTCCGTGGTGGCGGTCACGAAGGATGTGGGGCACGGCACGATCACGCTCGCCACGGCCTGGAACCTCACGAGCACACTCGTGTTCGCGGTGTTCATCGGGGCCGCGATGAAAGAATCCCACCTTGCTCGCGTAACGGTGCCCGCACCGCCGGAGCTCTATCCCACCTTCGCCCGCGTGCCGCGCTCCGCACCTCGCCCGTCCGCTGTCGCCGTTCCCCTGAACGTCACCGCGACATCCGAAATCTTCAACTCGAAAGAAATGGTGATCCGATGACCTGGGGAAACCGATTCCGCCTCCTCGGCGGACTGATACTCGTGCTGGCCATCGTCGGCGGCGCAACTCTCGTGCTCAACCAGCGGGAGAATCAGGTGGCAAGCGGCTCAGCGTCGCTCGATGCCATCTCCTACTCGGTCGGTTCCGACTATGCGGGCTCGGTCGTTGCCGAATCAGTGAAGGCGGGCGACCAGGTCAAGAAGGGCGACCCCCTCATGACCATCCAGAGCGCCACGCTACTTCGCGACCTCTCGTCGCCGAAGACTTCTCCGGTCAGCACCGCCTATACGACCTCAACGGATGGCACCCTCACCCTCACCGCAACCCAACCCGGGATCGTCTCGAGCGTCAGGGCGCAGGTAGGAGGGCTCGTTGGCGCCGGCCAGCCGCTCGCCACGATTGACCGCACCGGTCCACTTTTCGTGCTGGCAAAGTTCCGGGTCGACTCTTATGACTTCGCCCGTATCCAAAAGAACGCCCGGGTCGAGATCGTGCTGCCCAATCACAAACGAATCATGGGCGCCGTCTCCGACGTCAAAGTACAGACGGTGGGCGGTGCGGCGGATGCCGCGATCAAGGTCACGAGCACAGACCTGGTCGCTGGCAGCAACGATGGGCTCGTCGAACCGGGTACTCCGGTGACCGCGATCCTGCACCTCCGTGACAATGGACCGCTCGCCGGCGTGAAGAACTCGTTCTTCTCACTGCTCGAGCAGATCGGAATTTGATGAATAGCTCTACGCTTTCCCGCGCGACGGGTATTCTCACCATCGGCGTTATCGTCTCCGTCGTGGCTGCCTGCAGCGGTCCAGCAGGTGGTACAGGAGGGGACTCGTCACACGCCGGCGTCTTCTCCGACAGTGCCATCGGAGCGACGATCGCCAAGCTTCCACAGAAGTCCGTCGGCGAGGTTCCCGTTACCCGCCTTGCCCACGGGCTCGCGCCACCGACGAACCGGTGGTTTTCCGGGCTGGTCTTCGGCAAGCATCCGCTTCCCGTCTTCCCGTTACCGTTGTCGTTCGGTCTCACGGATACCGGATTCACCTTTGGCCTGCCGGAGGTCACGACGACCCCAAACACCATCACGGGAGGCAATGCTCCGAGTGTCACCATCGATGCCGGTGCGCGAACCAGTGAGATCACCGCGTACGACGACGCCTCGGTCACCATTGCCCACAAGACCAATTCGGGCAGTACCGCCGGGTCGACGGTCATTGCGGAGGGCTCGCCTCTCGTGAGCTTCACCGCTGCGAAGAAGCTCACACTGAAGCTCGGTCAGAAGTTCAGCCCAGTCGGCACGGGCATCTATTCCGCCAGGGTCGGAAAGACCACCTACGGCCTCCGCACCACGGGATCGGTGTCGAAGGACGGCACCGGCCTCAGTCTCGCGGATGGAGCGACCGCTGCCTGGTTCCCGGTGCCTCTGGATGGCACGCTCGCCGCGGTCGCCGCGCACGCGGTGCCGGTCACCGCGGTGAAGCTCGACTACGCCAGCGGTCGCACCACCGCTTCGACCACGCTCGGCTACAGCACGGCTCACGACGACGACACGCTCATCGCCACGCTCCCGCACCAGCAGAAGTCGATGACCACGCCCCCGTGTTCTCTGGGCAGCTACCCCTCCATTTACGGCACGATGCACCTCTGTGCAGCGAAGACCCTTTCCTGGACGAGCCCAACAGTCGCGGCATCCGACACCCTCGAACTCGGTTCCCTCGATGCGGCCCAGAAAGCGAGTCTCGCTTCGACGCTCGCGCAGGATGTAGCGCAGACCGCCGCCCTCCCGTCCGACACCTACTTCGGTGGCAAGGCGCTCTATCGTCTCGCCAACCTGCTGATGCTTGCCGACCAACTCGGGGACACGGCCGCCGCCAAGACGGTCGGCACAAAGCTCAGCGACGCCCTGCGCGAATGGACGGATCCCACCCGGTGCAAGTCCAACGCGGAGCGCTGTTTCGTCTACGACGCCAAGACGAAGGGGATCGTCGGACTCACCCCTTCGTTCGGCTCAGACCAGTTCAATGACCACAACTTCCACTACGGCTACTTCCTCTATGCGGCGAGCGTTGCCGCCTCCCACGACACGGCTCTCCGCACGGAGATCAGCCCGGTGATGAACCTCTTGGCAGCGGATCTCGCCTCAAGCGGCGACTCAAAGTACTTCCCGGATCGCCGGGGTTTCGATGCTTATTCCGGTCATTCCTGGGCCTCGGGTTATTCGCCGTTCGCCGACGGTAACAACCTCGAGTCCAGCTCCGAAGCGGTGAACGCCTGGAACGGCCTCGCCCTCTGGAGCTCGGTGAGCGATAACAGCGCACTGAAGAAGGAGGCATCGTGGATGCTGGCGAGCGAAGCGGCATCCGCCCGGTCGTACTGGACAGACTTCGATACCTCCGACCCCGTATACGCGAATTACCAGCATTCTGTGGTCGCCCTCAACTGGGGCGGCAAACGCGACTACTCCACCTGGTTCAGTGCGGATGCGAACGCCAAACTCGGCATCCAGCTCATCCCGATGAGTCCGGTCAGCGGCTACCTTGGTGGGGAATCGACACGCATCGCGAAGAGCGTGGGTGAAGCGACTTTGGGAGATTACAACAAACAATTCGGCGACTATCTGCTGATGTACGCCGCGCTTGGCGGCGCCGACCAGGCGAAGGCGGCACTCGCGACCGCACGAGATCTCCCGGAGAAGTTCATCGACGACGGTAATTCACGTAGCTACCTGCTCGCCTGGATCATGACGCGCCGCTGAGTGCTCGCCTGCGGGTCACCGTTCTGCGGGGAGGCGTAACGGTCTGTGATACGCCTATCTCCGTATTAGCGCAACGTGCTGACGTTCCGTGTGAATCAGGAGCACAGTAGAGGTATGAAGCGTGTTGCATACGGGGGCGAGTCCTTTATTACCAGTGACGAGGGTGCTGCGGCACTGCTGGATTTCGCTACCTCAGCCGCGATGAGCGGCGTGGCGGAAGTCGTGGCTCTACCCGCTGTGCTCCCCGACGGTCAGGTCATTACGGTCAACCTGGTGATCGGTCCGTCGAGTGAACTCATCACTTCCCCGGTCGAGACATCGCTGGCCGAGCCTGATACTCGGGAGGCCGCGGCGTCTCTTCGCGCGAGGGCTTTACAAATCGGGGAGTCGAGTTCACCAGCTCACGGCGCCGCAATCTCTGGCGGAGATCTCGACTCGGCCGACCCTGACCCCGGTGGCCTCGAACTCTACTGAGGGGTGCAGATACCTGATGTCGCAGGATGCGTGGTGTCCGCTGTGGCTGGGGAGACGTGATAGCCGCGACGGGGGGGTTGCGGTGCATCGTGGGCGAGGTGGCTGTGGGCCGAGCCGTCCGCGGGTGCCGAGCGGCTAGTTTGCGCAGAACTCGCGGTATCTTTTGGATGCCGCCCCGAACGAGCGGGACTGCGTCGGCGTGAGATCCTCGAACGGCTCTGGCACGACTCCGACAATCCCATTGGTGACTGTTCGGCGCCACGTGCCGATGACCCGGCCGGCCGCAACGATCGTGGGCAGGAAGATCCCGTTTGCACCTGGCACGATCCTGCTGGCATGCTCAGGCGCAAGCTGCCTCGATCGGTCTGAATAGCCGAGCAGGTACTCGTCGAATCCGGGCAGGGCGAGCACCTCCGCTCGCCGGCGCGGGGCAGCAGGCGAGTCAGCTGTCATCCAATAGGTAGCTCCGTCAACAGAGGTAGCGCAGAGGGCGTCGCTGGCGGCAGCGATGCCGCGCCGGACATCCGCAATTGTCAGTCGTGCCCACCAGGCGAGGTCGGCGACGGTCGCGGGCCCGTGCCCGGCGAAGTACCGGATCACGAAGCGAGCGAGCAACTCGTCGCGTTCGCGGTCCGGGGTGGGCTCAATCCATTCCTCCACGAGCACCAGACCCTGCCGGGTGCCGCTCGGGGGACCCCAGCAGACGATTCCGCGCTTGGCCAGCAGCCAGAGGATGTGGTACCCGCGCTGCGAATCTGTGCGGATTCCGACACCCTCGAGCGTGCGCAGAATAGCCTCGCGACCCATCGCGTTTCGCCCGGAAATAGCCGCTTCGATCGCCTCCTGCGATCGAGTCATCGTGTCCTCATCGAGCTCTAGCTGCCGCTGCCGCGAGCTCATCGACGCAATAGTCCGCCCCGCGGTGAGCGCCAGAATCTCACGGAGGTCTTCGGCGGCGACCATCATCAGCGTGCCTCTAAGTGACGACGACCGCACGATCGAACCCTCTGCCATCGCGGCGAGCAGGTCTGAGCGATGGGCTCCCGGCGTGCGGAGGCCGACGCTCCAGAGCGACTATGCGAAGTCCTGAGATTGGACGGCGAATAGCTGCAGCACCGTCGCGGCGACATTCCCGCACTCCTCCATCGTCGATGCGAGGTGCTGGCTCGAGAGGCGCCGATCCAGAATCTGGTTCTGCGAGATGACGGTGGATATCGCGGACATTGCTCCAGTATGGTGTCGACCCCCGATGTCGGGCTCAGGCCCGATCCTGCAAAGACACCCAATCATGCACAGGGAGGAGTACGGTCGCGGTCATGATCGGTTTTATTGTGCTCCTGCTCGTCATCTTTCTCGGTCTTGCCTTCTTGGGTTTTGTCATCAAGGGGCTCTTCTGGCTTGCCGTTATCGGCATCGTGCTCTTCGTTGTCACTGCGATTGTCGGCTATTTCAGACGCGGCGGCAGTCGCTCGAAGGTCTGACCTATGTCCGGCGGGGACATTCGTCCAGTTGTGTCGCGATTCTCGCCACGCGGCGAGCACGCGTGTCGGCGGCTTTGGCCGATTCCACCTGGTGCACGAAGGCGCCACGGCGCGACGCCGAGAGAGCGTCGAATGCCGACCGCGCGCGCTGTGAGAGCGCCTCAGCGAGATCCAGCGGTATCTCGATCTGCCGGGGCGATTGGTCGAGGTCCAGGGTAACCACGACCTCATCCCCGGCCGACAGCCCGGTCGCATCCCGGTGAATGGAACTCAGGGGAAGGATGTAGCCGCCCTGCCGTGAAGAGACTGTGCTCCGGTAGGAGACTGTGCTGCTGGAGGAGTAAGTGCCGATAGTGACAGTCACTGCTGGCTTTCGGGACGAGCCGAGTTCCTGAATCGCAGTGTCGGGGACCGGCAGGCCGGTCGCGTTCATGCCGGGTACTTGGAAAACAGAGGTGGAGAAAGTCACGGCCATTTCGAAACTGTATCGGTGCTCCGCGCCGCCGCAAAAGTCAACGCGGGAACAATATCTCGAGGCCAATGTGTCCCGTTCTTACCGCACGGGTGCCCAAAACGAGGTACGTGCACTACAGTTGGTCGTGCAGTTGCAGTACCTCGCACATCTTGAATGCTTGGAGCTCGCCGCACTGGTTAGAAATAACCAGAACGATGGGTGCCATGTTTCTTTCGGGAGCGGACGATGAACACCGCGACGAGTGGATCCGAAAGTCGGGTTCACGCGAAGACTCCTGAAGGAGAAAATAATGGCACTAGGAACAGTGAAGTGGTTCAACGCTGAAAAGGGCTTTGGATTCATCGCCCCGGACGACGGAAGCCCAGACGTGTTCGCACACTACTCGGCGATCGCCTCGAGCGGCTACAAGTCGCTTGACGAGAACCAGAAGGTCGAATTCGACCTCGCCCAGGGCCCCAAGGGACCCCAGGCCGAGAACATTCGCCCTCTGTAATTCAACAATGGCCGTAGTGGCCGAACTGGATGCAGCTTTGTGCGCCGAATAGGCGCTGTGGGTTTCCTTCCTCTGAGGATAAGGACTCCCGCATGCTGTGGGCATCGCCCATCGCAGCTGATACTCCGAATCAACCGGTCCCGCACCTGTGCGGGGCCGGTTTTTTCATGCGCGGGTGCGCGGCCGGTCGAGGGATGCCCGAGTGCTACCGGTCGAAACGTCGAGCGACTTCAGCAAGGATGGACACATGACTGACACCACCACTTCATCGACAACCGCCCCGACGCCGGCCGAGGCCTACGCCGTTTACCACGCTCGCCGGGAGCTGTCGGTCGTGCAGCCCACGGGCAGCCTCGCCCTCGTGAACACGCAGTGGATTGACTCGTCCCAGACGATTTGGGGCGTGCCGGGCACCTGGGCGCCGCTGCCACTCGGCGAGTCCGGACTGATGCTTACCGCCGAAACATCGGCGAATATCACCGTGGACGGAATGCTCGTCAATGGCGACGTGATTGTTCGGGGCAAAGATGCCGAGACGCCGAGCGAGATTGTCTTCAGCGACACGGTCAGCGGATTCGTGATCGCGAGCGAAGAGGGCACCTACGCCCTGCGGGTGTGGGACGCGAACTCGGAGGGCATCCAGGAATTCGGATCCATCTCGAGCTTTGACTACGACCCAGAGTGGGTCGTCACCGGCACATTCACTGAGCTCCCGGATGGCACAACGGTGGGTTTTGAGCACCTCAAGGACGACGGCAAGACTCGGGATTTGCCCATCCCTGGCGAGATCACCTTCTCGAAAGATGGGATCGACTATAACCTCGCCGCGTTCAAGGCGGGGCGTGCGCTGCAGCTCGTCGTCTCGGACTCCACCAGCGGCGATTCCACCTACAGCGTCGGACGCTTCCTGTACATCGCCCCGAATGCGGATGGCTCGATCACTCTCGACTTCAACCGGGCAGTCCTGCCGCCCTGCGCCTTCAGCTACGCCTTCAACTGCCCGATGCCGCCCAAGCAAAATCGCTTTGCGGTGCCTATCGAGGCTGGCGAGAAGCAGGTCTTGAAAAAAGACGGCTCACTGCTGCACGAGTGAGCGGCACTACAGCGAGTGCATAAACAGGCCGCGGCGTTTCGCCTCTCCAGCTGACTCTGCAGCTGACTCGGTAGCTGCCTCGGTCGCTGCCTCTATAGCTGACTCTTAAGTCTCGGCACCGCAGCATCCTCGGCGACGCTCGCCACAGTCATCTGGTGAAGTGGTCGTCACCGAAGCTCGACCTACTGCGACCTGAATGCCAACGAGATCGTCGGTATTCGCGATCTCCGATGCGAAATCGGGACGTATCAGGCTGCTCACCGCTCCTGTCGGCCGGTGCCAGGAGTGCTGAAAATCCCCGGACTGCTGAAAATGCCAGGACTGCTGAGGAAGTGCACGGAACCTCCGGCTAGGGTTGCACCATTCGGCCATTGTTGATCGGAGGTGCCATGGCAAGTCCGTGGACAGTAGCGCGCCCGACCGACAGTTCAGAACGGCAGCGACTCGCGTCTGCCCATGACTCGGTGATTGCGACGCGCACCGCAGTAATTGGTGTTCGCCGGCTCGTGCAGGAGTCCTGGCAGAGGTCACTGCAACTCGAGCTCGACCCCGACCACCTCGGTACCGCAATCGATTTTGATGAGGGCGATCTTCACGATTATCGGAACGCCCACCCGATGGCATTGGCGCTTCCGACCATCCATAGCCTGCTCATCCGTCACACCTTTGATGCCGGCTTGATTGTCGCGATTGGGGACGAGGCCGGTCGACTGCTCTGGATCGATGGGGACCGGGCATTGCGACGCAAAGCCGAGGGCATGCTCTTTGTCGAAGGTGCCGACTGGTCAGAGCGGGCGGTTGGTACGAGCGCGCCGGGAACGGCTCTGGCGGTCGACCACGGCATCCAGATCCAGGGTGCCGAGCACTTCAATCGCATCGTGCACCCGTGGAGCTGCACGGCGGTACCGGTGCACGATCCGGCTTCCGGCCGCATCCTCGGAGTCATCGACATCACCGGGGGAGCGGATGCCGTGGCTCCGGCGACCCTTCCTCTGCTGGAGGCCGCTGTGGCGGCCGTCGAGTCGGAGATGCGCATCCGTCGATTGGATGAGCTGACCTCGCGCCCCCACCGCTCCACGACGGTACTGAGCGCTCCCCGGGCCATCGCACCGCCGGTGCTCTCCGTGCTCGGCAGCGATATCGGCCGCATCATCGTCGGCGGTCGAACGACCGAGCTGAGCATGCGTCACTCCGAGATCCTCACGCTTCTGGCGTGGCATCCGGGAGGCCTCTCGGTCGACCGGCTCGCCGGGCTTGTCTATGAGCGGGAGGGGTCAATCGTCACGCTCCGTGCCGAGATGGTGCGGCTGCGTAAGGTGCTGGAGCGCATTGACGATTCGCTCGTTCCGCTCTCACGCCCCTACCGGTTGCCGGCGCGGCTGGACCTGGATGCACACCGGGTGTTGGCGTTTCTGGACCGCGGGGCGCACCGCGTGGCGCTCGGGGCGTACTCGGGAGCACTGCTTCCGACATCGTCCGCCCCGGGAATTGCTGAACTCCGCCGGGAGCTGAGCCAGCGCCTTCGCGATGCCCTGCTCACTGACGCCTCCGCCGAAACACTTCTCGCCTATGCCCGCACCGATGAAGCAGCGTACGACGCCGACCTCTGGAGGACCTGCCTTCGGATGCTTCCGCCCAAGTCCCCCAAGCGAGCGGCAGTCGTCGCCCGACTCGAACGCATCGAAGCCGAACTCGGATTGCAACAGGTCGCAACCTCGTCGCAACCTTCTCTCTCCTAACCTGCAGCAGGACCCAGAGGGTCCTTTTGACAGTGTCGTCGACAGGAGTTGCAATGACCGTTTACGCGGCCCCGGGTTCACCGGATGCGAAGTTCAGCTACAAGCCCCGCTATGAGCACTGGATCGGGGGCGAGTGGGTTAAGCCGGTGAAGGGCCAGTATTTCGAAGACATCTCACCCGTCAACGGAAAGCCGTTCTGTGAGATTGCCCGAGGCACCGCCGAGGATATCGATGCGGCACTCGACGCCGCGCACAGGGCCGCACCGGCGTGGGGCAAGACCAGCGCCACCGAGCGGGCGGCGGTGCTCAATAAGATCGCCGACGTGATCGACGCCAACACAGAGTTGCTCGCTCTCGCCGAAACCTGGGACAACGGCAAAGCCATTCGGGAGACGTTGAACGCCGACATCCCCCTCGCAGCGGATCACTTCCGTTACTTCGCCGCCGCGATCCGAGCCCAGGAGGGCAGCTTCGCGGAGATGGATAACGGCATGACCGCCTATCATTACCACGAGCCGCTCGGAGTTGTCGGGCAGATCATCCCGTGGAACTTCCCCATCCTCATGGCGGTGTGGAAGCTTGCTCCGGCCCTCGCGGCAGGCAATGCCGTCGTGTTGAAGCCGGCCGAGCAGACGCCAGCGTCGATCCTCGTCTTGATGGAGCTGATCGGCGACATCCTCCCGGCAGGAGTCGTCAATGTCGTCAACGGCTTCGGTGTCGAAGCGGGTAAACCGCTGGCCTCGAGCCCCCGCATCCGCAAGATCGCCTTCACGGGTGAAACGACGACCGGTCGACTGATCCTGCAGTACGCGAGCGCAAATATTATTCCGGCAACACTGGAACTCGGGGGGAAGAGTCCGAACGTGTTCTTCAAGGACGTCGCGGATGCTGACGACGCGTTCTACGACAAGGCCCAGGAGGGCTTCGCTCTCTTTGCCTTCAACCAGGGAGAGGTCTGCACCGCCCCGAGCCGCGCGCTGATTGAAAAGCCGATCTACGATAAATTCCTCGGCGACGCGGTCAAGCGCACCGCGCTCGCGGTGCAGGGCAATCCGCTCGACACCGACACGATGATCGGTGCCCAGGCGTCGAACGACCAGCTGGAGAAGATTCTCAGCTACATTGACATCGGAAAGCAGGAGGGCGCCAAACTCCTGCTCGGCGGTGAGCGTACCGACCTGGGGGGAGACCTCAGCGAGGGCTATTACGTGCAGCCGACGATCTTCGAGGGGCACAACAAGATGCGCCTCTTCCAGGAGGAGATCTTCGGACCGGTGCTCGCGGTGACCAGCTTTGACGGCTACGACGAGGGCATCGCCATTGCCAACGACACGCTCTACGGGTTGGGGGCGGGTGTGTGGTCGCGCAATGGCAACACGGCGTACCGCGCTGGTCGGGATATTCAGGCCGGCCGGGTGTGGATCAACAATTACCACGCCTATCCGGCTGGCGCTGCCTTCGGCGGCTACAAGAGCTCCGGCATCGGGCGCGAGAACAGCCGCCTGGCCCTCGACCATTACCAGCAGACGAAGAACCTGCTCGTTTCGTACGATGAGAACAAGCTGGGCTTCTTCTAAACCCGCACCACCCCGGTGATCGAGCCCTGTCACGATTGCGACACGGCTCGATCACCGGCTTCGAGCGCATACTTACTCCAGATCGAAAGGACACCGATGTCTGTCATCGAAAGCACCGGAGTGGTCACCGCTTCCGTCACGGTCCCGGGCGAGACCATTCCCCGCGTCGCATTCCTGCCGGTGACCGTAGACCTGCTCCGTAAGCTCTGGGACCAATACGGGCCGCTCATGATCCACCAGTCCGGCGGATGCTGCGATGGCTCGAGCCCGATGTGTTTCCCGGCGGGTGACTTTCTCACCTCAGACCAGGATGTGCTGCTCGGCCGCCTCGACATTGCTCCGACCGGAGGAGATCCCCAGGTCATCGACTTCTGGATGTCGGCAGAGCAGTTTGAGTACTGGAGTCACACCTTCCTCACGGTCGACGTCGTCAAGGGGCGCGGGAGTGGCTTCTCGGTCGAGGCCCCGGAGGGTGTGCGGTTCATGATCCGCTCCCGCCTGATGCAGACCGTGACCCCGTTTATGTGATGCCCCATTCGCCTGCGCGGGTCGACACGACCACTTCGGCTCCTTCGCGCCCGTGAGTGACACTCGCGCCGAAACATTCGGGCGCGAGTGTCACTCACGGGCGCGAAGGAGTCGAGGGTGCGGGCAGCGGATGCCGCGGTCGGTGGCATCCCGCACAATGGGATGGTGTTCGTTGCCGTCTTTTCTCTTCCCGGAGGTATCGCTCTCCAGCGGCTCGCGGATGACGGCACGCTTGACGGCACTGTTCGGGTGGTCGCCGGGGCGGACTTCTCGGCGGCAGTCGCTGACCTAGAGCGTCAGCATCCACGGTGGGTCTGGGACGATACCTCCCGGTGGTACGCCGGTCTCCTCGAGGCCCACGTCCGCGTCGAACGGTGCGTGGACCTGCGGCTGTCGCACGCGATCCTTCGCAACTCCTCGCTGACGGCGGGATCAGCTCTCGCCACTGCTGCTGTGTGCTCCTGGGATCGTGGTGCGCTCGAACCTCCGGGGAAGCCACCGGAGCACACTCTGTTCGACCTTGACGAGGTGCCGGCGGATGACTCCACCGAAGATACCCTCGCCGAGTTCGCAGCGCAGCGGGACGCGATCGCTGGCGCTGAAGACCCGGCACGGATCGGCCTTCTCCTCGCGGCCGAGTCTGCCGGGGCTCTCGTTGCCGCAGAGATGATGCATTCGGGCCTGCCCTGGCGCGCGGACATCCATAACGAGATCCTCGAGAGCCATCTCGGCCCGCGTCCAGTGTCCGGCCAGCGGCCTGCGCTTCTCGACGCCACGTTGCGGCGCCTCCGGGCGGAGTTGGAGGCGCCGACTCTCAATCCGGACTCACCCTCCGAGCTGCTCAAGGCCCTCGCTGTCGCGGGGCTCATGGTCACCTCGACGAGGTCGTGGGAGCTCAAGAAACTGAAGCATCCCGCTATCCAACCGCTGCTCGAATATAAGAAGCTCGCCCGGCTTCTCGCGGCGAATGGATGGCACTGGCTCGACTCGAACGTGCGTGCCGGCCGTTTCCATCCTGAGTACGTGCCGGGGGGAGTCGTCACGGGACGCTGGGCGAGCACCGGCGGCGGCGGAGCCCTGCAACTTCCGAAGCAGATTCGCGGAGCCGTCGTCGCTGATGCCGGCTGGAAATTCGTGGTGGCCGACGCCTCGCAGCTCGAGCCGCGCATCCTCGCCGCGCTCTCGGGCGATCGCGGAATGGTGGAGGCCGGCAGTGCGGGCGACCTCTATGCCGGAATCGTCGCCGGTGGAGCAGTGGAGACCCGCGACCAGGCCAAGGTGGCCATGCTCGGCGCCATGTATGGGGCGACCTCTGGCGAGAGCGGCCGGTTGATGCCCCAGCTGACGAAGACCTATCCGAGGGCGATCGCCATGGTGGAGCAAGCCGCCCGCGCGGGCGAACGCGGCGAGGTGGTCACGACTCGACTCGGCCGCAGCTCGCCCCGGCCGAGCGCTGAGTGGCATGCCGGCCAGGCGGATGGCTACGGCGAGAACGCTATGGAGGCCGATGCGAGCCGCGCTCGCGGGCAGGCGCGCAGCTGGGGTCGATTCACCCGCAACTTCATTGTGCAGGGCAGCGCCGCGGAATGGGCGCTGTGCTGGATGGCGAACCTGCGTCGCGCCCTGCACGAATCGTCAGGGGGAACATGGATCACGGACTCCCCACACCTCGTGTTCTTTATGCACGATGAGGTCGTCGTGCACTGCCAGGCAGACCGGGTGGATGCCGTCGAGGCGGCAATCCGCACGGCGGCCGAGGAGGCGGGCCGTCTCATGTTCGGCGCCCTGCCGGTGACCTTCCCGCTGACCGTCGCCATTGTGGACGACTACGGCCAGGCCAAGTGAGTCAGTGTGCGGTCGCGCGTCGACCGCGTTTCGGCCGCGACTGCGATAACGGTCGAAACGAGTCGTAGTCGACGAGGGCGGCGACGGCCGATCCGAGCCAGGCGATCGCGGCGACTGCCTGCGCCTCCCGCGCGACGAGCGCCAGCCGAGCATCCGCCAGAGTCGGTTCCGCTTCGGTCCGCGTGTCGGCGAGATCACGCTCCCACCAACGCCGATACCGTTCCGCGACCGTCTTGGCCGCTACCGGATCGATCGAGCTCGTCACGAGTACCTGGTCGAGCATCTCGGTCCACTCTGGCAGGCCGTCGAGCACTGGTTCAGTCATCCAGGATGCGGCAGCGACAGTGCCGGCATCGGTAAGCCGGTAGAGCGGAAAGGAGTCGGCGGTAATCCCAGCGGGCTCGACGAGGCCCGTGCGCGCGAGACGTTCAAGGGTGCTGTAGATCTGGCCGACATTCACCGGGCCACGGTGTGGGGCGCGCGCGGCGAGCTCGGAATGTAGCTGGAGGCCATAGCCCTCACCGAGAGAGAGCACCGCGAGGAGGCCGTCTCGAACCGACACCCAAGCCTCCTCCGGCGGATTAAAAACAATGCCGAGTATATAGTCTTTCAGGGACTCGGCAATTACACGGTTGTTATTTACCGGGAACTTCGGCCATAATTGGCGAAGTGGCTTGCCGCGTAATTGAATAGCGCAGCACGAATCATTCCGAGGTCGATGGGGAAGTCGCACCTCAACGGAATGGAGTTATCGTGGCTGCACTAACCAAGACCAGTGTCGCAATGGCGCGGGGTGTTCTCTTCGTGCATTCCGCTCCTCGAGCGCTGTGCCCGCACATCGAGTGGGCTGCAGGGGGAGCAATTGATCGCGCCGTGAATTTCCAGTGGGACGAACAGCGGGTGCTCAAGGGTTCCATGCGCACTGAGTTCTACTGGGAAGGTGTGCAGGGAACCGGCGCCGCCATTGCCTCCGCCCTGCGCGGCTGGGAACACCTGCGCTTCGAGGTCACCGAGGACTCGTCTCACGGTAGTGACGGTGGTCGCTGGATGCATACGCCCGACCTCGGTATTTTCTTCGCGCAGACCGACACCGCTGGAAACGTCGTGATCCCCGAAGACCGGGTGCGCTACGCGATGGAGATCGCTGGCTCGGATGCGTTCGAGTTGCACCGCGAGCTGCGCCTCGCGCTCGGCCAGGCATGGGATGACGAACTCGAGGCCTTCCGCCACTCCAGCGATACCAACCAGGTGGTCTGGCTCCACAAGGTCGGCTAGTACAAAGTCGCCAGGCGAAGGTCGGCTGACGCTCTACCGTCGGTAGATCTCGACGATGCGCTCCGCATAGTTCGACGGAGAGAACAGCTCTCGATCGACGAGTGCGCCCCTCGAGAGACCAACGAGAAGCGAGGGGTCTTCCACGAGTGCCACGATCGCGTCGGCCAGCCCCGCGTCATCCGGAGACTCCGACAGATAGCCCGAGTTGAGCAGTCCCTCCTTGAGCTTCGGATCGCAGTACAGCACCCCGCGCTCACGGCTCACGGCCTCCGCGATGGTCATCGGCTGGTTATCAAACCCGAGCGAGGTGAGGGCGATGGCAGCCGAGGCGTCCATCAGCGCGAGCACTTCGTCGTGTGGCAGGGCGCCCTGCACTCGGATCTCCGGATGATCGGCGGCCAGTTTCTTCAGGGCCGCGAGGTCTGATCCTTCACCGACGAAGTCCACCGTGAATCCGTTGTCGGTCCGTGCAAGCGCGGCGATCACGGCTCGCACAAAGTGCAGTGGCCGCTTCACCGGTTCGCAGCGCGCCACCCAGAGGAAACTCGGGCGACGTGCCTGGTCGATGGTGAGAGGGTGAGACGCGATTTCCGTTGTGGCGATCGGGTTGGGGATCACGGAGATCGTGCCAGTGACACCTGCGGCGACGAGATCGTCGGCCTGGTGTTTCGATGGCGACACCACCTGCTTCGCGCGGCGCGCCATGGCGAGCACGAGATTTCGGAGCAGGTTGTCGGTCTTGCGCGGGGTGAACAGGATATTGGGGATCTTTTCACCGATGACGAGCTGCAGCCCCCAGCGGATAAACCAGGCGACGGATGCCTGCGGCGGCCCCTCGCTCGCCCAGTAGAAGCTGTGCACCGTGTGCACGAGCGGGATCCCCATCTTGATGGCCGCGCCATCAACAACATGGGCGAGCCCGAATTCGGTCTGCACGTGCACGACGTCCACATGCTCGGCGCGCAGGTATTTCTCCAGCGCGGCGACGCTCCGAGCGGTATTGGGTATTACGGCCAGATCAAGCACCGGCAACCGGAACAGCGGCTTCACCAGGAGACCGTCAGGCGATGGCTGGTATCTAGCTCCCCATATCCCCCGGGCGGGAGAGACGACGATCACGGTGTGGCCGGCCTCTTCGAGGGCGAGTTTCTGCTGCCGCATGGAGGTCTGGGCGCCTCCGACGTAGTCGAAGTAGTAGTCGCTGACGATGGCGATCTTCAGGGGGCCGTCAGGCGCGCCGGTCATACGCTCCGGAAGGCCAGCACGGCGTTATGGCCGCCGAAGCCGAATGAGTTGCTGATGGCGAGCAACGGTCCGGCGCCGAGGGCCCGGGGGCTCGTGACGACATCGAGAGGGATCTCCGGATCCTGTTCCGTGAGGTTGATCGTCGGGGGTGCGGTGCGGTCACGGAGCGCGAGGATGGTGAAAATCGCCTCTAGTGCTCCGGTCCCGCCAAGCAGATGACCGGTGGCACCCTTGGTAGCCGAGACCGGGATACTGTGAACGCGTTCGCCGAACGCCGATTTGAGGGCCGCGTACTCGGCGATGTCGCCGACGGGGGTGCTCGTCGCGTGGGCGTTGATGTGATCCACCTCGTCCGGCGTCGCTCCGGCCTGCGCCAGAGCGAGAGCGATAGCGCGCGAAGCGCCGCGACCCTCCGGGTCGTTGGCGGTGATGTGGTAAGAATCCGCCGTGATGCCTCCACCGGCGACCTCGGCGTAGATGTGGGCACCGCGTGCGAGCGCGTGCTCCTCGGTCTCCATGACGATGCTTCCGGCACCCTCGCCCATGACGAAGCCGTCGCGGTCGATGTTGTACGGGCGTGAGGCAGTCTCGGGGGAGTCGTTGCGGCGGGAGAGGGCCTGCATGGAGGAGAACGAGGCGAGCGTGATCGGATGGATAGCAGACTCCGTCCCACCCGCGATGATCACGTCTGCGAGCCCCAGTTGCAGGTTCGTGTAGGCATTATGGATCGACTCGGTGCTCGATGCGCAGGCCGAGGCCACCGTATGGGCGAATGCTCGCGCTTCAAGGGCCATCGAGATCGCGGCGGAGGCGGCGTTCGGCATCAGCATTGGCACGGTCATCGGAAGTACTCGACGCGGGCCTTTCTCGCGGAGAGTGTCCCAGGCGTCGAGCAGGCTCCACAGCCCGCCGATGCCGGTGGCGTAATCGACGCCAAGACGCTCGGGGGCGACCTCAGGCTCGCCGGCATCCGCCCACGCCTCGCGTGCCGAAATCAGGGCGAACTGGGAAGAAGGATCGAGGCGCTTTGTTTCCTGGCGAGTGAGAACTGCTTCTGGACGCACCTTGGCCTCCGCAGCGAAGGTGACGGGCAGTTCGTATTGCGTAACCCACTCGTGGGTGAGCGAACGAACGCCCGACTCACTGGCGAGCAGGGCAGCCCAGGACTCGGGGGCGGTACCACCCAGAGGCGAGCTTGTACCGATTCCGGTGACAACGATTTTCTTGGTCATGACGGCATCTCTCTGGTGAATAGACGCGACGGGCGTCCTCCGACGGGCGCGGCCAACTCCACAGGATCCTCTGGAGCTGGCCAGCCGCGTTGGTGGGCCCAGCGGGCCCGATCTTCTAGTCCTGGGCGGCGACGATGAAGCTCACGGCATCACCGACGGTCTTGAGATTCTTGACCTCTTCGTCGGGGATTTTCACCTCGAACTTCTCTTCTGCGTTGACGACGATGGTCATCATCGAGATCGAGTCGATGTCGAGGTCGTCGGTAAACGACTTGCCCAGCTCCACCGAATCGGTGGCGATACCGGTTTCGTCATTGATGAGCTCGGCGAGACCAGCCAGTACTTCTTCGGTGGACAGTGCCATTGTGTTATCTCCTAGGGGTGTCGATTGACCGTTGATTATCTTACGGGAGCACAACGACCTGGGCTCCGAAGACCAGGCCCGCGCCGAATCCGATCTGCAGGGCGAGTCCGCCGCTGAGCTCCGGATGCTCCGCGAGAAGCCGGTGAGTGGCGAGGGGGATCGAGGCGGCCGAAGTGTTTCCGGTGGTGGCGATATCCCGCGCGATCAGGACGGATTCCGGCAGCTTGAGCTGTTTCGCGAATTCATCGATGATGCGCATGTTGGCCTGATGGGGAATAAACGCGGCGAGATCCGCTGGGGTGATGCCGGCGACTTCAAGAGCCTGCTTGGCGACCTTTGCCATATCCCAGACCGCCCAGCGGAACACGGTCTGACCCTCTTGGCGGAGGGTCGGCCACTCGGCGGTACCGTCGCGGAAATCGGTGAGTGTGGAGTTCATCCCGACCGCATCCGCTTTGGAACCGTCGGAGCCCCAGACCGCCGGAGCGATGCCGGGGCTGTCACTCGGTCCGATCACCACGGCACCGGCTCCGTCTCCGAGCAGGAAAGAGATGGAGCGATCGGTGGGGTCCACCACGTCGGAGAGTTTCTCGGCACCGATCACCAGCGCGTAGTGTGCGGCACCCGAGCGGATGAGCGCATCGGCCTGAGTGACCGCGTAGCTGAATCCGGCACAGGCCGCGTTGGTGTCGTAGGCCGCTGCTGGATTGGAGCCAACCCGATCCGCCACAACCGCGGCCATCGAGGGGGTCTGCTGCACGTTGCTGATGGTCGCGATGATGACGAGGTCGATCTGGCCAGCGGCCACGCCGGATTTGGCAATGGCTTCGCGGGCGGCATCCGTGGCGAGGTCCACCGCGAGGACGTCAGCCGAAGCTCTTGTACGGGTGATGATTCCCGTGCGCTGCTGGATCCATTCGTCGCTGGAATCAATCGGCCCGATGAGGTCCTCGTTGGGCACGACCACATCACCACGCGCCGCGCCATAGCTGTAGATGCGAGTAAATTCCGCGCCGTGGGTCTGGTTCAGGATGGGGTGGCTCATGACTTCCCGTCAATCAGGTCGAATGCTGCGGCGAGGTCGTCCGGAGTCTTGACGGCAACCGTTGGCACTCCTGTGAGGCCGCGCTTCGCCAAACCCACCAGGGCTCCGGCGGGGGCGATCTCGATCAGGCCGGTAACACCAGCGGCCGCGAACGCGTCCATTGTCTTGTCCCACCGTACGGGGGAGGAAACCTGCCCGACGAGCAAGTCGAGAAACACGGATCCGTTTGAGACGACGGTGCCGTCGTGATTGGTCCAGATCGTAAGCGTCGGGTCGTGTTTGCGGAGCCCCTCGACCACCGGTGCCAGCTGAGCCACCGCCGGCGACATATACCGCGTGTGGAATGCACCGGCAACCTGCAGGGGAATGACTCTCGCCCCGGCTGGGGGGGCGTCCTTGAGCGTGGCGAGTCCGTCGAGTGCTCCCGCGACGACGATCTGGCCGCCGCCGTTGAAATTGGCCGGCTCTAGACCAAGGGGGATGAGGCGGGAGAGCAATTCCTCTTCTGACGCTCCGATCACGGCGCTCATGCCGGTGGGCTCGAGTGCTGAGGCGCTGGCCATGGCCGTTCCGCGTTCGCGCACGAGTGTCATCGCATCCGTTTCGCTCAGGATTCCCGCGGCCGCCGCCGCGGTCACCTCGCCGACAGAATGGCCCGCAACGCCACCGATTCGGTCACGTCGTCCCTCGAGGAGAACGGACAGGGCGAGAAGTCCGGAGGCCACGATGAGCGGTTGGGCAACCGCCGTGTCGCGGATGGTGTCGGCATCTGACGTCGTGCCGTGCGTCGCAAGATCCAAGCCCGAGGCATCCGACAGCATTTGGAGATGATCGGCGAATCGGGATTCCGCTAGCCAGGGAGAGAGGAAGCCGGGAGTTTGCGAACCCTGGCCGGGACAGACGACAACGATCATCACCCCAGTCTGCCGTGCATCGCGCCGGTGTGGGTTGTAGAGCTCCACTAAGAAATGTGCCGTCAATAGGGGCGATCCCACAAGGGTGACGCACGGTCGAACCCGGTGATCGTCCTGAGGCTGGCAGCCAGCGTCGGCTACCGAGGCTGGCTACCCGGCACCTAGCGCCGGCGCAGCGGACCGTCCGGCTCGGCAATCGAGCCGATGATCAGCGCCGCCTGTAAAATGAGAGACTCTCGCGCTCCGGTGGCATCCCAGCCGATCACTTCGGAGACTCGCTTGAGGCGATATCGCACGGTATTGGGATGCACGAAAAGTTCGCGAGCAGTGGCTTCGAGCGAACGACCATTGTCCAGATAGCACCACAGGGTGGCGAGCAGCTCGGTCGAATGCGCCTGCAGGGGCTTGTAGATGCGGTTGATAAGTGTTGCGCGGGCGAGGGCGTCGCCCGCCAGAGCGCGCTCGGGCAGAAGGTCGTCGGCGAGGGTGGGCCGCGGCGCGTTCCGCCAGGAGCGTGCGACCGCGAATCCGGCGAGAGCGGCTTTCGCGCTGCGGGATGCCTCCACCAGGGACGGAACCTGGTGCCCCAGCACAAGATAGCCGTCGCCAAAGCCCGGCTCGAGTGCCGTTGCGATATCGAGGAAAGGGGTGAGGGTCGCTCCGGCAGGCTCGTCGGCTTGCGGCGTGGGATGGGCGCGCCCGATCACGAGCACCAGCCGGCTTCCCTGCACGCCGATCAGCACATCGGCATCGAGGTGTCGGGCGGTGCGGCGCAACATGTCTACATCGAGCATCTTCGGAGCGGTCCCCACCAGCACAGACACCTCGCCGTGTCCGTGCCAGCCGAGGGCGGCAATGCGTGACGGTAGTTCGTCGTCGTACTCTCCGCTGAGGATGGAGTCAACGACGAGGGCTTCGAGCCTGGCATCCCACAGTCCGCGGGCTTCGGCCGCTCGGGCGTAGACATCCGCCGCAGCGAAGGCGATCTCCCGCGAATACAGCAGTATGGCTTCGCGCACCGTCTCGTCCGCGCCCCTGACCCGGTCTTCGACCACTTCCACCGTGACCCGGATGAGCTGCAGCGTCTGAGTGAGACTCACCGAACGCAAGAGCTCCCGAGGCGCGGCGCCGAAGACATCAGCTGCGATCCAGGGGGTTGACGTGGGGTCGTCGTACCAGTGGATGAAGGAGGTGATGCCAGCCTGGGCGACAAGGCCGACGGCGGAACGCCGACCAGGCGGCATCTCGCCGTACCAGGAGAGGGTGTCGTCGAGTCGCTTCAGAGTCGCTGTGGCGAGCTCACCAGAAATCGCCCGCAGCCAGGCGAGTGTCTGTTCCTTGGTCTTGACCGCGGGTGCCATGTTTTTGCGAGCCTCTGGCTAGCTCTCGCCACCCGCAGTGCCGGTCGTGCCAGCTGTCACATCGTGCAGGCGGTAGCGCTCGATCGCCTGCTGCGGGATGCCCGGGTGGAGTTTTCCCTGCGCGACGAGCGACTCGAGAGTCCGAACCACAATCGACGGTCCGTCGATTTTGAAGAATCGACGGGCGGCGGCGCGGGTGTCCGAGAAACCGAAGTCATCGGCACCGAGCGTGGCGAAATCTCCGGGCACAAAGGCACGGATCTGGTCCGGAACCGCATGCATAAAGTCAGTGACCGCTACAAACGGACCCTCTGCTGCCGCGAGCTTGTGCGTCACGTAGGGCACACGCTTCTCGGAGTTCGGGTTGAGGAAGTTTTCCTCGGTAGCAGCCAAGCCGTCGCGCCGCAATTCAGTCCACGAGGTAACGGACCAGACATCCGCCGAAACGCCCCAGTCTTCGGCAAGCAGTTGCTGGGCCTCAAGCGCCCAGGGCACTGCGACTCCGGAAGCAAGAAGCTGCGCCTTCGGTCCCTGGGTCGTGCCAGCACTGAGCCGATAGATGCCTGCGAGAAGCCCCTCGATATCGAGATCTTCCGGCTCTGCCGGCTGCGCCAGTGGCTCGTTGTACACCGTGAGGTAGTACATGACGTTCGGGTGCGGATGCGACCCCCCGTACATGCGCTCGAGGCCGTCCCTGACGATGTGCCCGAGCTCGTAGCCGTAAGCGGCGTCATAGGAAATCACGGCCTGGTTGGTTGATGCGAGCACCAACGAGTGTCCGTCGGCGTGCTGCAGTCCCTCGCCAGTGAGAGTGGTGCGACCCGCGGTCGCGCCGATGATGAAGCCTCGTGCCATCTGGTCGCCGGCTGCCCACATCGCATCACCCGTGCGCTGGAACCCGAACATCGAATAGAAGATGTAGACCGGGATCAGCGGCTCACCGTGGGTGGCGTAGGAGGTGCCTGCGGCGGTGAAGGCCGCAAAGCCTCCCGCCTCGTTGATGCCGACGTGCAGGATCTGGCCCTGTGCGCTCTCCTTATAGGCGAGCAGTTGCTCACGGTCCACGGAGGTGTACTGCTGCCCGCTGGGGTTGTAGATCTTGGCGGTGGGGAAGTACGCGTCCATGCCGAAGGTGCGAGCCTCATCCGGGATGATCGGCACGATGCGATGCCCGAAGTCCTTGGCTTTTAGAAGATCCTTGAGCAGACGGGCGAAGGCCATCGTCGTGGCTATCTCCTGCTTGCCGGAGCCTCGTTTTGCGATCGCGTACGCCGACTCATCCGGCATGCTAAGGGGGATGTGACGGGTTCGACGTTCGGGCAGGTAGCCACCCAGCGCCGACCGGCGTTCCCGCATGTACTGGATAGCCTCGTCGTCCTCACCCGGGTGGTAATAGGGCGGCAGATAAGGATTCTCCTCGAGCACTGCATCCGTAATCGGAATGCGCATTGCATCGCGGAACTGCTTGAGGTTGTCAAGCGTGAGCTTCTTCATCTGGTGGGTGGCGTTGCGTCCTTCGAACGACGGCCCGAGGCCGTAGCCCTTGACGGTTTTGGTGAGGATGACCGTTGGCTGGCCCTTGTGCTCGGACGCCGCTTTGAAGGCGGCGTAGACCTTGCGATAGTCGTGGCCGCCCCGTTTGAGACCCCAGACCTGGTCGTCGGTGTAGTCCTTGACCATCTCGAGCGTGCGCGGGTCACGACCGAAAAAGTTCTCACGAACGTAGGCGCCGCTCTCGGCCTTGTACGTCTGGTAATCACCGTCGGGTGTGCGATTCATCAGGTCGCGGAGCGCGCCTTCCGAGTCGCGGGCCAGCAGTTCATCCCACTCGCGGCCCCAGATCACCTTGATGACGTTCCAGCCGGCACCGCGGAAGAAGCTCTCGAGCTCCTGGATGATCTTGCCGTTGCCGCGCACCGGTCCGTCGAGGCGCTGCAGATTGCAGTTGATGACAAAATTAAGGTTGTCGAGACCGTCGTTAGCGGCCAGCTGCAGCGCGCCACGACTCTCGACCTCATCCATTTCTCCGTCGCCGAGGAATGCCCAGACCTGCTGGTCCGAGGCGTCCTTGATTCCGCGATTGGTGAGGTATTTATTCAGCTGCGCCTGGTGGATCGCGTTGATCGGTCCGAGCCCCATCGACACGGTGGGGAACTGCCAGAAATCCGGCATAAGGCGCGGATGCGGGTAGGACGAAAGTCCGCCTCCCTGGTGAGACTTCTCCTGGCGGAACCCGTCGAGTTGGTCGGTCGACAGTCGGCCCTCGAGGAACGCCCTGGCGTACATGCCGGGGGAGGCGTGCCCCTGGTAGAAGACCTGGTCGCCACCACCGACATGGTCGTGGCCGCGGAAGAAGTGATTGCTGCCGACTTCGTAAAGCGTCGCCGAGCCGGCATAGGTGGAGATGTGTCCCCCCACGGAGATGCCGGGGCGCTGCGCGCGATGCACCATGATGGCGGCATTCCAACGTAGCCAGGCGCGGTAGCGGCGCTCGACCTCTTCATTACCAGGAAATTCGGGTTCGTTTTCCGGGGCGATCGTGTTGAGGTAGTCCGTGGTCGGAACCATCGGCACTCCGAGATGAAGCTCCTTCGACCGCTTCAGCAGGCTGAGGATGATCTCGCGCCCGCGCTCATGACCCTGCGCTGCCACCAGCGCATCGAGGGACTCCTGCCATTCCGCAGTTTCCTCAGGGTCCTGGTCGGTGTGATTCACCGAGTAGGGGTCCTGGTCGTTTACCGTCAACGTCGACCTCGCATCTTTTCCGTGGACAATCCGTACCCCGCACGGCGAAGATCGGGTTGCGACCGTCGCCACGATGTAGGGCCTTGTCAAGTCTAGTTCTCACGCCAGTCGCCCTCGCGCACGGTGGGTGCACCCGGGAGTAACGTCGGCGGTATGGCGATCGTCGAACTCGGGAACCAACACCTCACCCTGACTATCAACTCGAAGGGCGCTGAAATGGCCAGCCTCGGGCTGAACGCCCCGGGCCGGGGAGATCAGGAACTCCTGTGGCAGGGTGGCGAAGCATGGCATCGACGTGCCCCGGTGCTCTTTCCGATCATCGGCCGGATGCCCGGTGACGAGTTGACGCACAGGGAAGTTGCGTATCCCATCACCCAGCACGGGTTCGCGCGTGACCGGGAGTTCTTATTTGACCGGATCAGCGATACCGAGGTCGAATTCACCCTCGACGATTCGCCAACAACTCGCATTCATTTCCCGTTCTCGTTCCGTCTAGCAGTTCGCTTCGAGTTGGTGGATGCCACAGTCCGGGTTACCCAAACCGTTTCGAACCCCGGGTCTGAGCCATTCGCGGCATCCCTCGGCGCTCACCCCGGTTTCGTTTGGCCACTTCCGGGGGCTGCGGGTAAGGGTCAGCACGTCATCGAGTTCGAACTGCCAGAGGCGGCACCTATCCGTCGCCTCGAGCAGGGCCTGCTCGCGGTCGACTCCTTCCCGAATCCCGTAATCGACCGCACGCTGAAGCTCGATGTGTCGCTTTTCGAGGCGGATGCCGTGATCTTTGATCAGCTGTCGAGTCGCTCGGTCCGCTACTCTGCGCCCGGTGCTCCGAGCATCACCGTGGAATTTCCGGATTTCCCGATTCTCGGGTTGTGGTCGAAGGCACCGGGCGAGTTTGTCTGCATCGAGCCATGGTTCGGCATGACAGCAGCATCGGACTTCTCCGGCGAATACGACAAGAAGCCTCATCAGTTCGTACTCGGACCGAGCGAGAGCCGCGAGTTCACCTACGGCGTCATGATCGAGCATCCGGCATCGTAGGTACGAGCCGCTTCCGGGCGTATGGTTGAAGATTGTGTTTACCGGATGTTCACATCTTCCGGAGGATAGGAATTACGCATGACTCTGGAAAACGACACCCAGGCACCCGATTTCGAACTCCCCAACCAATTTGGGGAGCACATCAGGCTGAGCGACTTCCGCCACAAGAAGCCCGTCGCCCTCGTCTTCTTCCCCCTCGCCTTCTCGAGTACGTGCACGAGCGAGCTCTGCGACTTGCGCGATAACCTCGCTCTCTTCAGCGACAAAAGCATCGAACTGCTCGGAGTTTCGGTCGACTCCAAGGCCACCCAGCGGGCGTTCGCCGAGGCCGAGGGTTACGACTTCAATCTTCTCGCCGACTTCTGGCCGCACGGTGCTGTCGCGAAAGAATACGGCGTCTTTCTCCCCGAAAAGGGCTTCGCGAATCGAGCGAGCTTCCTCATCGACCTGAACGGCATCATCCGTGCGAGTTTCGTCACGGCGCCGGGTGAGGCCCGATCTATCGCGGCCTACCGCGATGCGCTGGCCGAGCTGGCTCCGCTGACCGTCTAGATTTCGTTGGGATCGCGCTCCCCCAGCGAATCTTGGGGCAGTGCGGATGCCTGTACGATATAAATTCGTCGCGGTCTTCCCCCTTGGTATGTACTGCGGGCCTTTAGCTCAGTTGGTAGAGCGCCACGTTTACACCGTGGATGTCATCGGTTCGAGCCCGGTAGGGCCCACCATATAAAGCGCTGGTCAGAGGTTGATTCGCCCCCCCATCCTGGGCGGCTCCACTTCTTCGGCCCCGCCGTGTTGGTGTGGTGTTGGTGCGTAAGGTCACTGAGTCAGACTCACTGGGAATTTCGGACCGATATCAGTCGCAAACGAATCGCTGTCGATTGAAATGACTTGTCGTGTTTAAGGCATTCAGTCTGCGTGAGTGGTCTCGGCGTGGATTACCTCGAACTCGATCGGGGTGAAGCATCCGAGGCGTCGTTGGCGGCGCCGGTGATGCTAAGTCAATTCGATCCAAGTCACGATGGCCAGGCGCAATTCCTCCCGGGTCTGCCACCGTCTTTTATTCAGTGCTATTTTTCGCGGCAGTGAGAAAAACGATTCCATGGCGGCGTTATCGGCGCACGCTCCAACTCGCAAAGCTGTACCGCAGACACCTGCGCCCGTCGGGTCGTTTCCGTTGATGGGGTCATCGCCGGCGTAGGCATATCCATTTGCGTTGGCTGGGTCGAGTGGGTTGTCGGGGGTGTCTTGTTGGGTCGAGGTTCCGGTGGTGGGGTTGTACCAGCGGAGGCCGAACTTGACCAGCCCGGAGCCGGGGTCTTTGATCCCGCCGTGGAATGCGTACGGGTTCTGCGTAGCGCCGTTGCCGGTCCCGCCGCTGGTGAGTGTTTGCACTCCCCACGGGTCGTACTTGTAGGCGAAGGACACGGTGGCGCTGTTGGTGAGCAGTCCGACCGGGTTTTCGGTGCCATCGAAGACGAGCATGCAGGCTTGGTCGCTCGAGGTCACAATCCCGAGCGGTTGCCCGGTAGTGGGGTCATCGAACACGTACGCCTGGGAACCGTTGATGCTGTACTGCTCAATCTCGGGTTGCCCGTTCGCGTCGGTGCGCCCATACACAAGTTTCGTGGCGATCGGCGAGGACCCGCCTCGAGTTTCGGACAGCACCTCGGATTGGGAGGCGCCGGCGTACGTGTAGGTGCTGGTGACACCGCTGACGACGGCTTGGGTCATCTGCTCCGCTGCGTTATACGTGTATGTCGCTGTCGGGGTGGCGGTCAAATTTCCGGCACCGTCGTAGCTGTACCCGGTGTTGGTGATCTGGTTGGCCGCGTTGAAGGTCAGGGTTTGGGTGGCCGGGTTCGATCCGGTCACGACCGCTGTTTTCCGGTTCCCGTCCGCGTCGTAGGTGTACGTGTACGTGTTGTTCGTCACACCGCCGGACTGGGTTACCGTGAGCAGTCGCCCGCCGGCGTCGTAGCCGAAGGCGGTGACTTGCCCGGTGAGATTGTCTTTCTGCCACTGCAGTTTCGACCGGTCCGTAGATGTTCCGGTGCCGCAGGTCGGGGCGGGACTTGCCGTGTTGTGGCAGTAGGTCATATCCAACACTGGGGTGATGGTGGTGGGTGCTTGCCCGGTCGCAGCGCTCAATCCACTGATCCGCCCGGAGGTGTCGTAGGTGGTGTGCACGTGTCCTGCCCAGTAGGTGCCGGTCGAATCGGCTTGCAGGTACTGGTCGGTGCGCCGTCCCTGGTCATCCGTTGTGAAGACCAAATGTTGAAACGAGCCGTTGTGCGGATATTTCATATCCTGCAGCACACCAGAGGTGTCGTAGGTGTTCGTGATTGTTCCGAACCCGTCGGTGGTGGTGACCAGGTTCGATGCCCTGTCGTAGGTGTACGTTTCGGTGCCGCCGCCGGCGGTGTTCGCTGTCGTGAGGAGTCGGCCGAGTTGGTCGTAGGTGTTGGTGATCGTCCCGGACGCTGAGACACTGGTCAAACGCTGCCCGGCATTGTTGTACGTATTCGTCACCGTGGTGAGGCCGCTGGAAAACGCGGTGGTCAGGAGCCGGTCGATGTTGTCGTAGCTGTAGGTGGTCGTGTTATGGGTGGTGGTGGTGGTGCCTCGCCCGTCGGTGATCGTCTTCAGTCGACCGAACCCGTCATAGGTGAGAGCTTTCACGCCGAGGCTGGTGCCGGTGGGCGGGGTGATCGAGTTCAGTTGCAATGTGTACTGGTCATACCCGTACCTGGTCGGGTTTGCCGGGGTTGTCCCGACGGCAACATTGTTCGGCGCTGTAGCTGTACTGACGGTCCCGTTCGGGTTGTAGGTCAATGCTGCGGTCGCGGCGAGGGTCGCATTGGTGGTCGAGTCGGTGGTCGGGTCGATGTTGCCGGATCCGGTGTAGTGGTTCACCGTCTGGTCCCCAGTGTCGCTGCTGGTGGAGGATGGAAGGTAGGCGGTGCTGCCCGTGTTCGCATACGCAGCCGTCCGGGTCGCACCTACCGGGGCTGCGGCCGCGGTCAACGACTGGCCGGCGTTCGCACCGAACGTGTTCACTGATGTCCCCGTGGGGGTGGACCCGGCCGGCGGGGTGGTGTCGGTGTTTCCGCTGGTCGACGCGGCCGGTGCAAGATTGGTGGGACTGTATGTGGCGGAACGTTCCCGACCCATCTGATCGGTCACTTGGGAGACCAGATATCCGCTGCCGATCGCGAACGTCAGGTGCGGGCCGGTCGCAACCCCCGTACCGGTGGACGTGTCAGGTCCGGCAACCAGTGTTTGGCTGGCTGACGGGTACGTGAGGCGGGTCGTTGAGGTGCCCGGAGAACCTGCGGTCGTATTGTGCTGGTCGATCTGGGTGACCCGACCGGAGCTGTCGTAGCTGACATCAGTTTCGGCACCGGTGACGGAGATTATCTGGGTCAGCATGCCGGAGGTGTAGGTGAACGCGGTGCTGTTACCCATCGTGTCAACAATGCTGGTCAGATCAGATGCCGCATTTTTGATGTACTTCACACTCCGGGTCAACACCCCATTCGTCTGCGTCACCGTCTCCGTGAACGTGGCCGCGTTATAGGCGATCGTTGCCGTGCGTGCGGAAGTCGGACCGGCCGAGGAAGTGACGCTGGTTGGATTCCCGTAGGGGTCGAACCCGAATGTGGTGACGTTCCCGTTCCGATCGGTGATCGTTTTCCCCAACCCATTCGAATCGAACGCTTCCACCGTTTGCGACACATAAGAGGTGAGGGTGTATCCGCTCACCGTCCCACCGGTCAGCTGCGCCGCCACCGTGGCCTGAAATCCTGCCGGAGAGGTGAACGCCACCGCGGACCCGGCCACCGGGGCGAACGACCATGTTGCATCATCGGCGGTGACGAACACCAGAGCCCCCGAGGTCGAGTTCAGCGTGAGGGTACCGGCTCCTGCCGCGCTGCCAATCCACTTATTCGCTCCCGGCCGTGACGGAGCGCCGACCACTTGCGACATGGAGTTGAACACCGCAGTCAACGGGACTGCGGAAGTCACCCCCGGTAACGTCATCGCCTGGGTCGCCACCTCCAAATTCCCGGTCCCCACATCGACCGCCGCCGATACCTGGTCACTGATCGGAAACGACACATGAGTCGCGGACGGCCGCGCCCCGGTCATCCCAACCACGGTCGGAGCCGGCAGCGGAGACGCCGACGCCGACAACGGAATCGCGCCCACCAGGCCCACCGCTAGTACCAACGAAACTGACGCAGCTAAAGTTCCCCGCATGCGAGAGGAAAAGTGTGAAATGGTCACCACTGACTCCACATCCGACAACACCGAGAGGGTCAACGTCGCCGGCTGGGAGAACCGCAAGCGACGTTGCTGTCGATGTTCGGACGGGCCAATCCAGGGAGAAGATCAGTGGGTCGGAGCGGGACAGTGGCCACTGAGTATTTGAGCTTTTGGGGGCCACCGATATTGACGTTCGGGGCCACTGGTCGATCTGGTCAGTAGCGCGGTGTGGGGCCACCGAGTATTTCCG